>NZ_JBSFLB010000046.1:0-48836 GCF_053598835.1 Streptomyces sp. NPDC001070
CCGCCGTACGCATCGAACTCGGCGAAGTTCGGGACCTCTGTGCGGGCGACCTCTCCACACTCTCTGCGAGCATGCCCCGGGAGATCACCCGCGTGTGGCAGGGCGTGAGATAGCCGCTCACGGTGCCCGCGGGCAGCAATCACCTGCGAGCGGCTGCGCCCCTGGCGTGTGGCTCCCTCAACGGCAGACGCTCAGCGACAGTGCGAAACGGTCCTCGCCGTCTGTCCACCACCGAACCAGCTCCAGCCCGGCTGCCGACAGTTCAGCGCGCACGCCATCCCTCCGGAACTTCGCTGAGACCTCAGTGCGCAGGTCCTCATCCTCGGCGAAGTCGACAGCGAGGTCGAGCGCAGGGATCTTCACGGCCTGTGCGACACGGGAGCGCAGTCGCATCTCGATCCACTCATCGTCGGTGTCCCGGATCGCGACGTGATCGAAGGCGGTGGGGTCGAAGTCGGCGCCCAGCTCGCGATTGACGACAGTCAGGACATGTTTGTTGAACGCAGCCGTCACGCCGGCCGCGTCGTCGTACGCCCGGACCAGGACCTGTTCATCCTTGACCAGATCCGTGCCGACCAGCAGCGCGTCACCGGGTGAGAGCAGGGAACGGACCGAGGCCAGGAAAGCGGCCCGCTCAGCGGGCAGCAGATTGCCGATCGTGCCGCCGAGGAGGACGATCAGCCGAGGGCGCGGTGTATCCGGAAGAGTCAGCGCGGCAGTGAAGTCGGCGATCAGGGAATCGACTTGGAGGCCGGGCCGCTCGGCGAGGAGCGCGTGCCCGGCCTGGATGAGCGCTCTCTGGCTGACGTCGACCGGAATGTAGGTGTGCAGGCCGGTCAGCGCGTCGATCAGGTAGCGCGTCTTCTCGGAGGAGCCAGAACCCAGCTCGACCAGGGTACGGGCGCGAAGCGCCTCCGCGATCTCGCCGGAGCGGGCGATCAGAATCTCCCGCTCCGCGCGCGCCGGACAGGACTCAGGCAACTCGGTGGTCTGCTCGAACAGGTCACTGCCGTGCGCGTCGTGGAAACACTTCGGCGGCAGCGTCTTGGGGATGCTGGTGAGGCCGTGCAGGACGTCGATGCGCAGGCGGCGTCCGTGGCTGCCTCGGGAAGCGTGCGGGTGAGAATCAACTGACTCATCAGGACTCCGGGGTCAAGAAAGAGGGCAAAGACAAGGGCATTGCCGCCGGGCGAGCCTGCTTCGAGGGCGTAGCCGACTCCCCGTCCCGTGCGTGCGTCCGCAAGAAGGAACCATCGCCCGGTTGGACCCGACATTCAGGGAGCTGTGCGCCATGTGCGTGTCGGCGTCTGGGCGATAGTTCACTGACTCCGATAAAGGGACTCTATAGTCCAGACTGTACCGGCAGGGCGCGATTGAAGCAAGGGTGGAGATCCGGCTCATGGTGGCGATGGGCACTTCAACCTGCGCGCCTGATCTAGGTGTGCAGGTCGCCTGGAGGCTTCGACTGGGTGCGCCGCGCAATAGTTTACTCTCGTCGAAGGTGGACCATTTTGTCCGCAATGGAGGGGGAGGGCGCGGGTGCGCATTCAATGCGTCCACCTGATGTTCTGTGCCCGTACGAAGTGGCCCGTCAGGAGTTTGCCTCCAATTGCCGCAGCGGGACCCTCGTCGTTGTCGGAAGCGGTGAAATGAGGCTTTGGGTCACTTTCCGTGGTGGGCTGACGGACAGTGCCCGACCCCGTTCTGGTCGGCAACCCGCTCGGCGTCGTCGAGAAGTGTGTCAGCCGGGCTGGCGCGCTCCCAAGATCTGGTGCGGGTCCCTGAATTCTGGACTAATTCGACCAGTCCTGTCGTTGAGTGGGCTGCTGGGACCGCTATCTGAGTGGTATGGTGGACTTATGAGTCCACTACGAGGGGATGGCCGTGCATGGCGCACGGATGAGGACTGGATACAGGGAGGTGCCGGGTGAGGGCGATTGTGGTGACGGATCAGGCCGCAGGGACGGCCGGAATGAGGCTGGCGGAGCGACCCGAGCCTGAGGCGGCGGGGAACGATGTGCTTGTTGAGGTTCATGCGTCAGGATTCACCCCAGGAGAGCTGACGTGGCCCTCGAACTGGACCGATCGCCTCGGCCGCGACCGAACACCGTCGATCCCTGGTCATGAGCTCGCCGGAGTGGTCCGCGCCCTCGGCTATGGCACGACGGGGCTGACTGTGGGACAGCGGGTCTTCGGCCTCACGGACTGGAGCCGCGACGGCACACTGGCGGAGTATGCGGCCGTCGAAGCACGTAACCTCGCGCCGTTGCCCGGCGACGTTGACTTCACGGTGGGCGCAAGTCTGCCGATCTCGGGTCTGACTGCGTGGCAGGGGCTGTTCGAGCATGGTCGTCTTCAGGCAGGGCAGAGCGTCCTGGTGCACGGTGCGGCCGGCGGAGTCGGATCGATGGTGACGCAGCTCGCGCGCGAGGCGGGCGCTCACGTCATCGGCACCGGACGTGCTGCCGATCGTCAGACGGTGCTCGACTTCGGCGCGAAGGAGTTCGTCGACCTCGATAACGACACGCTGGAAGACGTCGGCGTAGTTGATCTGGTGTTCGACGTCATCGGTGGCGACATCGGGAAGCGGTCCGCGGGCCTGATTCGAGCCGGAGGAACGCTGGTGACTATTGCAGGCCCGCCGGAGGCGCGGCCTGCGGACGGTCTGGCGGTCGATTTCGTTGTCGTGTCTGATCGCGCCCAGCTGAGTGAGGTTGTCCAGCGGGTGCGGGATGGACGGCTGCGGACGGTCATCGGCAACGTCGCGACCCTCGATGATGCTGTCGCCGCTTTCAATCCCACCGAGCGGGTCAAGGGAAAGACGATCATCCGCGTTCGCCCATGAAGGTTCTGGATCGGCGACTGTGTGGACGTAGGCCTCCATCAACAACGCCAACCGGACCGACCTCGACATCCCCGCCGTCGGCCCGGTCGATACGGCCGCGGCCCAGTGATCCCGCACCCGGAGCCGACGGCGCCTGACGCGGCCCGCGAGAGCGCGCTGGGTGGCGTACCGGGACCTACCTCACCGACCGGCATCAGTTGATCGGGGAGTTCCGCGCCAGACGCCGACGGGCGAACAGACCTACCTCGTCGAGTCCATGGACATCGTCGACGGACTCATCGCGCGTCATCTCCGTCTGTCGGGGCTGGGTCGGCTTCCCGCGGCGTGCTCGAGGATGCGGCCTGGCGTCGCCAGCCCCTTGCCCGTGCGCCCGCGACGATCACGCGATCCATCGTTCATCTGCATGCCACCACCCTGTCCCGCAGATTGGGCTCAGCGGCCCAACACGCACGGATTGGGCCTAACAGCCCATTCCGCGGCGCGTTCACTGTGAGTGGGCCAAACAGCCCATACTGATTCCGCCCGGAGGACCACCACCATGTCTCGTCTCACCACGCCCGAGCTCACCGACATCGACGCCAAGACGCAGGGCACGCTCGACGCCATCGCCAAGCAGTTCGGCTTCGCTCCGGGCATGTTCACCACGCTCGCCGGCAACCCGACCGTCCTCGAGATCGTGATGGGCCTGCAGGGCGGCATCGCGAAGCTCCTCGACGCGAAGACCCGCCACACGATCGCGCTGGCCACGTCCCACTCCAACGACTGCGACTACTGCTCGGCGCTGCACGGATACATCTCCGCGAACCTCGGAGGCATGTCCACCGAGGAGATCGAGCTGGCCCGCACCGGCGGCTCCACCGATCCCAAGCGTGCCGCCGCCGCTCGCTTCTCCCAGCAGGTGATCGAGACCCGCGGTCAGGTGGGCGACGAGGACATCGCCGCGGTCCGCGAGGCCGGGTACACCGACGCCGAGATCCAGGCGATCGTCACCGTCGTGGTCGTCACGCTGCTCACGAACTACCTCAACAACGTCAACGACACCGTCGTCGACATCCCCGGTGCGGGCGCGTAACCAGCGACGTCACGAACGTGTCGACAGGCACGGAGGCCGCCCCAGTGAAAGCGATGTTCACCACGTGCTGACGTGACTCCAACGCCCGGAAACCGCCTCCTGACCCGATCTCCCCGACAACGAAACGAAAGCCAATCATGGATCTCGAGAAGCTGATCACCAAGCACCTCACCCGTTACTTCGACCCGAACAAGAAGATCCCGGAGGAGACCTTCCAGCTCCTGCTGCGTTACCTGCGCACCTCGCCGACGACGATCAACATCCAGCCGAACCACTTCCATGTGCTGGAGTCGCAGGCCGGCAAGGACAAGCTTGCGGACGCTCTCGTCGGCCGTTTCGAGGACAACCAGGAGAAGGTGCGGAACGCGTCGCACGCGATCGTGTTCACGACCCGCAAGACGATTCCCGACGAGCACTTGCAGGAGGTCTTCGCGAAGGAGCGCGCGGACGGTCGCTTCGCGGACCCGGAGATCCAGAAGGGATGGGAGGCTGGAGCGTCCGGCTTCGTGAAGATCCAGTCGGAGAACTACGGCGGCGACGTGCTCCACTGGCTGGAGAAGAACACGTATCTCGTGGTCGGCGCGACCATGATGGCCGCCGCTTCTCTCGGAGTCGACGCCACCCCGATGGAAGGGTTCGACCGCGCGGCCATCGACGAAGCGTTCGGCCTCACCGACACCGACTTCACCACGACGCTGATCATGGCGCTCGGGTACCCGGACGAGACGCGCGTCTCTCGCCAGCCGGTCTCGCGCTTCGACGCCGAGAAGATCTTCACCCACATGTGACGAACTGAGCGGGCGCGCGATCGGCGCGCCCGCTCGGTTCTGCGCCACTCGACTGTCCGGCGCCCGCACGTCTTCTCGACGGACGCCGGGCAGTCGACCTCCACCGACCTCGAGGAGGCCAAGATGCACGCAGACAGGACAGTCCAGAACCGCGCGGCCGCGTGCGCCGCAGAGCTCCCGGGTTCAGAGCACACGCACCAGTTCACCGGCGACTGGGAGGTGTGGAAAGTCGGTGGCAAGGTGTTCATGCTGCAGACATCGATGCCTGGGGAGCCGGTCGTGATCCTCAAAGCCGATCCCTCGGATGCGGAGACGCTCCGCGCGTCGCACACGAGCATCTCTCGCGGCTACCACATGAACAAGAAGCACTGGATCACCATCAGACCTGGCGCGGATATCGAGCCGGCGTTGGTGGACAACCTCGTAACCGAGTCGTACCTGCTCGTCGTCGCGGGCCTTCCCAGACAGAGCCGCCCGGTCGACCCCGACACTTTCAGCTTTCTGTCGTCCGCCGACTGACCGACGCGGCGCCAGACAAAACAAAACCGGCTCTTCGCCGATCCAGTGGGGATCGTGGCGTGAGTCCGCTGGCGGCTAGCGGTGGTTTGTTGACGGCGGGTCGTGCGGGAGCAGGCCGTGAGGTGAAGGCGTCAACTACGGTCAGGGGAACTTGAGATGACGAAACGGCTGCCGTGTCCGCCCGCACCCGGCCCGCTGGAGGCATACGCCGCCCGGTTCGGTGATCTCTTCGGGACGCTGGCCCAGCGGCGTGGGTTTCGTGAGTACCTGGCCGGGCTGTTGCGGCCCCGGGAGCGCAACAAGACGCTGACCTGTCTGGCCGGCGCCGAACCGGTGACCGGCGCCCAGCATGCGGCGGTGCAGCGGCTGCAGTTCTTCCTATCGGAGTCGACCTGGAGCCAGGAGGCGGTCAACGCCCGCCGCCTGGAGTTGTTGCTGGCTGACCCGGTCACCGCACCGAATCCGGGCGGGGTGTTGGTGGTCGATGACTCCGGGGACCGCAAGGACGGGACGGCGACCGCGCACGTGGGCGAGCAGCGAGCTTTTTCAGCGCTGCTTCTCCGGGGTGAGGATGGCTTTGGCTGCTGACGACAGGCGGTTGGGGCTGCAGTGGGCGTGACGGAAGATGCGCCAGCGCTTGAGGGTGGCCATGCCGCGTTCGACGGGATACCGAAGCCGGGCGTGCGCCCGGTTCAGGGATCTTTGCCGGGCGCTGAGTTCTTTGCGAGGAGCGCGTCGGGTCGGCTTGGCCAAGGTGCCGCCGGCGCCGAGGTGGGCCAGGTCTGCCAGGGCGGGAATGCCGAGGCGGACGCAGGTGGCAACGATGCGATGGGTGCGGGCCGCGGTCAGGTCGTGGGTGCGGCCCGGAAGAGCGCGGGAGATCCACACGATCTCGCCCTGCGGGTCGGTGATGACCTGCAGGTTCACACCGTGGCGGCGGTGCTTGCCGGAGTAGTCGGCGCGTCCGTCGCCAACCCGGTCGCACTCGGCGAGCGTGCCGTCCACCAGCACATACTCCGCGTCCGCCTCGCGCAGGGCGCGGGTCAGGCCGGGAGCACGGCGGGCGAGGAGATCGATGACCGCGTGTACGTAGGCGTGGGCGGTGCCGACGCTGATCCGGAATCCGGCCGCGATCTGCGCGAGGGTGTCGTGTTTGCGCAGGTACACCAGCGCGACCAGGGCTCGCTGGGAGGGCCGGAGCTTGCAGCGGCGGTCACCCTCCCGGGTGACGATCAGCATCGTCACCCACTCAACCAGCGCATGAGGCAGGTCCAGTACGGCAGGATGCGTAACCAACGGGGCTCCCCGGCAAAAGAGTTGAGACGTCAGACATCTCGCTCAACCGCTGAGGAGCCTCGTCCGTTCTGCACAGGTCGCCGACCAGCCGGCCGTCACCCGATCGGTGGCCCCGCTGAAAAGGCTCAGTATCTCGGCTCGGTCGGGAAGATCGATCGTGGTGTGGTCACTGTGACCACTTGCTGGGCGGACGAGCGCGTCTACTGCCCGGTGCACGCGTGTCCCTATACCCCGGCCCATCACTTCCCCCGCGGCAAGAGCGACCAGGGCTTCCGCACCAAGCTGGGGATCGCGGCCGACCTGGCCGCCCGGGCCAAGGCGGCCGGGCTGGCCTTCCGCGCGGTGGCTGCCGACTGCGCCTATGGCGACCAGGACAGCTTCCGCTCAGACTTGCAGGCCGCCGGCCTACCCTTCGTAATGGCCCTCAAGCCCCGGCACGGCACCTGGGCCTACGGCCCTGACGCCCACACTCCCCTCGACGCTGCCCGCCTCCTGGCCTGGCAGGATGCCCAACATCCCGGGGACTGGTTACGCATCGAGCGCACCTTCCGCGATGGGCACACTGCCACCTGATGGGCCGCCGAGGCCTCCTTGGGCTGGTGGGGCCCGGACGGGCATGTCCGCCTGGTGGTGGCCACCGCCGACCCGGCCACCCTACCGGCCAAGGCGACCTGGTACCTGGCCACCGACCTGCCCCGTCCCGGCAGCCCGCGCGCCGTCGAGTCCCCCTACCCGCCTGCTGACCTTGCCGAAATCGTGCGGATCTACGGGCTCCGGCAGTTGGTCGAGCAGAGCTAAAAACAGGTCGCAGACGAACTCGGCTGGGCCGACTTCCAGATCCGCTCCGATGCCGTCATCCACCGCCACCAGACCCTCGTGAAATGCGCGTTCAGCTTCTGCTGGAACACCTGGTTCACCCCACCCCGCCCTCTGCAGCCGATCACCCACCCGGGCCTGATGCACTGCCAGGCCCGTTAGAGAGCGGGAGAACCGGGATCCCAGCAGCCCCAGCCGGCCTGCTGGCCCCAGGCACTCTGGGCCATCCGTGGCTGGCTGACGCCTTGGGCCACGCTGCAACGCCACTGGCGGGCATGGTCGACGAAGCCCCCGCCCGCAGCACTCCAGGAACTGATCAACACCGTCGGCAGGGGCAGACCTCTTGACCTCTACTGCCCGGTCCAGCTCATTGCGTCGATCCGCGCGGCGGTCGACGTGCGTCGACGAGCGCGGGCGGCGACCTGCTCAGGAGCGGGTGAGGACTGGATGACGCTGAGGTTCGTCATGATTACCCATCATGCCGGCTGTTCCCGGTCGTGTCGGTATGCGGGTTGCGTGCAGCGAGGACAGTGCACACGGTGGCGACGATGGCAAGTCCGCCGTACCCGAGGGCGATCTGCGGCAGCGAGAAGGCGTTCGAGAGTTGCCCGGAGATGAGGCTGGGGAAGGCAGCGCCGCTGTAGCAGAGGAGGTAGATGGCGCTGAAGATCGGTGCCCGGTCGGCCAGGGTGCTGCCGTTCAGCAGGCCGCGGGTGGCGGCACTGATGGCGATGCCTTGACCGGCGCCGGCGACGATGGTTGCGGCGATGAACAACGCCAGTGTGCCGATGGCGATCGCTGTAATGATGCCGATCCATCCGGCCAGGAAGGTGATCATGCCGATGCGTTGGGCCGCGGCGGATGTGAACCGGCCGCCGAGGGGAGCGCCGAGAACGCTGGGGGCCATGTAGGCGGCGAACACCAGTCCGAGGAAGAGCGGGCTGCGAGTGTGGAGTTGGTCTTCGACCAGCGCGGGCATGAAGGCCTGGTAGAAAGCCCCGGTCGCGTAGGAGGCCAGGAACACCGCTGCTGCGACAGGGAGCAGATGTCTGACCCGGGCCGGTACACCGACCCGGGGTAGCAGTGATCGCCAAGCCCCCGGCGCCGGCTTCGCGGTTTCCGGGCTGATGACGATGAGTGCGGCAGACAGGAGGAGAAGGCCGACGGTAACCAGGTAGATGAGGTCGCGTGGCCAGGGACCGAACTGGACCAGGGAGCCGGAGACGATGGCGCCGACGGTGAGGCCGAGCATGGGTCCCTGGCTGGAGGCGACGGAGGCCAGCCAGGCCGGCCTGGCGGGCGCGGCGTCGACGAGGTAGGAGGTGAGGCTGCTGCTGGCCAACCCCGTACCGACGCCCATCAGGAGCCGACCGGCCAGCAGAGTGCCTATGTCGTGCACGTTCAGCAGCAGCAGACAGCCGAGCAGGAGCAGGCCGAGGCTGGCGATCGCGGTGAGCCGTCGGCCCAGATGATTGGACAGTCGTCCCAGCACCAACAGCGCGGCGATAGTGCCGACGGAGTTGGCGACGACGGCCAGCGAGATACCGGCGTTGGTGAACCCGTCCTCAGCCCGATAGGTGTTGAACAGGGGGATCGGCGCGGCCGACGCGGCAAATGAGGCCACCAGGGAGACCACCGCAGATGAGAATGCCAGCCGGAGCGTTCCGCCCCGGCGAGTCCGGTTGATCACTGGTACCACGTCTTGCATCGAGCCGTGCCTTTCCATTGTTCTGAACTACTTTGGATTTTTTGGAGGCCCGGGCTGTGTTACTGCCTAAGGGTCCGACACCGGGCAGAGCCAGGCCGGCGCTCCCGGGCCAACTGGCGGACCACGCGACACCGGTAAGCGACAAGACACAACAAATGGCGTCTCCGTCTGATTAGCGTCGATCCACGGCGCCCTCTTACCGACAACGTCGCGATCTCGCCCGTTCCCCATCGCCCTCCCGCCGCAGCCCGCGCCGGTGAGCGTGTTACGACACTGAGGGGCGGTGCAGCCAAGGACGGTGAACCGACGAGGCGCGGAGTAGGTCTAGGGCGAACGGCCCGTCAGCACCACCTTTCTGGCCGTGCTGTGGAAAAATCTCGCGCGCTTCGGATGCCGTGACGGGCAACCGCGTCTGAACGCAGGACGGTTACGCCAGGTCGTGCTCGATCGCGGTGAGCTCCTCGCCATGGCCGCCTTCAGCGGGTTCGTGCTTGGGGTAGGCGCCGGCGCCGGGATGGACCTTGTCGATCAGGTCGGCGTACTCGGGGTTGCGGGCGATGAACTCGCCCACGACCGGGCAGATGACGGTGATTTTCTTCCGGCTCTCGCGGATCTCGTCCAGCACGTGAGAGACGAGCTCCGTGGCCACCCGATTCTTGCGGTAGACGGGGTCGACCCAGGTCGTCAGCAGCACAACGCGGCCGCCGACGAACCGGTACGTGAGCTCAGCGATCGCTTCATCACCCAGGGCGGCGATCCAGCGACCGTGCTCCGCGTCGTTGAGCACGTCGATCTCCCAGCTGGCCTCCACCTCGCCAAGACCTGCTTCGTCCAAAGCAGCAATGAGCGCGGCGTTGTTTTCTTCACGGGCGGACGCTTCGGCCTCGAGATTGATCGTCATTTTCACGTTTTTCCGTCGGGGGCTAATAGGTGGATTTAGGGCAAACAGGGGTAGCCTTTGGTTACCCCAGGGCGCTTGGGGTCGATGAGGTCGGCGTACTCCGGGTTGTTCTCCACGGCGGGGATCGACACCGTACGGCCGGTGGCCCGCACCATGGAGGTCATGCGGGCCCCGCCTCAGTCACCGCGCGAGCCTGTCCCGATAGGTGGTCTTGGCGATGACGGGGTCGCCCTCGGCGATGGGAACGTTGCTTGAGGCGGCGGCCCAACCACTGCCTTCATCAGTCTTTCCCCTTATCGATCCCTTTGTTTGGGGCATATCCGCCCTCGTGGCCGGCCGTGTTGGCTCAGACGCACCGATCCCTTGCGCGACGGCTCTCCAAGTCGCGATCCCGGTTGAGACGCCGGGCTTCAGCCGGGCGTCCCGTTGGTGTGGTGAGAGCCGGCCAGCACGTTGGGCCAGAGGTTAGCGTCGGGTGGATTCCGCTTCTTACCCGTGTCTTGACGCCATGCTGGACGTGAGGTCATTGGTGCTGGCCAGCCGTGGGCGGATCACCCTGGCCTGCGGCCGCGTCGCTGTACTTCGCCACCGTTGGATGGAGGCGGCACGTCGTGAGGCCGCACCTGCCTTCTTGACGGTGCAGCGCGGGCAGGCGTGAGGTGACGCCGTACCCGCGAAGAGATCAGTCCGGGTGCCCGTCCACTCAGGGGCGGGTCAGGAAAGGAGCCGCACGAGAGCGGAGAGTTCCTGAGGCCACGCAGCGTCGGCAGGCACCCCGTATCCAACGACGACGGCATCGGCCATGGCGCTCAGGGACCGTTCATGGCGGTATCGGGACAGGCCGGCCACTTTGAGGCCCTGCCGGGCCGCCGATTGAAGGACTCGCTGCTCGGTCCCTGGCGGCAAACCGATCACGGTGTGAAGGCCGGCCGCTGCGCCGATGACGCGGGCCTTTGGGGCGTGCCGGGCCAGGGCTGTGACGAGAGCGTCTCGTCGATCGCGGTAGCGCCGACGGGCAGCACGCACGTGATGGTCATAGGCGCCGGAGGTGATGAACTCCGCCATCGTCAGCCGGCTGAATACCTCGCACGAGTCGATCTGCCCCTTGGCCGCCACGGCTTCCTCAGCGAGCCCGGCAGGCAGCGCCATCCAGCCCAGCCGCAGGCCAGGAGCGAGGGTCTGGCCGGCGGTACCCAGGTAGACCACGCAGTCGGGGGCGAGTCCTTGGAGCGCCCCGACAGGCTGGCGGTCGAACCGGAACTCACCGTCGTAGTCATTCTCCAGGACCAGCCCGCTGGTCCGTCTGGCCCAGTCCACGACGGCCGTCCGGCGATCGCCCCGCAGCGCCGTGCCCAAAGGGAACTGGTGAGCCGGTGTGAGTAGGACCGCATCGGTGCCGACGGGCGGCACCGGGTCGGTCCCATGGGTGTCCAAGGGAAGCGGCAGGGTCTTCAGCCCAGCAGCCGCCAGCAGGCCCCAGTACCTGTCCAGGCCGTAGGACTCGACGGCGACGTTCCTCGCCCCCCGCCCGGCCAGGAGTGCGCTCAGGATCTGTAGGCCGTGGGAGACGCCGGCGGAGATCAGTATGTGCTCCGGACTCACGTACACGCCCCGGGCTTGAGCGAGATGGTCTGCGAGCGCCGCCCGTAGTTCCGGCCGACCGCGGGGGTCGCCGTACCCGAGCGCGTCGTCGGGGGCTGCGGCCAGGGCGCGGCGTGTGGCCTTGAGCCAGGCTGCACGAGGAAAGGCGGCGAGGTCGGGGCTACTTGGGATCAGGTCGTGGCAAGGGTTGCCGGATCGATCAGCGGCCGAGCGCGCCAAGATCGGCTGATTGATCATCCTGTCTGCCACGAGTGTGCCCGAGCCTCTGCGGGCGCTAAGCCATCCCTCGGCGACGAGGGCGGAATAGGCGTCGGCCACGGTGTTGCGGGCAAGGCCGAGGTCGGTGGCGAGCCGGCGGGAGGAGGGCAGCCGTGTCCCCGGGGCCAGGTGGCCGGTGCGGACAGCTTCGCGCACGGCATCGGCCAGCGCACGGCGCATACCTCGGCCACCGCTCGTCGCGGCGGTCACAGCAACTCGAGCTCGCCCACGAGGTAGGGCGACACTTCTCCGCCGGGCGTGCGCTGGACTGTCAGGTCGAGGCGCCGGCCCTTGGGGGCCGAGGCGATCGAGTAGCTGCGCCGGTGCTGTAGCCGGCTTCCGCGGTCAGTCTCACGTCCACATACTGGCCGGCCAAGTGCCCGCGCCGGCCCGGTCAGGGTGACGGTCGTCGCCGACTCCACGCGGCAGACTCGTTACCTGAGCGGTCCGCCACCGGAGGCGGTCGCCTAGTCTCCCTGGTACCGCTGCTCTCGCCATGGGTCTCCGTAGTTGTGGTAGCCGGCGCTCTCCCAGAAGCCGGGCGCGTCGCTCTGGCGCAACTCGATTTCGCGGACCCACTTCGCGGACTTCCACAGGTACAGGTGCGGGACCAGCAGCCGGGCGGGGCCGCCGTGTTCGGGCGCCAGGTCGCTGCCTCCGTAGCCGTAGGCAATCCATGCTTTGCCGTCGACCAGGTCGGCGAGGGGGATGTTGGTGGTGTAGCCGCCGTAGGAGGTGACGAGGACGTGCTCTGCGGCCGTCTCCACGTCCGCGAGCAGAACGTCCAGGGACACGCCTTGCCACTCGGTGCCGAACTTCGACCACTTCGTCACACAGTGCAGGTCGACGGTCGGGGATTCCGCGGGGAGTGCCATCAGGCCTGCCCAGTCCCACACGTGCTGATTCCCGGCTTCCGTGGTCACGGACAGCTTCCAGTCGTCTTGCCGGATGCGGGGAGTGGCCCCGGCGGACAGCACCGGGAAGCCGGTCGTCTCGTACTGCCCGGGCGGCAGCTTTGTGCCCGCCGACGGCCTGCGGCCGTGGAACCCGCGCGAGATGAATGCCATGCTCGCCGTCCTTGTTCGTCCAGTGTGGCCCCTGCGGGCCCCTTCGGGGGTGAGCGCCCGGGGGAGGCGACTTCTTACCTGGGATGCCCCGGGAAGGTGAACTCCTGGGCGCGCAGCCTCTCTTGTCCGTCCTGGGGGCGGCTCAGGCGGGGGCCCAGGACGTGTGTGGCCGCGATGCGGGCACCCCGGCCGGTGTTGCCCGGGCCGACTCGGTCGCCGCCGCATCAGCCTGAGCCGCTGAGGTGTCCGCCGGCTATCAGCTGGGCTCGCAGTTTCTTGCGGGCATCAAACATCGTCTTGTAGAGCGCGTTCCGGTTCGTCGCCAGCTCGCTGGCGAGCGTTTCCAGGGGGACCCCGTTGACGACGGCGGTGAAGACCTCCCGCTGGTGGGCGCTCAGTGCCGTCTCGATTGCGTCGCGTACGGCCTCGACCAGCTCTCGCGCCTGCCAGTGACTGACGGGGTCGGTGCCGGAGTGGTCGGGAACCTGCGCCCATTCGTCCAAGTCGAATCGGGCGTTTGAAACACGCCAGAAATGGCGGCTCAGCGTGCTGGACACTTCAAGTACGACAAATCGGAATGCCCATGTGGTGAACCTGGCGGCGCCTCGAAATTCCTTGATTTTGTGCGTGATCCTCATCAGTGCGTCGGCGGCCGCCTGGTGGGCGAGGTCGTTCAGCTCGGGCCCGGCAATCCGGTAACGAGGACCCCGGCGGAATACCTCGTCCATGGCGATCCGTACCAGCAGTTCATGCAGCCGCGTGCAGGCCTGCTCGTACTGCGGCCCGCGGCCGTCTTCGAGCGCATCCACCCAGGCGGCGGACTCCGGGTCGAGTTGTCCCCGATCCTTGGCGGGCTCTGCTGCCGGGGCGCTGCAGCTGGTTCCGGCATGGCCATCCGGAGCCGAGTGGCACGTTTTTCCAACATCCGCGTGGTGCATGGTTCTCAATCCCCAGGTCATCTTGTGCGGACCAGCCAAGCACGAGACCATCTACAGGCCGTCTATGTGAAGTCGCTGGTTCTTTCGCCGTGCGTGGATCTCGGGATTTCACGGACGGGGTTCCGGCGTATTTCGACCTGCGACTCGCGCTGTGGGGCTTTCCCGTGCTGTCGCAACTGGCTGGTGAGCAGGCCTGCCGCGGAGGCCTTCGACCCCGCACGCCGGTGGCGGGCGGTCACGCTGTGCGGCCCCCGGGCGTGTACTTCGGCAGCAGCCAACGGAGCTGCCGGCGCCCCCTGTGGATGCGTGACATCACGGTGCCCAGGGGGGTCCCCATCGTTTCCGCGATCTCGCGGTAGGAGAGGCCCTCGACGTCTGCGAGGTACACGGCGAGGCGGCGCGGAGGGGAGATCTGACGGAAGGCTGCTTTGAGGTCGGGATTCACGATGTGTTCCAGCGCGTCTGCCTCGGCCGACTTGAGCGCTCCGGAGGCGTAGGCGCCAAGACGTGCCAGCTGCTGGTCTCCGACCTCGGAGGAAAAGCACAGGTGCGGTCTGCTCTGCTGTTTGCGACGGGCAGTTATGTACTGATTGACCATGATCTTCTTCATCCAGGCCGCGAAGTTCGTGCCTGGTCGAAACTGGTCGAACGCTGCGTACGCGCGCGCGTACGCTTCCTGGACCAGGTCTTCGGCGTCTGCTGTGTGGCCGGTCATGCGCCAGGCGGCGGCGTAGAGGGTGCGGCGATGGGGGAGGGCTTCCTCCTCGAATCTCGCACGGCGCTGAGCGGGACTCTCCTGCTGGCCGCTGGTGCCCATTTCAGGTGGGAGATGTATCGATTTCACAGTTGCTGCCTCTCTCAGGGCCCAGACACGCCGGCTGCAGCCGGCGTGCGGTGTCAGCCCGCTTCATCCAGTCCAGGGGTGGCGCCCAGCCCGGCTCCTCCGCACCGGGCCTGGCGACTGGTCTGGGTGCAGCGACGGGTCCGACCGGCCCCAATGTCTGCAGAGGTTGCTTGACGTGTCTGGCCTGGCAGCCGCGCCGAAAGCGCGGGGAACGGTGTAGACCGGCCCGGCGACGGTGGGTCTTCCGTGGATGCGCCTGTCCAGAGCGGGCCGACATACAGCCTGCCGGACCGGCTGCGGAGCGACAGGGAGTCCTCCCTGGCTCAGCGTCCCGTCCGGTCCGAGCAGTTCGGACTCGCCCCTGCCCCCAGCCCGGACGGGGCCCGGCGTCGCTCAGGAGTCCTCACGGGTGTCGGGCACCACGTGGACGGCCGCCTCCTCGGCGGAGGCGGCACCGTTGTCGATGCCCACGTCCCGCGCCCAGTAGTCGTCGCCGTCGTATCCTGCGGCGAGAACGTCCGTGTCCCAGCCGAGGAGGCGTCCCGCGCGCTCGTCGCCGACCTGGTCGTCGATGAGCTCTCCGTCCGTGCCGATCGTGTCGCCCAGCCCGTCTCCCTCGTCCGGTGCACCGGCTTCCGGTACCTCGCGCCTGAGTCGATGGGTGAGGTCCTCGTGGGAGGCGCCCTCCCTCGCAGTGACGCCCCAGTCGTTGACGGCGAGGGGCCTGTCGGCGGGTGAGTAGCCCTGGTCCAGGACGTCCTCGCCCAGCTCGTCCTCGTCGTACTCCTCCTGTGAGCGCAGTGGGTTGGAGGAGGCCAGGTCCTCGTAGGGGGAGAAGTCGTCTGGTGAAGTCATCATGGTCTCCATGCCGTCGGAACCCCGCGGCATCTCGGTGCTGGCGCCTCGGAGACCGCGCGGCGGAAGAAGGCCATTCAAGCGGCCTGGTGTAGACGAGGCGTCTATCCGGCATAGTCACCGGGGTGGCGCATCCTTCAAGGCCCGGTCACCACAGGAACTCCAGCAGTTCCTGTTCCAAGGCCGGCTTGGGCTTGGCGCCCATGACCGTCTTGACGATCTTGCCGTCCCGGTAGACGTTGAGCGTTGGGATGGACCTCACGTCGTACTCTTCGGCGGTGCGGGGGCTCTCGTCGACGTTCAGCTGGACGATCGTGATCTTGTCACTGTGCTCGGCGGCGAGTGCCTCAAGGACCGGTGCTACAAGGCGGCAGGGCCCGCACCACTCGGCCCAGAAATCCACGAGCACAGGCTTGCCGCTCTTGAGCACCTCGTCCGCAAAGGTCTCGTCGGTCACGCTTCTCAGATGGCCTGCCCTAAGGGCTCCTTCGTGCGCGGGCAGTTTGATCGACGCCTTTTGGCTGCCCCGCCCGGGGTGGGTGTCAGGTGGCCGACCCCGGGCGGGGCGTGAGAGGTACGTCTAGTTGCGGCCTGCCATGACTCCGCCGTCGACGTTGAGGATGGCGCCCGTGGTCCAGCTCGAGGCTGACGAGAGGAGGAAGACGATCGCGGAGGCCACGTCCTGCGGGGTGCCGACCCGGCCGAGCGGGTGCAGGCCGCTCAGCTGCTCCATCGCCTCGTCCAACTGGTCTGCGGGAAAGACCTTGTCGAACAGGGGTGTCCTGGTGACGGCGGGAGCCACGGCGTTCACACGGATGCCCTCGCTGGCGAGCTCGATGGCCAGGTTGTGCGTGAGGGCGTGCAGGCCGGCCTTGGCCATCGAATAGGCCGACGACGGTGTCACGGCGAGGGCGTGGTGCGCCCACATGCTGCCCACGTTCACGATGGCGCCGCCCTGACCGCCGGCGACCATGCCCCGGACGACGGTCTGAGTCAGGAAGAAGGTCGCCCTGTTGAGGTCGTGATAGGCGTCGTAGTCCGCGACCTCGTAGTCGAGGAAGAGCTTGGGCAGGAAGAACCCTGCCGAGTTGACGAGGAGGGTGGCGTCGGGGTGGTCCTCTGCCAGCTGCTTCTGCGCCTCGACGACCTGGTCCCGGTCTGCCAGGTCGGCCTCGATCGACCATGCGCTGCCGGAGCGCGACAGGCTTGCCACGGCGTCGTCGAGTTTCCGACCTGGGCGGCCGACGATCACCGCGCTTCCGCCCTCCGCGATCACGTCCTCGGCGGCCTTGAGGCCCATGCCGCTGGCGCCGCCGATCACGACGAGTTTCTTGCCTTCGAAGTTTGTGGCCATGAGAATCACTCTCCACTGAGCAGCGAACACTTTCTGCCGGTTATGCATTCGACCCTGCCACGGCAGGGTCTACAGCAGCTCTACTAGTCCTCTACGCCGCCAATCGTGGCGGCTCCGCGGTCCGGCAAGCGGGAGCTGCGTGGATCCGTCCTGCCCGCCGCGCCTCTGGTCCTCTGCGCACTACTGCGCGGAAACGGTCCGCGCAGAGGAGCCGCAGGAAACCGCTGTACGGTCTGCTGCGATCAAGGCAGCGCTCGCACTGAGCCCCGCACGCACGCCGCCCGCCGGGCGGCGTATGTCGGCGCCGCCGGGTAGGGATTGCCCCCTCTTCGGGAACTGCTCGGTCTCGGCTACCGGCCGTAGCATCGTCTCCGCAGGGTGCCTGTGACAACGACATGGACGCTGACCCCTGCTCGTCCTACCGACGGGCCGGTTTGCGCCGGTCGAGGAGCCCTTGCTCTGCCTCCTCCGCAGCGTATGCGGCCACGAGCCGGTTCCAGCTGTACCGGCCCGGGCCGATCTCCGAGACGAGATGCGCTCGAATGAGACGCGACATGACCTGGCGGACCCGACACTCGGGCCGTCCGGCCAGGTTCGCGACCTGCGATACCGCGAACATGGGGTCTGGGCAGGCGCTCAGGTCGCGGAAGAGTGCGGCCGTCTCCGTGTCGAGCAGGCGGTACGAGCGGGTGATGGACGCGCGGACGTCGAGCGCCTGATCCTCGTCGCTCGCGAAGGCGTCCAGGGTGCTGTGCTCCGGCGCCTCGTACTCGTCGGCCAGGCTCGCCAGGCGCAGCTGCGGTCGATAGGCCGCGCGGGCGGCGATGTTGGCCAGGGCCAAGGGGAGCTGCCCGGCCAGCCGGATGATGCGGTCGACGGCCTCTGGTTCAGCCGCTGTCCTTGCTGCGCCGAGCCGGCGGGCGAGAAGGCTGCGAGCGTCCGTCTGACTCAGGGGCATGAGTGTCAGGGGGAGCGCCTGGTAGGCGGCGACGAGCGCGTGCAGTTGCATGCGGCTGGTGACAAGGGCCATGGAGCCGGGTCCTCCGGGAAGAAGGTGCTTCACCTGGTCCGTGTTCCATGCGTTGTCGAGCACGACGAGCACTCGGCGGTTTGCCAGCAAGCCGCGGAACATGAGCCCTCGTGCCTGCGCGGTCTCGGGTATGTCATCGGGGCGGACCCCCAAGGACTGCAGGAAGTCCTCGAGCACCTGCGCGGGATCCCGTGGCTCGGCCTCTGGTCCGGCTCCCTGCAGGTCTGCAAAGAGCTGGCCGTCCGGGAAGCGGTCTGCCAGACGGTGGGCGACGGTGGTGGCGAAAGCTGTCTTGCCGACGCCGGCCAGTCCGCCGACCGTGCAGATGGCCACAGAGGACGACGCTTCTGCATCGGCGACCAGGCGCTCGACCTGCTCTTGCTCTTTCTCGCGGCCGACGAGGCTCGGCAGGGCGGCTGGGAGCTGGGCCGGGGCGTGAGGTGGGGGTGTGTGCGGCGCGCCCTTTTGGCGGTCGGCGTTTCGTGGGAGCTGGAATTGCCCGGAGAGGATGCGCTCGTGGACTTGCTGCAGTTCCGGCGACGGGGTGACGCCGAGGCGTTCACGCAGCAGGTGACTGGTCGTGTGGTAGATCGTCAGGGCCTCGGACTGCCGCCCAGCACCGTAGAGCGCGGTCATGAGGAGGCCGCATACGCGCTCGCGAAGCGGGTGCTCGACAAGCAGGGCGGACAGTTCTGCGGCGGCCTCGGCGTAGCGCCCTCTCTCCACTTCGCAGGCGAGCTGCTCCTCCGCACACGCGAGGCGCAGCTCGCCGAGGACGCTGCGCTGCTGGTCCGCGAAGGGCCCGGGGACCCCGGCGAGGGCCACTCCTTTCCACATCTCGAGGCCCTCGGTCAGCAGGCTCGCCGCGGACGCCAGGTCGCCGGTGCTGCGCGCCTCCCGCGCCCTTGCCGCAGTCTCCTTGAACCTGTTCAGGTCCAGAGCGTCCGGTTGGATGTGCAGCAGATAGCCCCCGTCGACCCGGCGTACGGAGCTGTCACTCTGCTCCCCGAGTGCCTGCCTGAGCCTGTAGACGTAGGTGCGCACGGAGCCTATGGCCGACGGTGGGGCCTCGTCGCCCCACACGTCCTCCACCAGTTTCGAGAGGCTTACGGGCCTGCCCGCCCTGAGCAACAGCGAAGCAAGCACGGCGCACTGCCTCGGCTGGCCGGCTCCGGCCTCGACCCCCTGTCTGTGTAGCCGGACTGGGCCGAGCACTGAGAACTGGACGCCCGCATACATGGTGCCTACCGCCTTGGGGATCCTTGTGATGCTTGGTTGCTTGGCTGTCCGCAAGGGACCGCTTGTCCCAAACGTACCGCAGATCGGCCCACTTTTCTGGACTAATTAGTCCCCTCCTTATGCTCAGGCCCACTGGCACCTTGCGTTACGTGGCTGCCATGGTGCTGTGCTGGTGTGTCGGGGTGGCGGCGTTCTCGCCGCGGCCGAGCAGCCTTTCATGGCGTATTGGGCGGGCTCGCGCACCGTCAATCCCTGCGGGTGGCGGTGTGTGCTCGCACAGTCGCAAACTGGTGGCGATTGGCGAACCACTCGGTGGCCTCCGATGCGGAGGAGGCGTGCAGTGGCGAGCGGGAGCCCTGTCCGCGTTCCGTTCCGCCGGAGAGCCCTCTCGCGCCTTCTCGAGGTGGATTGCCACGCTCGGTGGGCATTGCATGGGTGGACCTAAAGGTCCCTTTTTGGCCTGCCCCCCTGCATCCTTGGCCGCCTGCCGGGTGGGACGGCGAAGCCCAGCCGGTAGCGCTCCCGCGGCGCCCGGCCGATGGCGGTCTTCAGGCAGCCGGACCTTCGTCGGCATGAGCGCCGGCGCTCATGCCATGGTTGCGGGGGTTCCGCGCAGGCGGCTGCCCGGGCGGAGGATGGTGCGGCTGGTGTTCGAGGCGGAGGTTCCGCGGCGCATCGGTGGATATGGTGACCGGCTCGTCGAAATGCTGCGCCTGGAGAAGTTGCTGCGCGGGGGCGCCAGCCCTTCCGGCCCGAGGTGACAGCCGGATCGGTCGGGGCGCGTCACGCCGCCGTGTCGTTGCGGCCGCATCTACACCGCACCCGGCTGATCGCGGGGGCCGTGACCGAGATCAGCAACGCCGACCGCACGGTCACCGTCCGGCCGGCGCACGGCGACGCCCCCCTGCAGTACGACATCCTCGTGATCACGCCCGGCGCCGTGACCCGCACGTTCCCCATGCCGCGGCTTGCGGAGCAGGCGATCGGCCTGAAGCACGTGGAGGAGGCGGTCGCCATTCGCGACCGGCTGATGACCGCGTTCGATCAGGCGGCGTCGCTGCCTCCGGGCCCCGAGCGGTGCAAGCTGCCCTCCGTGCAGCACCCCCGGGACGCGTTCGTCACGAGCGGTGAGCCGGAGCGCTCCGAGGCGAGCCGGGCAATCGACAAGCTCGCCTGAACAAAACGCTCCGGTTTCCGCGTGTCGGCCGCCACCTGGGCGAGCCGGCAGACAGGAGAAGTCACAAACGGGGAGGTGCGATCGCGTTGCGATCGGCGCGTCGTTCGCAGCGGATTCGGGGCCTCTCGGTGAGAGATCGAGCCTCGCAGAGAGCAGAAACGCCCTGCCCCACCTCCGGTAGTTCGACATGCTCCGTGCGTCAGGACGACCCCACCTGCCTGGTCCTGCTCGGCGATACCCATGGTCTCGCAGCTCCGCGTCAGTGGCCGAGTCGCCGTGGGGCCCCCGGACGGCCAGGTGTCACAGGAACCGTCGAAGGCGACCACCCCCAAGCCGAACCCGGGGCCGCGGGATCCTGGACCATACGACAGTCCATCCGACCCATCCGCGACGTGGGCCCCCCGGGGGTCATGCCTTCGGCAGCGAGGAACAGCCATGCCGGGCCCGGAGGCCCGAGGCCCTCTTGCGGGACCGCGAAGAACATATCGGGGAGCTCGCCCGGACCCGCGGCGTCGGCTCCGCATCGCGCAGATCGCGCTCACGTTCGAGGTCGGTGCTTACACCGTCTCCCGCGCCGCTGCAAAGTGCGACGAGAAGACAGCTCCCACCAGGCCGTGACGGCGTGAGCGACCGGGTCACGCGGCTGACTCTGATCCACGAGGCCCGGTCGCTGTCCCTGAGCCGTTACGGACGAACGCGGATGATCGTCTTGCCCTTGATTCGCTCGGTCGGGTTGAAGGCGGCGACGGCATCGTCGAGGGCAGCCACGTTGCCGATGTTTGTCCGCAGCCGACCATCCCGGACCCGCTGCACGACCTCACCCAGTTGAGCGCGATCGGACACGACAACGAAGTCGACCGCCAGGCCGTCGGCGGGGCGCGCCTCCGGCGGGCCGACGACGGTCACCAGCGTTCCTCCGGCGCGGATCAGGCCCGCGGACCGATTCCCGATGTCTCCGCCAATGACGTCGAACACCAGATCGACACCGCCGACGTCTTCCAAGGCGTCGTTGTCGAGGTCGACGAACTCCTTCGCGCCGAAGTCGAGCGCCGTCTGACGGCTGGCAGCGCGCCCGGTGCCGATGACGTAGGCCCCTGCCTCTCGTGCGAGCTGGGTTGCCATCGATCCGACTACTCCGGCCGCACCGTGCACCAGGACGCTCTGCCCCGTTTGGAGGCGGCCGTGCTCGAACAGTCCCTGCCACGCGGTCAGGCCCGGCATCACGAGAGCCGCGCCCGTTGCGAAGTCAACGTCGCCCGGCAGCGGAGCGAGGTTGCGTGCCTCGACGACCACGTATTCCGCCAGCGTGCCGTCGCGAGTCCAGTCCGTGAGGCCGAATACCCGCTGTCCCACCGACAGCCCCGTCGTGCCATAGCTGAGCGCAGTGACCACTCCGGCCAGCTCGTGTCCGGGAATCGAAGGCGTCCGGTCGCGGCCGAGGCGATCGACCCAGGTCGAGGGCCACGACAGCTCATCCCCGGTGAATCCCGACGCATGAACCTGAACGACCACATCGCCATAGTTCGCGCCCTCGAGGCTGGCGAGCCTCGCCGCCTGCGGCTCGGGCCGCTCCATAAGCGTCATCCCGGCCGTTCCCGCGGCCCGATCCGTCACCACAATCGCCTTCATCGTCTGCCTCCCTGTGCCCGTCTTATCCACCACGGCACGTCGCGCCGCAATCTGTTGGCGTCGCAAGAGCTCAGCGCCTTACGACGGCAGATGAGCCGGCGTCGAGGCGCGGCCGTACACCGCTGACGGTGCAATCGACGCATGCGGGAGTCCCCGTAATGACGGGTCCTGACCGTTCCTCCCCATCCGCCGATAGATGCCGCCCTGCACACCACAGGCCCTCGGCCCGGTGCAGCCGACGGATCTCCGCACAGGCCTCCGCCCCGGTCACCTCGCTTCCTCCTGACTCCAGACCAGTGAAGTCGGAATGATCAGGCGATCGCAGGGTGACCCGCTTTTGATCCGCCGTCCGTGACCCTCATTTCACCCGTTGTCGACATCCAGGGAGTCGAAATAGGATAAACAATGCCGCATAGCGTCGTTCGCTGATCGTCAGGGAGCGGTACATGGACGCCTCGGACGAGCTAATTCGAAGCGCCACCCCGTCGGCTCTTCTCACCCTGGACGGTGTCATCCGCAGCCTCAATGCTGCGATGGCCAGTTCCCTGGGCAGGCCGGCGGACCAGTGCGTGGGTCGTGACATCGCTGATCTGTTGCCCGCAAGTCAGCGGATGTCGGTCAAGAGTCTCGTGGCCCACGCCGCTACCACGGGAACGGTCGCCATGTGGGTTTTGGAGTATCCCGGGCCGGGCCATGCATCCGTTGTCTGCTTGACCGAGGCGCGGGAAGTGAAGGATCCCGCCAGAGGCGAACAGCTCGTGTGGGTGCACTCGCTGTACGCCGGGAACGACCTGAGCAGTCTCCTGATTCCGTTCCGATTGGCAGCCAAAGCCGCCAATCTCGGTCTGTGCAAGTGCTCCCCTGATGGCTGCCGGGTGGAGTGGATGGGCGGCGCACCCGCCCTGGCGATGCTGTTCCCGGAGGCTTCCGTGCCCTGGTCCGACGTGGTGCGGCGAGCCCACCCTGACGACCGGCGGGCGCTGCGCCGGCTCATGCGTACGACCAGCCCTCAGTCACCCTGGATCAGGTTGCGGTACCTCGCTGAGCAGGATGACTGGCGCCATCTGGCCTGCCAGACCCGTCGGATCCAACTGGGGTTCCGCGGCCCTGTACAGACATTCGCAGTGATCCGGGACGACACCCAGCAGGGAGCGCGCCGACGGAGAGCGTTGGTCGCGCTGACTGCTGAGCGGCAGCGCGCCGACGAGGTCGCCGAATTCTCCTCCGCCCTGATCGCTGCAGCCACGGAGCAAGCACTGCAGCAGGTCGTCCTGACACGGCTCGCCGCGACTTTCGGTGGTACCGGCGCGGTGCTGGCGTTCGTCGACGACGGCCGGCTACGCGTTCTGTCCGATGTCGGGTACCCGCTGCCGCTGGTTAAGGCCCTGCAGGATCTGTCGCTGGATGATCCGAGCCCACTGTCCCATGCCATCCGAACCGGCAAGTCGCAGTTCATTTCCAACGAGAGGCAGTACATCCGCCACTGGCCACAAGGAGTCCTTCTGCCGTGGATCGACCAGCTCGGGCCCGAATTCGCTGCCGTGGTCAGTCCCCTCAGCCCGCAGGGCGAACAACCGGTCGGAGCCTGGTCGGTCACCTACGACAGTGAGCACCACTGGTCCCCGCACGAGCGTGCCCTTATCAGTACTCTGACCGACCTGGCAGGCCAGGCACTGAAGCGCATCAGATTGCAGAAGGCACGAATCGAGCTGGCCGCGGCGCTCCAGCAGACCATGCTCCCCACGCTGCCCGAGCACCTCCCGGGCCTGGAGGTCGCCGCCCGCTACCGACCGAGTCAGGACGGGCTCGACATCGGCGGAGACTGGTACGACGCTTTCGCCATGCCTGACGGCGCGATCGCCCTGGAGATCGGCGACGCCCAAGGGCACGACGTGGACGCCGCCGCCTTCATGGGACAGGTGAGCTCGTCCATGCGCGCGATCGCCGCCCAAGAACCAGATCCGGGAATCGTGCTCACACGCACCAACGACTTGCTCATCACGAAGGACAGCGCACGATTCGCCAGCTGCACCTTGCTGCACATCGGTCCGCACGACGGCCAGGTCACCGGCACCAGTGCCGGCCACGTGCCGCTGCTGTACGTGCACAAAGACGGCAGCCACAACGTCTGCGAGCTGCCGGGCGGCCCGGTCCTGGGCGTCGTGCCCGACACCGAATACCGCGAGGAGACCTTCACCCTTCACGAGGACAGCGCGCTGGTCATGGTCACCGACGGCGTAGTGGAATCGCCAAGCTTGACGTTGGATGCCGGACTGGAGCTGATCGGAACACTGGCCGGCGAAGCCCTCCACGACGGACTGGACGCCGAGGCGACCGCTGACCGAATCCTTGACGCCGTCGCCGTGGGCCATATCGACGATATGGCCGTACTGGTCATCCGACGTACAGGATGACGTCCGGTACAGGTCTACCGGCCTCATCCAGGCCGGGGGAGGGGCCCAGGCCCTCTTGGTACTGCAACGACACTCCGTGACGTTGCAGTACCGGACGAGCGGTACGCCGTGAATGTCGGGGCGCCGGGAGGTGCTGTCCGACCCGATCGGCGTCGATGAGATCGAAACCCGCCTCGGCGCGGTCCTGGATCTCGTCGACGCCTACCCTCAGCAGGTCCACGCCGAGCTGCTCGACTACCTTGCTCGGCAGGCGCCTCGCTGGTGGCCTACCCAGCGCATGCAGGGATTGAGGCGGCGGGGCTGGAAACGGAGCGCACTATGCGCCGCCGCACCAGTCCCCGACCCTGCCCCCGCGTGACAGACGGCCCGATGTTGCATCAAACGTATGCCACACCGTAGTTGGCGGCCCACTCATGCTTCAGGTCGTCCTCGTTCGCATGCCCGAACGTGTACGCGGGGGAGTCCACCCGCAGCGCCCGGTCCACCCGGATCAGTACGGCCTCGAGGCACGGGTAGATGGGATCGCCGTGGGTGTTCAGCACCCACTGGCGGGACCAGTCGTACACTGGGTCGCCTTCGGCGCGGATTTCGGCTGTTCCCTTGAAGCGGTACCCCCGCCGGAGCAGGAAGTCGATCACGTTGACCTCAACCCGCGGATTGTGCCGCAGGTTCTCCACCGTATTGGGGGAGGCCATGTTCATGAATACCAGGTGATCGTCGTCGTAGACGCGCAAGGACCCCTTCGGGGAGAGGTTCGGAGAGCCGTCCTCGCAGACCGTCGCTACGAACGCCAGCTTGGCGCTGGTGACGATCTGGCGCATGTCCTCAGTGATGATTCCCATCGCTCCTCAACCTTTCTTGCCACGTCTGCGGGCCCCGCCCTGCCGGGCCGTCACGACGCAGCCGTTTTCGAGTGCGCGGTACAGCGGGGCGATGGATCCGGTCGGCCGAAGGCCCGACTGCTCGCTCTGCGCTGTTGCGCGGGCTTCCCGATCGCGTGGAGGCCTCTTGTCCGCCGCCCCCCCCCCGGGTCTGTGATCGCATCCGCCAGACGGCCGTTCCTGGGGACGTGTCCCGCAACGCGGAACCCGGCCGGCGGTCGGCCCCTACGGTGCCACTGTGAACCGATCCGACCGACTGATGTGCGCCCCGTCCGGTGGGTACGGCCGCTCACGCGGCCGTACCGTGTCCGGCGGGTGCCGTGAGTCGGTGTCAGGGCCGGGCGACACCCCGTCGTGGATGTGCCCAGGTGAGCACGAACTTCTTGCCGCCTGCCTGCCCGGTGGACACCCGGTCGAAAGCGGCCGACCCCTCACTCAACGGGAGCGCTTCCACGTTCTGCTTCAGCTTCCCCTCCGCAACCGCCTCCGCCAGATGGGCGAGCTGAGCGGCATCAGGCCGGACATAGAGGTCCGTACTGGTGATACCACGCTCCCTCGCCGGCGCGTCCGAGGTCAGCGACACCAGACGCCCACCGTCCCGAACCAGCGACAGCGCGACCTGCGCCGTACCACCAGCAGCGATCAGCGCACCATCGAACCTGCCGCGAACCCGAGCCGCCCAATCCGAGTCGTGGTAGTCGACAACCTCCAACGCACCCAGACCACGCAGCCGCTCAGCAGCCGAAGCGGACGCCGTCACCGTCACCTCGATCCCCCGAGCAGCAGCAATCTGCAACGCCAGCACCCCGGTCGCCCCACCACCATTGGTGATCAGAAGCCGCTGTCCCCGGCTGAGCCCCAGCGCCTCCAGCGACTGGTACGCCGTGAGCCCGGCAACCGGCAGCGCCCCCGCTTGCACCGGATTCAGCCCTGCCGGGCAGATCGCAGCACTGGCCGCAGTGATCAGCACCCGCTCAGCCCAGAAGCCACTGCCACCGGGCAACGGGGCCTCATGCGCAAGCACCCGGTCACCGACAGCGAAACCCTTGACATCAGGACCCACGGCCACCACCCGGCCCACGCCCTCCACACCCAGCGCTGCCGGGGGACGCAGCCCCACATCCCAGCCCGCACCGTTCAGCAACTGATCCCACGGACCGACACCGGCGGTCTCCACCTCCAGCAGAAGCTGACCGGTACCCGGAGCCGGGGGCTCAGGCACCTCCAGGAGGACGACGTCCGTATCGGGTCCGGACACTCCGCTTGCCTTCATGGTTATCCCTTCATTCGGTGAGGAACGCCTCGACTCAAGATCGTTGGCCGATCTCGGCTCCGTGGGCTCGGCCCTGACGGATCGCGCGGCACCAACTGCCAGATGACGACCGATCGCGAACAGTTGATCTTCACGATCGGGTGACCTGTGAAGTACGAGGCTAGGTCCGCGCCCTCGACGGGGTTTCGGCGCTCAACTGGGCGTGTCGACCGAGCTGGCGGAGGGGATGTCGATGTCGGTCTGGTTGACGTTGTTGAGGAAGTTGGTCAGCAGGGCCTGCACTGCGACCGTGACGATCGCCAGGATCTGCGGGTCGGTGTAGCCGGCGCCTCGCACAGCCGCGAGGTCTGCGTCGCTGACTTGCCCGCGGCTCTCGACCACCTGCTGAGCGAAGCGAGCGACTGCGGCGCGCTTGGGGTCGACCGAGCTCCCGGCGCGAGCCAGGTCGATGTCGTCGCTCGACATCCCGCCGAGTTCGGACGATACGTATGTGTGAATCGCCAGGCAGTAACCGCAACCGTTGGCCTGCGAGACCGCGAGCGCGATGGTGTGCCGCGTCTTCGCGTCCAGAACGCGACTCATGGTGCTCTGCAGCGTCACGACGGCGTCAAGAACGGTCGGGTTCGACGCGATGGTCTTGAACATGTTCGGGACGAAGCCGAACTGTGCGCTGAAGTTGTCGAGGATGCCGCGTGCGCCCGTGGGGACATCTTCGAGAGAGGGAACGTTCAGTCGTGACATGGCGAATCAACCTCCGGTAGGTGTGCGAGTAGTCGCCGAGCCCGGGTCAGGCCGAGCATTTTTTGGGCTCGGCAGCCCACTTTTGGAGTCAACACTGCCCACGGCTGGGCTGTCAAGCCCACTCTGCGGTATCGTGTGACGTATGGAAGCCACGACGCGAGCTCGGGTGCCTCGCAGGCTCACGGACAAGGGTCAGGCGACGCGTGCCCGGATCCTGGAGCACGCCGCGGAACTCATCTACACGAAGGGTGTCCACGCGACGAACAACGAGCAGCTCCGTCGCGCAGCCGGCGTCAGCGGGTCGCAGCTCAACCACTACTTCCCGACCAAGGAGAGTCTCGTCCTGGCGGTCATCGCATGGCAGGCCGATCGCGTCCTCGCATTCCATCGCGGTGAGCGATTCGCCTCCTTCGGCGATCTCGACGCGTTTCGGCAGTGGGCGGATTCTTACGTCGGCTACGAGCGCGCCTTCCAGGAAGGCTGCAGCCTCGGCTCCCTCGCGAGCGAGATCATCAAGACCGACCTTGACGTTCACGATGAGCTCGCGAGCGCGTTCGATCGGTGGCGGGACATCTTCCGCGACGGGCTCCAGCACATGCAGGGACTCGGCCGCATCAGCAGCGACGCGGATCCGACGCAGCTGGCCAATCTGCTTCTCTCAGCATTCCAGGGCGGCATGCTCCTCTCTCAGGTCGCTCGGGACATCACCCCGCTAAAGGACGCGTTGCAGGCAGCCATCGATTACGTGCAGACCTTCGTGAGGGCTCCCGAAGTCGACGTACCGCAGGTTCGCTAGCCGCCGACGGTCTGAGACTGCCCATCGAACGTGAGAAGGGAAGGGTCGTATCCTCGACGGCGGGCCCAGGCGGCAGTCGAGCATCCGACTCATGAGGTGGCGCGCGGGGCCGTCGTGGCGCGTGCAGCTTTCCGCGGTTGTGCGGGTTGCCGGGCTCGTTCAGCAAGGTCGCGGCCCCATCTGCGGCAGCGTGCTCGGTGGCAGACGCCCAGCGTTCGCACGGCTTCTGAGGCTGCGTCACACCAATCTCCCACCAGTGTCCACACGCGGTGATGGGTGTGACGGTCGTGCGCCCACCGGCCCGGGATCGCATCACCGAGGAAGTACGCATGACAGCGGTCGCGATACCGCCGACCTCGGTCCCCGGGAAGCGGGTACGGGGCGCGTCCCGGGCTTTTGGTGCGGTTCGATGTCGATGAACATGCATGTCACGGCTGCGCAGATGGCTGCACTCTGTCGAAGTTCAAGTGGTCTTTCTGAACGCCGACCATGATCGAACTAACCGGAATCTGTCCGATCACTTCTCCCTGACAGTTCACGGTCGATCAGCGCTCGACCCTTCCCTGATCCATACGCTAGGGAGGCACCCGCCTGGGAATTCTCGATCCGTCCGGCCGTTCCTGAACACTGCCGGGCCACGCCCGCCGACCGGACACCAAGACCTTGGCCGCCACCTTGTAGACGTCCAGCTGCTCGGTGAACGGGCTCCCGTGGCTGACCCCGGGCAGCGCCAGCGCCGTGTCGCGCACTCTGTCCTGGAGCCTATCGCCGCTGATGGACATGACGAAGGTCAGGCACGGCGGCCGTAGTGCGCGGATCCACGGGCTGCTCTTGGGAAGCCCGCCGATCACGAGACGGTAGGAGTCGGTCACGAGTTCCTTCACCAGCTTCTCGTCGATGGTGCCCCCGCCTTCCACCGTGATCCAGTGACTCTTGTTCATGTGATAGCCGGGGGTGATGTCTGCGTGCTGCTCACGCAGGGCTGCGGCGTCGTCCGGATCAGCTTTCAGGATCATGACGGGGCGCCCCGGCATGTCGGTCATGAGCATGAAGACCTTGCCGCGCACCTTGTAGAGGTACCAGTCGGGGTCGAAACGATGCTCCGGGGCGGCGCCGGGCAGTTCCGCAGTGCAGTCGCCTGCGATCTTCTGCAGCTCCTGTCCGTCCAAGGTGATCAACTCTTCTATCGACCCGAGTGCCCTGACCGTCCGGCCAAGGCCCAAGGGTGACGGAAGCCGATGGGGGGTACAGAGACGGTTACGGGCGGCGCGACGCAGGCGGCCAAATCCGTATGCACCGACACGGCGGCGGCGTACTCGTACGGCATCCGTACCGGTGACATCAGGTCCGTGCCGTGGCACAGCCCGGGCATGAACCGCAGCGTGCTGTCGACGCTGGCCTCGATGAGCTTGCGGTGGTAGGCGATTCCTTCATCGTGGAGAAGGTCCTTCGTTGACCGAGGTGACGCGGGGGCAGCCCGGTGACGTCTTCCCTGGCCGCCTTCAACGGCCAGAACAAGGGGTCGTCCGCGTACTCGCCCGTGGGGTCCATGATCGGGGTCATCACATCCCAAGCGTTGTCTGCCACGGCAGACACCTCGCCGAGCGGCCGACCCAACCGCGTGGCTGCATCAGTTCAATGCACTCGGCCACCACTCGAGGACTCTTCTACTCTGGGAAGGTGTTTAGTTGTAGTTTGTGGGTTTCGCGGTGATATCGGCTCGAAGTAGAACGGATGGGGCTGGATGTGATCTGTGATGCACAAGTGTTGCGAGGGGGCTTAGGTTCATCCGCTCCCGCCTCATCGCAGGATGCACGGTTGTGCGCCGTGCGCATCGGGTACTGACGCCTGGCATACCCGCCTGCGGTGCTGCGTGGGAATGGGTCACCCAGAGATTGCGTTGACCCCTCATGTGGACGTTATAGTCCACATAATGTCGATGGGGTCGCCCGTCATCCTGACGGAGCCAGTACAGATACAGGAACAGCGATGACCAAGAACCTGTGGACCGACACGAGCGGCTCGATCTCAGTCTTCAAGGACGACGACAACAGGTTCTACGAGCTTCGAGTGGACGGCGAGTACGCAGGGTTGCTCGCCTACGAGCGCAAGGGCAATCGCTACAGCCTGACGCACACCTACGTCCAGGAGAGTTACCGCGGCCGCGGCCTGGGGACCGTGTTGATCCGCGAGGCGCTGTCCGACCTGATGAAGGAACATGCGACAGTCATCAATCGGTGCCCCGTCGTGGATCGCTTCATCGAGAGGCACTCCCAGTTCCGCGAGATGGTCGATCTCGGGTCGCGAGCCCTGGACGACGACCACAACTGAGGCGCCCGCCGCGCCTACGGCGGAACGTCGGCGCGGCCAGGGCTCTCTCACGGCGGCGCAGCGTTGTCCGCAAGAGCGACTGCCGAAGGCTTCGTCGACACGGCAGAAGCAGTCTTCTCCCCCCGAATGCCGCGCACGTACTGGCCGTGAGCGGCTCGACTGCGTCCGTCTGCTCGGCGATCAGCGTGAAGACCGACGACCAGTGCACCCGCGGCCCCACCGCCTCGAGCAGCTCGCGACAAGCTGCGACATCGGACCAATTGGCCCCCGGTGCAGGCAGAATCCGGCGGCCTGCACCAACTGCCTCGCGATCACCGTCGGCCGCGGGCCGACGCGGTCGACGATCCGCCCGACGTGCAACGACAGCGGGAGCGAGCAGGTGGTGGCGGTGGTGAGCGGCAGGCTGAGAACGGCCGCCGGCGGGCCGGTGTCGGTGGGGAAGTCAACCATGGTCAGCGGGAGATGGGGCCCGGGGCGGACGGCTTCGACGGCTGGCACCACCGGTGGGGCAACGCATGTCCCGGGCGACCGCCAGCGGCAGAGCTCCGATCGAGGCAGGCTGGTCCACCACCACCAGCACCGTCCCGTGCTTGGCCTGGAGTTTCGCGAACAGTTCGCGGAGCTTGGGCTCGGTGTTGGGTAGGCGCTTGTCGAATGCCTTCTTCCCGGCCGAGGTGACGGCGGTGGCGTGGTGTTCGCCCTTGCCGACGTCCAGGCCGAGAAAGACCTCGATGTCGCCGGTGTCGATCACGTGCAGGCCCCTCCACTCACGCTTTCGTCCGACCTTGGCACGGCACCGGGCTGCCACATCCACGTTACGGAGAGCTCCTCCGGCTCGGGTGAAGCCGGTGCTCAAGCCCCTCATCAGCGGTCCGTCGATGTCGCCGGGCCCGGTGACACCACCCCCCGGATCATGAACAACATGGGGGGAATTCATGCCGGACCCGAAGGCCGGGAGGCCTCATTGCGGGGCCACGAAAAAGGTAACGGGTGGAGGCTTCGTGCCGGCTGACGGCCTTCGGCCGTGGAAGCCGCGCGAGATGAACGCCATGCTCGTCGCCGTCCTTGTTGGTCCAGGGCGGCCCCTGTGGGCCCCTTCGGAGGTGAGCGCCCAGACGAGGCGATTTCATACCTCCGGCCCGGTACAGGCGCCCGTCGAACTGCAACGCAAGGCGCTGGCGGTGGGCCTCGACGTACGCGGGCGGCTCCCCTTGCTTCCGAGGCGGCACCTCCACCGCGTCACGCCAATCGCCCACGCGCGTACGCGGAAGGCCCAGTAGTCACTCACCCTGTCCGGTCCCGGCGGCATCCCGAGGATTTCAGCCCAGGGAGGGGTAGTCGCCAGCAGCGAGGTCGTCGATCAGGCTCGGGTGGGCGGGCTCCCAGCCGAACCGTTCCCGGGTCAGTGCACTCGACGATGGCATGTCAAGGGCGAACAGTCGGCCGATGAGGCCGAAGCGCTCAGGCGGCGCCGACTCGACCGGCATCGCGAGAACTCCGCCGATCGCCTCGGCCAGCGATCTCATGGTGTCGCCCTCGTCGGCTACCGCGTGCAGGACCGTGCCCGGCGCAGCGTCCTCGAGTGCGATGCGGAACAGCGGGGCGGCGTCAAGCCGGTTGACGGCTGGCCATCGCTGTGTGCCGTCGCCGACGTACGCTGACACGCCCGTTTTCTGCGCGGCGGCGATGAGCACCGAACAGAAACCGTATGCCGCCCCGCGTTGGTGCACGGAGCGCGGCAGCCGCACGACAGAGGACCGGACGCCCTGGGCGGCCAGTGTCAGCACCACGTCGGAAGTGCGGCCGCGGGCACCGACCGGACCGTTGGTGGTGTCGCGGTCCTCCTCGGTGGAGGCGTGGCCTGGCATCATCGGCGTGAGGCCGGCATGCACGAACGGCTTGCCACTGCCTGCGAGTGCGGCCGCGAGGGTCTGCACGGCGCGTGCTTCCTCGTCGATGCCGTGCTCCAAGTTGCTCCAGTCGTTGCTGAAGGCCAGGTTGATGACACCATCGGCCTGGGCGGCGCCGGCGCCGAGGCTGTCAAGGTTGGTGAGGTCGCCGCGGAGCGGCGTCCCGCCGGCGCCGGCGACGGCCGTAGCCGCGACATCGGAGCGAACGAGGCCGAGGACCTCGTGACCAGCAGCGATGAGTTCGGGAACGACAACCGAGCCGATGCTGCCGCTGGCGCCGGTGACGAAAACACGCATGGGACGCTCCAGATGACTGCTGCGACGCTGCGTCGCGGATGGCATGCCGAGGGTCAGGCGTGGCGGTTGTGGGTGTGTGGATCCTCGGGTTGCGTGGACTGGGGAAGCCCGCCGACCACGAGACGGTAGGAGTCGGTCACGAGTTCCTTCACCAGCTTTTCGTCGATGGTGTCTCCGCCTTCCACTGTGATCCAGTGTGTCTTGTTCATGTGGTAGCCGCGGGTGACGTCTGCGTACTGCTCACGCAGGGCTGTGGCGTCGTCCGGATCGGCTTTCAGGATCACGACAGGGCGTCCAGGCATGTCGGTCATGAGCATGGAAACCCTGCCGCCCACCTTGTGGAGCTCCCAGTTGGCCCCGGAACGATGCTCCTGGTCGGTGCCGGGCAGTTCCGCGGTGTGGTCGCGCGCGATGTTCTGCAGTTCCTGTCCGTCCAAGGTGATCAACTCCTCTGTCGGTTCGAGTGCCTGGCGTGTGTCGGTTCGGGTCCTTGCGCCCGTCGGTGGCCGATGACCGTGGCGTAGATCAGGACCATGACCTGCCGGTCGGACGGTGGCCGTCCACCGCCTATGGGCGGACGCGGATGACTGTCTTCCCGAGGCGCCGCGTGGTCGAGTTGAGGGCACCGATGGCATCGTCGAGGCTCGCGACGTCACCGATGTTGGTCCGCAGCCGTCCGTCCCGCACCCGCTGCACGATCTCACCGAGTTCGGCGCGATCGGCTTCGACGACGAAGTCCATAGCCAGGCCGTCAGTGGGCCGTGCTTCGACCGGACCGACGATGGACACCAGTGTTCCTCCGGCCTTGATCAGGGCGGCGGACTGCTTTTGAACGTCGCCACCGATGACATCGAAGACCAGGTCGACGCCACCGACGTCTTTCAGCGTGTCGTTCTCGAGGTCGACGAACTCGTGCGCGCCGAAGTCGAGCGCCTTCTCGCGGTCGGCGGCGCGTCCGGTGCCGATGACGTAAGCGCCGGCTTCACGTGCAAGCTGGGTCACCATCGTCCCGACTGCCCCGGCTGCGCCATGGGCGAGGACGGTCTGGCCGGCCTGGAGGCGGCCGTGCTGGAACAGGCCCTGCCACGCGGTCAGACCTGAGATTGGCAGGGACGCGGCTACCGTGAAGTCGACGTCGCCTGGCAGCGGTGCGAGGTTGCGTGCTTCGATCGCCACGTACTCCGCGAGGGTGCCGTCGCGGTGCCAGTCGGCGAGGCCGAACACCCGCTGCCCGACCGAGAGCCCCGTCGTGCCGTAGCCGAGAGCGGTGACCACTCCGGCCAACTCGTGGCCGGGGATCGACGGTGTCTTGTCACGGCCGGCGCGATCGGCCCAGGTGGACGGCCACTCCATCTCTGTGGGGACGAAGCCCGATGCATGGATCTGAACGATGACGTCGTTGATCGCCGCGAGCGGCTCAGGCCGCTCCGTCAGCGTCATTCCTGCCGTTCCCGCAGCCTGGTCGGTGACCACAATGGCTTTCATTGACATGGCTCTTCCTCGTATACGTGTGGTGGGTTTTGGTTACCGGGTGGGTTCTTAAATGAAAGGTGAGCAGCTGGTCCGCGTCGAAGCGCGAGACCGAGGTGGTGTACACCCGCTCCGGGCCGGGGTGGCCGAGGGCCGGCAGCACCGTTTCACCGATGACGGGCGTGGAGCGCAGGAACCGCAGCAGCTGCTGAAGGGTTTCCTCCGGAATGGTCTTGCTGGGGTCGAAATACCTGGTGCTGCTTGTTCATGAGCCTATCGAGATTCATGTCGCTCTGCCTTCTTCTCGGGGCTGGGTAAGATGACCGCGGCGGCCTTCGGGAAGGTGAGTTCGGCGGCGCAGTCTTTCTCTTCCGCCCCGGGTGGACGACTGCCAGGTCCCCGGGATGTGTGCGACGCCCGTCCGAGCTCCCTGGCCAGCGCTGCCGGGCCGACGTCGCCGCCGCCGTATCAGCCCGCAGCGCTGAGATGTCCGCCGGCCATCAGCCGAGCCCGCAGTTTCCTACGGGCGTCGAACATCGTCTTGTAGAGCGCGTTCCGGTTCGTCGCCAGCTCGCTGGCGAGCGTTCAGGGGGACCCCGTTGACGACGGCGGTGAAGACCTGCCGCTGGCGGGCGGTCAGTGCCGTCTCGACCGCGTCCCGCGCGGCTTCGACCAGCTCTCGCGCCTGCCAGTGGCTGACCGGGTCGATACCGGAGCGGTCGGGCACTTGCGCCCATTCGTCAAAGTCGAACCGGGTGTTTGAAACATGCCAGAAGTGGCGGCCCAGCACGTCGGACACTTCAGGTACGACAAATCGGAATGCCCATGTGGTGAACCTGGCATCGCCCCGAAATTGCTGAATTTTGTTCGTAATTCTCATCAGTGCGTCGGCTGCAGCCTGGTGGGCGAGATCGTTCAGCTCGGGCCCGACAATTCGGTAACGGGGCCCCCGGGCGGAACACCTCGTCCATGGCGCTCCGCACCAGCAGTTCGTGAAGCCGCGTGCAGGCCTGTTCGTACCGCGGCCCACGGCCGCCCTCCAGCGCGTCCACCCAGGCGGCGGACTCGGGGTCGAGTTGCCCTCGGCTCGTGGCGAGTCCTGCTGCCGGTGCGCTGCCGCCGGCTCCGGCCTGTGCGTCCGGAGCAGGGCGGCACGATTTTTCAATGTCTGCACAGTGCATGGTTCTGTCCTCAGGGCTCTTGTGCGGACAAGCGAATCACGTGACCATCTACCGGCCGTCTACTCGAAGTCGCTGTTTCCTCTTTCGCCGTGCCCGTATCCCCGGGATTTCAGGGACGGGTTCCGGCCTATTTCGACGAGCGACTCGCGCGCAGCGTGCGGCGCGCTTTCCCGTACCCGCACTGTCGCAGCTGGCTGGTGAGCAGGCCTGCCGCGGAGGCCTTCGACCCTCCAGGCCGGTGGCGGGCGGTCACGTTGTGTGTAGCTGGGGCGTGTGCGGCGGCAGCAGCCAGCCGGGCTGCCGGCGCTCCCTGGGGATGCGTGACATCACGGCGCCCACGTTGTCCCTATCGTTTCCGCGATCTCGCGGTAGGAAGGCCCTCGACGTCTGGCCTGACGCCGCTCAGCTTGCCCAACTCGCGGAGGCGGTCGCGGAGGGCAAGCTAAAGCAGAACGTGGAAGTGCTCCCACTGAGCGAGGGGCCGGACGCCTTCGCCCGAGTGTCCAGCGGGCAGGCCGGCGGCAAGAAGACCGTGCTCACTTGAGCGCGGTGTCGCCCGGCTCTGCACCGGCCCGCCGGTCCAGGCAGTGCGGACTCGCCTCTGCCCCCTAAAGGTTGCACGAGCAGGCTGGTTGCACCCGGTGGGGGACCGGCCGGGCGCGTGTCTCGGGCTCCGGTTGGGGCGTCCGGGTTCGGGGGCGCCTTCCACGGCCGCCGTCACGCGAGACCGCCGCGAGGCATGCTGCCGCTATCCTGTTCCGGCGCACTCGCCGACAAGGCGCAGAGCCTGCGATCCAGGCTCAGATAGGTGGCGGGGTCCGCGGTGCCCTGGATGTGGGACGTATCTCGATCGATGACCTCCCCCACGGGAAGTTCTTCGTCGAACTCATCGCTGACATCACTGGCGGGCCCTTTCACAGTCGTCGACGACCGAGGTCACACTTGGGGGATGAGAGAACTCAAGGATGTTGATGTCGGGACGCCGCATGCGCAGTTTCTGGCGACCGAGCACTGGAGTTTGCTGGCGACGCGCAGCGCCACGTGGCAGGAGATCTTCAGCCGGACCGGGACGTATCTGACGGTGCTGTCGGCCGCGGTGGTGGCACTCTCGCTGGTGGCCAACGCGACCGGGTTCGGGTCCGGGTTCACGACGTTCGCGTTGCTGGTGCTGCCGGTCGTCCTGCTCGTCGGGTTCGGGACGTACTTCCGGCTGATCGAGGCGGACATCGAGGACACCTGGCTGATCATCGGCATGAACCGGCTGCGGCACGCGTACGTCGAGCTGGCACCGGAGCTTGAGCCGTACTTCATCGCGAGCCACCACGACGACCCGCCAGGGATCTGGACGACCTACAGCTTCCGTCGCCATATCGGGGTGACGCACTGGCTGTCCGGCTCACCTGTTGTCGTCGGCGCCATCGACTCCGTGGTCTCCGGCGTGCTCGCCGCGGTGGTCTGCGAGGCCGCCGGCGCCGGGGACACCTTGCCGACCCTGGTCGCCTGCGCCACGGCCATCGTGACCGCGGTCGTCCTCGGGTTCCTGGGCCTCCGTAAGGTGCACGAGGTCTCCCGCAGCTATCGACCGCACTTCCCCAGTGCCGAATCTCGTCGGTCGGCGGGTTGAGGCGTCGGCCGTATGGTCGATGCTGATTCCCCTGCTGGAGGGGCCCCGCGATGGCCGGCCTGGTCGGCGGGCCGGCCAGACGGCCCGACGGCTCCACGCCGACCGGGGCTACGACCACGACAAGTACCACCGACTGCTGCGGCAGCGCGGCATCAAACCCCTCATCGCGCGGCGCGGCGTCGCGCACGGCTCCGGCCTGGGCAAGACCCGCTGGGTCGTCGAACGAACCTTGTGCGCCACGAGGCGCTCTGTTTGTATCCCCGGCTCACTGACCTTGGCTGATCATGTGGCTGGTGCTATGCCGTATTCATGGGCACTGGGCGAGGGGCCGGTGCCTTTCACCGGGTGCGGGAGCAAAGGCGTCTGGCGGCGGGCCAGTTATTCGAACAAGGTGGGCGGTCGGATGCGGAGATCGCACGCCTGCCGGGGGTGAGTGCGCAGGCGGTGCACAACTGGCATTACGCCTGGAGCGAGGGCGGCTCGGACGCTCTCCTTGGACGCGGGATCGCCGGCGCGCAGTGTGCTCTGGACGAGGCCCAGCGTCAGGACCTGCGGGAACCGTTGCGGGCCGGGGCCAAAAACTACGGATTCGCCACCGATGGCTGGACCCTGACGCGGCTGGCCGCGTGATCATCGAACGGTTCTCGGTGGTCTACGGATCATTGTCGGGGGTGAGCCGGCTGCTGCACCGGATGGGCTTCACCCCCGCAAGTGCCCGCCCGCCAAGCCGCCGAACGCGACGCGGACGCGATCCGGGAACGAGTGGAGACCCAGTGGCCGAAGATCGGAAAAGGGGGGTCCGCGGCGCCTGGTTCTGCTTCCAGGACGAGGCCGGAACGTCGCCGACCGGCGCCGTTGTCCGAACCTGGTCGCCGGCCGGGCAGACTCCGGTGCTCACCGTGGTCAAGGGCCGCCAGCCGAAACTGTCCATGGCCGCCCTGGCCTGCTACAGCCCCGGACGGGCACCACGACTGATCTATCGGATCCGCACCGGCCGGTACCGCGACCGCGATCGGATCCCCTTGCTCGACCAGGCTCACCAAGCCCTCGGCGCTGATGGCGATTCTTGAAATCGGCCAGCCTGGATCTTCTTCCTCGGATGGTCCGGCTTTCATGCGACTGGGGATGGCCCAGATCAGCGATCGTGGAGCCTCGGCGAGATGTTGGGGCCCGGCGACCGAAGGTCGCCGGGCCCTCATGGTCGGTGAGGGGCAGTCGGGATGGTGCGCGTGGTTCGACCTGACTGGCCCCCGTCTCTGCGTGATCGTTACTGTCCAGGGGATCATTGGTCATCGCCGGGCCCTGACGTGCTCGGAAGCCAGACTGGAGACCTGATGCCGGAGCTCATAGACCATCTTGAGAGCAGACTCGGGCGCATGCTCGGTGCCTGGTCCCCGCCCGCAGGCGCCCCGGAGGGCACTCCTCCGGTGGCGTGTTTCCGGGAGGGTCAGCTCTCGGGCGCCCAGGCGTTCGCGACGATCGGCCTGTCTCGTACTCCGTTGTGGGACCCGACTTCGGACCGTCACTTCCACTTGGAGCTGCTGGCCTGCGAGAACGCCAGCCGCACTACGGGCTATGGGCACTTTCCCGAGGTTCTGGAATACGTCGCCGGGCAGCTGGTGGCGAGCGGCCGGGCGATCCTGCGCGGCGACGTGCTTCCGCTTCCCGCTCCGCTGCCCGGTGGAGTCATGACGTGCCTCTATGCAGGGCTGCCTGTCTACTTCGACGACGACTTCTTCTCGGTCACCGTCGAGAACGGCAGTGATGTCGCCATCGTCTGGCTGATCCCCATCACGGCTGAGGAGACCGCCTTCATTCGCGAGAAGGGCTGGGAGGCATTCGAGGACGCACTGGTTCGCCAGGACCCCGATCTCCTCGACCCCGACCGTCCCCAACTCGATCTGTGAGCCGGGGACGGATGGAGGGCCTGCTCAGGGCGTCCGCCTCAGTGGGACGACGTCGGTGCGGTGGTGGGGCATGGTCGGCCTCGCGGCCTCGCGGCCTCCGGGGTGGCCAGCAGCGCGACGATCGTGATCGGCTGCTGGCAGTGCGGGCAGTTCCGTGTCGCGGTCGGCTCCAGCGGGTCCCGGACCGGTGCCTACTACCGCATCGCTCGCGGCCTGGGCTACGACGGTCTCCCCAACCACTGCCTTCATCGGTCTTTCCCTTCATCGATCCCTTTGCCGAGGCCACATCCGTCCCGGTGCCCGCCCGCGTGAGCCCCCGAGGAACCCGTCCCTTGCGCGACGGCTCTCCACGTCGCGATCACCGGTTGGGACGGCCGGCTTCAGTCGGGCGTCCAACTGGTGCGCTCACAGCCGGCTCGCGGATTCGGCCGGAGGTTGGCGTCGGGTGGACTCGGCTTCTTACCCGTGTCTTGACACTACGGGCGATCGAGGACGTGAGCTCATCGGCGTTGGCCGGCCGTGCCGAATCACCCTGGTCAGCGGCCAGGTCGTTGTATTCCGCCACCAGGAGCGCGAGGCAGCACGTCGTGAGGCCGCTGCGGGACTCCTCGGAGGGATCTCCTGACTGTGGCCCGGTAGTCTCAGCCACCGGCCGCCGCCCGCGCTGACTCGGCAGCAGCACGATCGGCGTAGCCCGGGTGGCGGGCGTCGACCAGATCGGCATAAGCAGCCGTGCGCGAGAGGTAGTCGACCACAAAGGAGCAGAGCGCGGTGATCGTGCCCCCACGGGTGCGCATCTCGTCGAACACCCGCCGCACCAGCGCGCCCCCCACACCCTGATGCTGATGACCCGACTCGACCTCAGTGTGCCGAAGGGCGTATCGGTTGGGCTTCAGGTGGGTGCAATAGAGCCGGCCGTCCAGGTCGTCGTCACGGCGGAGCTCAAAGCGGCCTTCATCGACGTTGTCGATCAGCTGCCCGGTTGCCGGCACCCGCTCTTCGCTGCTCGTCGCCTTACCCCTCTGCCGTCTCGTCACGCCGCCCTTCGACAGCCTTCGGACCCTATAGTCCAGTCGACGTTTTGCCGTCTGTAGATCCTGCGGTAATCTTGAAGAACTTGGACTATATAGTCCCTTCGTGCGTGGTGAGGACCACTCGGGACCCATCGGCCGAAGACGAACGGCGGAAAGAGAACATGGAGCCATCACCGGCTGCCGTCGAGGTACGCAAGGACGAGACCACCCGCCTCTTCGAGGCACTGCTCGATGGCCAGGTCGTCGGCAGCCTGGCCTACGAGACTGCCGGCGGACGTGTCACGCTCACCCACTCTTACGTGGACCCAGACCAACGGCATCGGGGCATCGCGTCGGCCCTGGCGCGCTACGCCCTGGAAGACCTGTCGGAAAGTCCGTCCAAGGTGGGCATCTACTGTGGTTTTGTCGCCGACTACGTCCATGACCACCCCAAGTGGAACGACGCCGTCGACATCAACCGCTCGGCCTTCATCGCCACTCGCACCGCGCGCGACACCACCAGCGGGCGCTGACACTGTGGGCGATCAACCCGGTGCCCACCCGACGCGACAGTCGGACCGCGGGTATGCCCACCACCGCGCACGAAGCCGAAACGGCCCGCCAGAACAACCGACGGACCGTCACGAGAGATCGAGGCTAGAATTGACACTCTCGCTCAGCTGGATATCGGATCCACGTCGTCATCTGCGGTGTGAGGTATGGCGCCTTGGGCGAGCTTCAGTCGCGTCCAGACATTCATGTTGATGATGACGGCGGCGAGCTCCGCGACCTCGGTCTCGTTGAAGTGGTTGATCAGCTCTTCGTGCAGGGCCGGAAACGCGTTCAGGTCATAATCCGTCAGCCCTTCGCAATACGCCAGAGCGGCCCGTTCGGATGCGTGGAACATCTCGCTCTGACGCCAGCTCGCGAGGTGCGCGACCTTGTCCGGGTTGATTCCCTTTTCGAGTGCCGTTCTCGTATGCAGGATCAGGCAGTAGGAACAGGGCGTAAGCTGTGCGACACGCAACCGGATCAGTTGGGCGAGTTGACCGTCGATGGTGAGCTCGGCCTTGTATCCGAAGACTTTTGCCATCTGCCCGGCGAGGGAGTGAAACGACGTCAGGTCGGGGTCGAATCGCAGATTGGTGTATGTTACATCGCTCATCGTGTGTCCGATTCTGGTTGGCATGAAAAGTCATCGGCGACCAGCATGAATACTCGATACTGGTCGCCCATCGGGTCCGACTGGTGGCTTCAAACCGTTTCTGGGCTTCTTGTCGACTCGTTCCACTCTAATGTCGTGGGCCAAAAATGGCGAGGCTAACTCTCTCCGCCTGGTTTGGCAGGCGGAGACGCGATTTTGCCGAGGTATTCGGCGAGGGACTTGGGATTTCGTCGGCGGCCTTGGTCAAGACGAAGGGTCTGGGGTTGTTGTTCCAGCCGTCGATCCAGGCTCTGATGTCGTCTTCCAGGGCCTTTACCGAGGTGTGGACACCGCGGCGGATGAGCTTGTCGGTCGGCAGGCCGAACCACCGCACCTGGTTGATCCAGGACGAGCCAATAAGTGTGAAGTGGACGTGGAACCGGGGGTGTCTGCTCAGCCACGCCTTGATCTCGGGGGTGTTGTGGGTGGCGTAGTTGTCGCAGACCAGGTGCACGTCGAGCCCGTCGGGGACCGCCTTGTCTATCGTGACCAGGAACCTCTTGGACTCCACCGCCTGGTGCCGGCGGTGGAGTTCACCGATGACGGTGCCGTCGGCGATGTTGAAACGTGTTTAGCGGCATCACAGTGCTGTCGATCCCCATGGGCGCCGACTGAGCCGCCCATGGCCGGCCCTGCGGATGGCGCGCCGTCGCCGTCGGGGCGGCAAGAACGGCCGTCCTTCCGCTCGGTGGTGCCCACCACCGAGCGGAAGGGATGGCCGCTAAAAGCTGGTCGGCCACCTCTCGGGCTTGCCGGCTCAGGCGGAACCTAGGGCTACTGGAAACGGCCGTCGAAGCTGGTACCGCTCCTCAGGTCGGAGAACCGAAGGCCGACGACTGCTCCCCCTTCCACCACCCATCGCAGATCGTAGGACGCTTGGTAGGAGGGCGGCCAGAAGGAGCAGAAGCGGCCATTGTCGTCGACGGACCAGGTGCCCTCCGTCTGGCGTCCTGCCTCGAAGTAGGAGGTGCTTCCGTCGGGTCGGAAGGTCTGGGTCGTGCCATCGCCGTAGGCCAGGCGGCCTGCGGTGACAGCGGTGGGGATCTGGTCAGGCGGCACGATCGCGCCGTCTTCCGGGTGCAGGCTGTCGATGTTCCTGGTCACTGTGCGGTCCTTCTCCCGGGCCCGACGGTGCCGTTGCTCGTGCGGTCCGGCGGGCGTCTTCTGGCTCAGCGCGGCGGAAGGTGACCCCATTGGAGGGGATCGGCTCTATTGTCTGGGCCGGCTCCGCTCCGTGGAGGTGACTCGAACCCTTGGGCGCCGCAGCACATGAGCGCTTTCCGTACTGCTGTACACGGTATCGGTGGGGCCTTACTGAGCCCCGAGCCGCAAGACGGGGCGCCGAGCCGCCGTGCCGTTCGGGCTCCGGGGCCCCGCCCTGGTTGCCGGTCATCGGCTCTCGGCGGCGTCCTCTTCCGTCGTCTCGAAGACGCTCAGGTACTGGCCGTAGCCCTCCTGCTCCAGATCCTCCAGGGGGATGAAGCGCAGCGAGGCGGAGTTGATGCAGTACCGCAGTCCTCCGCGGTCGCCGGGCCCGTCCGGGAACAGGTGCCCGAGGTGGCTGTCCCCTTGAGCCGACCGTACTTCGACACGGACCATGCCGTGGCTGGTGTCGAGCCTCTCGACGACGTGGCCTGACCCCAGAGGCCTCGTGAAGCTGGGCCAGCCGGTCCTGCTGTCGTACTTGTCGACCGAGGCGAAGAGGGGCTCCCCGGACACGATGTCCACATAGATACCGGGTGCCCTGTTGTCCCAGTAGGCGTTGGAGAACGAGGGCTCCGTCTCGTCTCGCTGGGTCACACGGTACTGCAGGTCGGTGAGCTGTGAGATGCGCTGTGGGCTCTTGCTGTACTCCGGCATGCCTACCTCCCAGATGGTGCTGGAGTGTCTCTTATGCCCTATTTGCGTCATGCATCGCCCGGTCTCTTACCGTGTCGCAGCGGTGCAGGGACCGCGGGTGAGGGCCAGCCCAGGGTGCGGTGCACGGGCGGACCGTTGACGTGGTGGTCAGAATCGGCCGACGGTCGCGAGCCCGGCTGCCTCCCCTCACAGCGGGGACGGGAGGACGAGGAAGGGTTGCCCGAACTGCCCCCATCGCCCGTGCCCGGCCGCAGCGGCGACGCTGCGTTGCCAGTCGCCCTCGACAGGCCGGGCACGGATGTGGACGCATGCTTCCAGGCGGCAGGGGTCGTCCTGGCGCCGTCGCGTCCGGCGACGGCCTGGCTGGTCGTGGCGTGCACCGTGACGCTGGGTCTCGACTACCTGGCGGTCTGGGCTTTCGCGAGGCATCGCCGTCGTCGGCACCGCGTGGGACCTAGTGCAGCGCCAACGGGACGCGTGGGTCCAGGAGAGGGCGTCCAGCTGGGGACAGTGCTGATCGCCAGGGAGATGGTCACCAACGCTGTCCGCCACGCCTCGACGCCCGTCACACTGAGGCTCATACGGCAGGAGACGCTGGTCTGTGAGGTGCCGGACGGGAGCAGGGTGTCTCCCCACCTGCACTGTGCGCTTCCCGGCGACGAGAGCGGCCGGATGTGCGTGTCGGCGACGGTTGAAATGAGGGCCACGGGTAGCGATCAAAATCGGGCCAGTCTGCGGTCTCGTGATCATTCTGGCTTCAGCGGTGCTGGAGTCAGGAGGAAGCGAGGGTGATCCGCGTGGAGGACTGGGCCGAGATCCGTCGGTTGCATCGCAGCGAGGGGTTGTCCGCCCGGGCGGTGGCCCGTGAGCTGGGGATTTCCCGGGGAACCGTGCTGCGGGCGTTGGCTTCGGATCGCCCACCGCAGTACCGGCGGGCGATCAAGGGCTCGGCGGTGGACGCGGTCGAGCCGGCGATCCGGGAGTTGTCGAAGACAGACCCCGACGATGCCGGTCACGGTGATCGCGGAGCGGATCGGTTGGGGCCGTGGGCTGGCGATCCTGCGTGAACGGGTGAGGCAATTGCGGCCGGTCTATATGCCGGTCGACCCGGTCTCGCGGACGGTCTATCAGCCGGGCGAACTTACTCAGTAGTGTGATCTGTGGTTCCCGGCGGTGGACATCCCCTCGGCTATGGGCAGACGGGGCGACCGCCGGTGCTGGTGATGGTGTCGGGTTACTCGCGGGTGATTACCGCGAGAATGCTGCCGTCCCGACCATCGCCGATTTGACCGACGGACACAGGCAGCTGCTGTCCGGCTTGCAGGCGGTTCCCAGGATGCTGGTCTGGGACAACGAGCCCGCTGTCGGCAGGGGCAGGCCGACGACCGAGTTCGCGGTTCCCGCCGGCCTGCTCGCGATCCGGATCCATTTCTGCCGGCCGCGTGACCCGGAGGCGAAAGGCCTGGTCGAGCGGGCGAACGGCTACTGGAGACCAGCTTCCTGCCCGGCCGCTTCTTCACGGGCCCGGAGGACTTCAACGGTCAGCTGATCGCCTGGCTGCAGGTCGCCAACCGGCGCCGACACCGCGGCATCGACGCCCACCCCGTCGACCGCTGAGAGGCGGACCGGTCGGCGATGCTCCCCCTGCCGCCGGTCGCCCCGCCGAACTGGTGGCCGCGCACCATCCGGCTCGGCCGCGACCACTACATCCGCGTCGACACCTGCGGCTACTCCGTCCACCCCCGCGCGATCGGGCACCGGATCACCGTCCGGACGGACACCGAAAGCATCGTCGTGACCTGCGGCAATGACGTGGTCGCTCACCACGGCCGCTTCTGGGCCCGACACCAGATCATCACCGACCCCGAGCACGCCGTCGCGGCACGACACCTGCGCGACCAAGCCCGGCCGCCAGCGAGGTGCCTGCTGAGCAAGGTCGTCGAGCAGCTCGGCGTGGAGCCGCTGAGGCTAGGCGTCGACGAGAAGGACCGCGCCAAAGGCGGTCTCAACATCATCGAGCTGTGGTTCCCCGAGGCGGGCATCCCGCTCGACTACGGACGGGCCGGCCGCCGGTCTTGGTGATGGTTTCCGGCTACTCGTGCTGATCGTCACGAGGGTGCTGCCCACGCGGCGGACCGAGGACCATGATCCCGGCCCCGGTCCGGGAACGGCTGGCGATCACCACCGCAGAGTACAACAATTGCACCTACTGCCTGTCCGCCCATACCTACACAGGGGCGGGCGTCGCCAAGGTCGGCGCAGGGGAACTGCCCGCCACGCGGGGTCCGCCGACCCGCACCGCCGCACTGCTGGCCCTGGCCCACGCCATTGCCCGCGGCCACATCGGCGAGACGCAGCTCAAGGCTGCCGGGCCCTGGGCGTCACCGACGCCGAGATTGCCGAGCTCGTGGGCAATCTGGCGTTGAACATCCTCACGAACTACCGCAATGTCCTCGCCAACACCGGCACCGAACGGCCGGTCGTCACCCCGCACCCACGCCTGACCGACGGCCCGACCGGGCCCGACCGACCGGGCCCGACGGGCAGTATCACCACAGCCTCGACCGTTGTCAGACACTCCCAGGAATGCGAGGAAGAACATGAGCGAATCGCGCGAAACGCAGGCAGGCGCGCGTTACGACGTGGTCGTGCTGGGCGCAGGCCCGGCCGGTGCGAACGTCGCCGACCGCGCCCGTGCCGCCGGTCTCTCGGTAGCGGTCGTGGAACGGGAACTGGTCGGCGGTGACTGCGCGTACTGGGCGTGCGTGCCCAGTAAGGCGCTGCTGCGGCCGGTCATCGCGGTGGCCGACGCCCGGCGCGTGGACGGTGCCCGGCAGGCCGTCACCGGTCGGGTCGACGCCGATGGCGTCTTCGCCCGTCGCAACCGCTCCGTCTCCGACTGGGACGACACCAGACAGGCTCTGTTCCTCAAGTCCATCGGAGCCGACCTCTTCCGTGGCCACGGCCGGCTCGACGGGCCCCGACGAGTCAGCGTCACCCGTGACGACGGCGCCCGGCAGACCCTCACGGCCCGGCACGCGGTGGCCATCGCCACCGGCAGCCGGCCGGCGTTGCCCGACATCCTGGGCATCGCCGAGGCCCGTCCCTGGACGAACCGGCAGGGCACCGAATCCAGCAGCGTGCCCACTCGCCTCGCCATCATCGGCGGCGGCGGAGTCGGCATCGAGATGGCCACTCTCTGGCAGGGCCTCGGCTCCCAGGTCACGCTGCTCGTCCGGCGCCGCCTGATCCCCCGCATGGAACCCTTCGCCGGCGAACTGGTCGCTCAGGGATTGAGAGAGGCGGGCGCGGATGTGCGGATCGGCGTCCAGGTGACCGCCCTGCGCCGCCCGGACCCGGAGGGGCCGGTCACCCTCACCCTCGACGACGGCGGCGAGCTGGAGGTCGACGAGGTCTTGTGCGCCACCGGCCGCACGCCCGCCACCGACGATATCGGCCTGGAAACGGTCGGCCTCACCCCCGGCTCCTGGCTCGATGTGGACACCACCTGTCTGGTGCAGGGGGTCGACGGCGATTGGCTGTACGCCCTTGGTGACGTCAACCATCGTGCCCTGCTCACCCATCAGGGCAAGTACCAAGCCCGGACCGCCGGCGACGCCATCGGTGCCCGCGCCGCCGGTCGCCCGCTGGACGACACGCCCTGGGGCGACCACGCCACCACCGCCGACCAGCACGCCGTACCCCAGGTCTTCTTCAGCGACCCCGAGGCGGCCGCGGTGGGCCTGAGCGCCGAGCAGGCGGAGCGCTCCGGGTACCGCATCAAGACCGTCGACCTCGATTTCAACGCCGCCCAGGGCGCCAAACTCTACGCCGACGGCTACCAGGGCCACGCCAGGCTGGTCGTCGACCTCGACCGGGAAGTCCTCCTCGGAGCGACCTTCGTCGGCCCCGGCGTCAGCGAGCTCCTGCACTCGGCAACCATCGCGGTCGCCGGCGAGATCCCGCTCAAACGACTCAGGCACGCGATCGCCCCCTTCCCCACCGTCAGCGAGATCTGGCTCTTTCTCCTCGCCGCCTACCAGCACGATCAGGAGAGGGTGCGTCAACTTAACGGCCCTGTCTCGCATTCGGTGGTGACGGAGGGTGGTGCTATCCGAGGAGGATGCGGCGGCGAAGTAGGGTGAAGCCTGCTCGTCCGTGCATCTGGCGCGCGATCCGCTTGGTTTTGGTGTCGACGCCCTCGGTGGGGCCGTTGCCGTAGGGAAGCGTGAGCGCGGCGATCACTGCGTCCCGGTCTCGGTCCAGGCGCCGGGCGAAGGAGTGCAGATGGGGCAGATCGGTTGTGCGGACCTGGACGATCCAGCGCGAGAGCCCGTCGGCGTTTACTTCGCGAGGCGTCAGGAGCTGCGTGAAGTCCGCCGTGTGGGCGACCAGTTGGGTCATCTCGGGGTAGGCGGCGGTGAGCCGTGCCAGGAGGTCGTGATGTTCGGTCTTGAGGTTGTCGGGCCTGGTGAGGAGCATCCGGGCGAGTCGGCGTGGGGAATGTGGCTGCGGTCGGCGTCCGCGCGACCTTGGTTGATTGGAGCTGGGACGTGGTCAGCGGTGACAAGGGCCCCCTGCCCATCACCGCCTGGAAGCGCCAGTACCGCTACCGCAAGCAGTACGTCTTCAAGTGCAAGGTCGTGGCCTGGTACGGCTGGGCCGGCAGAAGATCCTGGCCACCTTCGAGACCCGCTACCAGTACTCCTACCGCGACCGCACCACCTACCGGATCGCGTTCACCGGGATCAAGTGGACCCGCACCGGCGGCTGGAGCTGGGCGAGGACCTCATGGAATTACGTGTCCAGTTACCACATCGTCTACACAAAGGGCTGACAGCCCGCACTGACAGGCGATGAATAAGGTGGTGCCCCGCGGTCCACGGCCGCGGGGCACCACCTCCGCATCAAGCCTTCAAGAAAACAAGACCGCCCCTGTATCTGGTTTCGGCGGTTGATGGGAGAAATTCGGAATGTTGTTCGTGGTCGCCGCCGTCGGCATAGCCGTCTTCTGCTTCACCCTGTGGTGCTCCGTGGTCGTCGCCCGCATGTCCGGCATCCCGGCATGGCGGAGGTACCTGCCGCTGTCCGTTTTCCTGATCTCCAACGCGGCGAGCCTGCTGCGGGCCGTCGACCGGCCCGAAGTGGCCAACACGATCGCCTTTCCTCTGACGCTGGCGGTCATCGTCATCTCGCTTGTGGAGATCCGGGCCCAGCGAAACCGGCGTCAAGCGACGCCCCTCATGTGACTGAGTGCCCTGGTATGCCCTTGAGCGGTTCGTTCGGAGTCGGTAAGGGCCACTTCGAGGAGGGGCACTGGCCCGATCATCAGCCCGTGTCCCGCTGTCCGGGAACGCCATCGGCTGCCGGTGGCAGCCAAACGGTCGACGCGGCCAACGGGAGGCCGGCACCGGCCAACATTCCCGCAGCGCTTGTCATCGCGGATCCCCCTGACCGCCGCGGCCCGACACGTCTCTGGCGCTACCTGTTGGCCTGACCGTGCTGCCTGGCGTTTGTTCTCATGCGTCTCGTCGTCGGAGTGTCGGGGCCGAGGCCACCTTATGTGTCGGGGCGCCAACGGGCGCCGCTTGTCGGACCTTGCGGTACTTCAGGGCCACGGGGCTTTTCGGACGTTGACGAGTGTTGGTCGCGGGGCACGACTCATTCACGCGCAGAGGCAACCGCCGAGCGTTAAGGCGGCGTCAAGACAGGCCAGGGGTGTCCCTGATCAGCCAGTTTGTCCGCTTCGCTAGTCCTACAGTGTGTTCCGTGGGATCAATAGCTCGTGGCAAGCTGCGCATCTACCTGGGGGCGGCCCCCGGAGTGGGCAAGACCTACGCCATGCTCTCCGAGGCCCACCGGCGCATGGAGCGTGGTGCGGACCTTGCCGTCGGCTTCGTGGAGCACCACGGCCGGGCCCGGACCGAGGTCATGCTGCACGGCCTGGAGGTCGTACGGCGCAAGGAGATCGAGTACCGGGACGCCGTTTTCACCGA
>NZ_JBSFLB010000047.1:0-48392 GCF_053598835.1 Streptomyces sp. NPDC001070
TCCTCGTCCGCCCAGTCGCGGCGGGCGAAGCCGACGAGCGAGAAGCCCGGCGGCAGCAGCCCGCGGTTGGCGAGGTCGTAGACAGCGGGCATCAGTTTCTTGCGGGACAGGTCACCCGTCACACCGAAGATCACCAGGCCGGACGGCCCCGCGATACGCGGCAGCCGCCGGTCGGTTGGATCGCGCAGCGGATTGATCCAGCTGTCGGTTTCCGTCATGGGTCCACTTCTCTTCATCGTGCTTGTGGCGGTATTCGTGGCGCGGCCGATGTCATGCGGCTCCGAAGAGTTCCAGGAGTCGGTCCTTGCCGAACATGCGGGCGGTGTCGATGGCCGAGGGGGTGCCGGCGGCGGGGTCGGCGCCGCCGTCGAGGAGGACGCCGACCACCTCGTCCTCTCCCTTGAACACGGCACCGGCGAGGGGCGTCTGGCCCCGGTCGTTGGCGCGGTCGGGGTCCGCGCCGCGCTGGAGCAGGGAGGCGACGGTCGCGGCGTGGCCGTGGTAGGCGGCGAGCATGACCAAGGTGTCGCCCTTGTCGTTGGTGAGGTTGGCGGGCACGCCGGCGTCCACGTAGGCCGACAGGGTCTCGGTCCCGCCCCGGCGGGCCAGGTCGAAGACCTCGGCGGCGAGCCGCAGGACCTCGGGGTCCTGGGCCGGGTCGGTCTGCGGGGTCGGCTCGCTCATCGTTCCTCACTCGGAGTGGCTGGTTGCCGTGCACGGGCGGAACCGCTCGTGATCCACTCTATGGGCACTCAACCACCGCGACCTCCTCCGCATGCCCGGCGTCCCTCACGGTGGTGTGCGCCGCCCCCCGCGGAGGCCGGCCTCCCGCCGCGTCGCAGTCCGCACGACGGACCGGTCGCCGGCGATGGCGCGATCACCGGTCGCGGTCGGCGGCGCTGTCGCGGGTCATGGACGGTGCGAGAAGCCATGGCCCGAACCTTAACGATTTTGATCACTCGAACGGGCGACTTCACTGCTCCGTCGGCGGGGCCTGCCACATGACACGCCGGGCGAACGGCGAGGATCACGCCCGGAGAAACAGTTCAGCAGAGCCGATCAGGTGAACTTATCGACAAATCACCCATTCGCCTCTTTTCAGAACATATTACTATCTGTAATTCTGGAACAACTCATGGTGACAGTCCCCATCACACAGGAGTAACCCCCATGATCCTGTCCATCTCAGGCGTCGTCCTGCTCGGCATCATCGTCTTCCTGTTCTTCCGCAAGGACGGACTCAAGGCGTCCCACGCGCTCGTCTGCGCCCTCTTCGGCTTCTACCTCGCGGGCACCGCCATCGCCCCGAGCATCAAGGCCGGCGGGGCGAGCCTGGCGAGCCTCCTGGGCGGGATCAAGTTCTAGCGCGGCCGTTCCGCACGGCCGATCCACCGGGCCCGGCGCCGCTCCGCACCGGGCCCTTCCCGTTCCGTTCCGTCGTACCGTCCCGCAACGATCCTCTGGAGCTCCCCGTGGTCCGGCGCCCCCTCTCCACCCTCCTGAGCTGCCGCCCCTCGCTCGCCCGCGGCCGTGAACTCGCGCGGACCGCCGTCGACAGCGCCACGGACGTCCTCCACCCGCTGCTGGTCATCATGCGCGGGATGCGCCGCCAGGCCGGGTGGGCGCGCGAGTGGTGGGGCAGGACGCCCAAGGACCGGCGCGGACCGGCCATGATGGCGGCGGTGGGGGTGGGCTTCCTCGTCCTGGTCCTGCTGCCGTACGGCGCGTACCTGATGGTGGCCGCGCTGATGGGCTCCGCGGGCTGGATGGGACGGAACCGCACCCCCGCTCCGACGGGACCGAGCGGCGCCGAGAACGACCGGCTGACCGCGCTGTACGAGGCGCTGGTGCCGTACCTGTCCGACCCCAACGACCCCAGCCCGATCTACGCCCACGACGGCAGCTGGGAGAACGCCTTCGGGGACTACGAGTTCGAGGACGGGCGGCTCACCCGCCTGCACCTGAAGTACCCCGCCTACTTCACCGACGGCGAGGCCGCGGCCCGCACCCGCGTCGAGCACGTGCTGCACGCCAAGGTGGGACGCGGCCGCGAGTACCGCTTCGAGTGGAACGAGGAGGAGAACCACCTCACCCTCACCGCGCTCCCCCCGCTGCCCACGGGCATCGCCGCCCAGCGCTTCGTCACCTCCCCCGGCGAGACGGTGCTGGGCTTCACCGACCCCGAGGCGGTGCAGCGGACCGTGCCCGTCGAGGACGGCGAGGAGCTCAGGGACGCGCCGCCGGTGGTGTGGCGCACCGGACCGCGCTCCACCGAGCCGCACCTGCTCGCCCTCGGCCAGCCCGGTACGGGCACGACCACGCTGCTGCGTTCCATCGCCCTCCAGGCGCTGCCGGAGGGCGACGTCCTGGTCGTCGACGGGAGCGGGACCGGCGAGTACGCGTGCCTGTCCGGACGGCCGGGCGTCCTGGCCGTCGAGAGCGGCCTCGCGGGAACGCTGGCCACCCTGGAATGGGCGGCGCACGAGACCGAGCGGCGCCTGATCGCGGTCAACCGCGCCCGGCAGGCAGGGCGGGCCGCCCCCGAGGACGTGCGGCGCCCGCTGTGGATCCTCGTCGACCGGCCGACCGTGCTCAGCCAGCTCGCCCACGCCGAGAACCGGCCCGACCCGCAGGAACTGCTGGACATCCCGCTGCGGCACGGCCGCGCCGCCGGGGTGACCGTCGCCGTCGCCGACCATCTCGACGGCGCCGAAGCGCTCTCCCCGGTGGTCATCGCGCAGACCAGGGCCCGGCTGCTGCTGGGCGCGGTCACCGCCGAGCAGACCCAGGCGGTGCTCGGCGCGCCGCAGTGCTCGACGTCCGCGGCGGAGGTGCCGCCGGGCCGCGGTTACGTCCGGCTGGGCTCGGGTCCGGTGCTCCGCGTACAGGTGCCGGCGACCCCGGACCCCTTCGACGAGGACGCCAGCGACGGGCACCGCCAGGCGGTTCTGGCGCTGCTGCCGTCCGCGGACGCGGCCCCGGCGGCGCAGACGCGGGAGCGGGCGGGGGAGACCGCCGACGCCCCCGGGGTGGTCAAGGTCTCCGAGCCCTCCGGCGCCGTTCGGCCGGCCGGCGGTCCGGCGCTGGAGCACTGACCGGCACCGCCGCCGCCGTCGCCATCGTCGTGCGGCCGCCGGCGGCCGTCAGCGGCGCGGCGGCAGCCGGTGCAGGCGCACCTCGGTCAGCGCGCCGCCGGCCGCCTCGGCGATGAGGTACGTGCAGTACGGCTGACGTCTGCGGTCGGTCGGCGAACCGGGATTGAGCAGCCGCAGCCCGCCCGGCGCCGTGCTGTCCCACGGGATGTGGCTGTGCCCGAAGACCAGCACGTCCAGGTCGGGGAAGCGCTCCTCGCAACGGCGTTCGCGTCCCTGCGCCGGGCCGCTGTCGTGGATCACGCCGAAGCGGAGCCCGCCCAGCTCCGCCCGCGCGACCTCGGGCAGCCGCGCTCGCAGGTCGGGGCCGTCGTTGTTGCCGTACACACCGATCACCCGGCGGGCCCGCGCCTGGAGCAGGTCGAGCGTGGCGGCGTCGGCCCAGTCGCCCGCGTGGATCACGGCGTCGGCCTCGGGAATCCGGCCCAGGAGTTCGTCCGGAAGCTCCTTGGCACGTTTGGGCAGGTGTGTATCGGACATCACAAGAAGACGCACACGTCCACGCTATCCGCGCGGGGGACGGCAGCGGCGCCGGGCACGGCGGCCGGAAGGAAGGCCGACGTCACGGCGTGCCGCGCGGGGCGGCGTGGCCGGTGGGGCGACCCCGTGGTCAGCGGGACCGCGGGCCTCATCGATGAAGGGCCCACGTCATGTGCGGTGACACGACCCCCACCCGATCGGCGGAACTGGTGCAGCCCGCGGAACCCGCGTATGTGGGCGCCGCCCGGCACTTCACGGCCGAACTGCTTGGGCTCTGGGGACTGGCCGCGGACGACCGCATCGCCGCCGAGCTGATCGTCGACGAGCTCGCGGCGAACGCCGCGCGCCACGGGCGGGCGCAGATGTCGATCCGGCTGGCCATGCGCGACCAGGGCCTGGTCATCACCGTCACCGACAGCGGCGAGGCCCCGCATCACGACGGCGACGCCCCCGACTGCACACCGCCGGACGAACACGGCCGCGGTCTGGAGATCGTGCGCCGGCTGGCCGGGTCCACCTGCATCCATGACGACGAACGCGGCCGCCGCGTGGTCACCACGCGCCGCCTCGCCCCGCTTCAGCGGTCGGTCGCGGGGGTCACCAGCCCCGCGTCGTAGGCGAGGATCACGGCCTGGACGCGGTCGCGCAGGCCGAACTTCTCCAGGATGTGGGCCACATGGGTCTTCACGGTGGCCTCGCTGACCACGAGTTCGGCGGCGATCTCGGCGTTCGACAGTCCCCGGGTGAGGGCCCGCAGTACGTCCATTTCACGTCCGGTCAGCCGGTCCAGCGCGGGCGGTGCACTCTCCTCGGTGCCGTCGTCGAGCTGCGCGAAGCGGTCGAGGAGCCGGCGGGTGACACGCGGGGCGATGACGGCCTCGCCTGAGGCCACGACGCGGATGGCGTCGATGAGGGAGGCGGCCGGGCCGTCCTTGACGAGGAAGCCGCTGGCGCCGGCGCGCAGCGCGTCGACGACGTGCTCGTCCAGGTCGAACGTGGTGAGGATGATGACCTTGGCGGGCAGTCCGGAGCGGACGATGAGCCGGGTCGCCTCGACGCCGTCCATCCTGGGCATGCGGATGTCCATCAGGATGACGTCGGGCTGCAGGGCCCGGGCGTCCTCGACGGCGGCGGCCCCGTCACCCGACTCGCCGACCACGTTGAGATCCGGCTCGGCCTCCAGGATGAACCGGAACCCGGTACGGATCATCGGCTGGTCATCGACGAGCAGCACGCGTATCGCGCCCATGGCCCACCGTTCCTTCCTCGGTTTCGCCGCCGTCCTCCGGCAGCGGGGCGGGTACGACGGCGCGGACGACGTATCCGCCGCCGGGGCGCGGGCCGGTGTCCAGCCGCCCGCCGACGGCCGACACGCGTTCGCGCATGCCGACCAGTCCGTGGCCGCCGCCGGCCGACGGGGCGGGCGCGACCAGGCCGGCGTCGGCTCCGCGCCCGTCGTCGCTGACGGTGACGACCAGCTCCGCGGGGCCCCAGTCCAGGGTGACCGTCGCCCCGGTGCGGCCCGCGTGCTTGAGCGTGTTGGTCAGTGCCTCCTGCACGACGCGGTAGACCGTGAGCTCCGTTCCCGCGGGCAGGGGGCGCGGGCTGCCCAGGGTGGCGGACCGCACGCGCAGCCCCGCGTCGCCGACCGCCGCGAGCAGTCCGGGGATCTCGTCGATGTGCGGCTGCGGCGGACGCCGGGCGGGCTCCTCGTCCTCGTCGGTGCGCAGCACGTCCAGCAGCCGCCGCAGTTCCACCACGGTGGCCCGGCCGGTCTGCTCCACGCCCGCGTGCAGCTCGTGCGCCTTGCCCGGGTCGCGGTCCAGCACGCGGTCGGCGGCGATGGTCTGCACGACCATCAGGCTGACGTTGTGCGCGACGATGTCGTGCAGCTCGCGGGCGATCCGGGCGCGTTCCTGGGCCACGGCGGCCCGGGCGTTGGCGGTCTTCTCCCGCTCCGCGGCGGCGGCGCGCTCCACGATGTCCGCCGCGAGCGCCCGCCGGGCCCGGGCGAGTTCGCCCAGCGCCCAGGCCGCGACCAGCAGCACGTTCATGGTGACCGCCGCGGACAGCCGGTACCCCTGGCCGAGTTCGATCTCGGCCAGGGTGGTGGCCAGGATCACCGCTGCCAGCAGCCTGAGCGAGCAGGGCCGGCAGATCCGCAGCGCGGTGAGGAACACCGCCACCGCCACCGCCACGTAGACCGGACCGATCGCCACGCCGTGCGGCCCGACGGGCTGGGGGACGTAGTCGAGCCCCTGCAGGGCGGCGGCCGCGAGCGAGACCACGACCAGCACCGGCACCGGCCACCGCCGGTGCACGATCAGCGGCACTCCGGTGAGCAGCGCGAGGGCGATCCCGAGGGCGGGCAGACCCGGCCCGCCGGGCGTCGTCATGGTCTTGACCACGCTCGACAGCGAGCCGAGCGAGAGAAGTACCGCGAGCGCCGTGTCGACCACGGCACTCGGTACTCGCCGCCTGGCGATCGTGTCGAAGAAGGTCATGAACCCACGGTAAACCGGGCCGCCCGGCGCCACCTCGGCCCCGATCACGAGGTTGCCCGGCCGGGTCATCCGCACTGTTGTCATCCTTCCGGAGGAGACGGGCCGCACCCGCAGGGGCCGGGCCGTCCGCCATGGGGCCGAGGGCCGTACCGCGCTCCGCCGCCCTGATGAGCGGACAGTTCCGCATCGCGGGCGAGGGTCCCGCGGCAGGGCGGCCGAAGGCTGGACGGCAGTGGTTTCCGCAGCGGGCGGGAGCCGTCTGCGCCCCGCGAAGGGAACTTCCGTGTTCGACCGTCTCGGCGGAGCCGTCACCCGGCGGCCCGTCCTCGTCATCCTCGTCTGGGCGGCGGTGCTGCTCGCCCTGACCGGTGTGGGCGTCGGCTATGCCGGCTCCCACCACTGGAACGACACCGACACGCGTCAGAGCAGCGCCCTGCCGCCTAGGTACGAGTCGGTCCGGGCGCAGCACATCGCCGACCGGGCCTTCGGGAAGGAGGACGACAGCGGCACCGCCACCGTGGTCGTCACCCGCACCGACCACCGGCCGCTGACGCGCGGCGACGTGGCCCGCGCCGAACGGCTGGTGACGGCCGTCGAACGGAAGGCGGCCGGGCGCACGGACCCCGCCGCCGTACGCCTGGCCCCGGGCCCCGGGCAGCTGTCACCCGACCGCAAGGTCCTGCTGACCCAGGCGGTGTTCGACCGTCCGTCCGACGACCGGCGCGCGCAGACCGCGGCGACCGGGCTCGACAAGGACCTCGCCGAGGCGACCGAGGGCACGTCCCTGCGGGGCCGTCTGACGGGTGAGACGGCGGCGATGGCCGACGACGCACGGATGAGCGCGGTCGTCATGTACGCCATGATCGCGGTGGTCTTCGTGCTGCTGATCGCGCTCTTCAGGAGCCTGCTGATCGCGGTCGTCAGCCTCGTCGCGATCGCCCTGGTCGGGCTCGGGGTGACCGGCCTGCTCAACATCGGCGCGCACGCCGCGGGCGTGCGCATCGGCGGGACGGCGACCGACCTGCTGCCGGTGGTGCTGTTCGGCGTCGGCACCGACTACATCGTCTTCCTGCTCCACCGCTACCGCGAGCGGCTGCGCGCCGGTCAGGACCACCGCCCGGCCATGGGCGGCGGCGTGGGCCGGGTGGGCGAGGCCGTGGTGTCCTCCGCCCTGGCGGTCGCGGTGTCGTTCGTGGCGCTGCTCGCCTCGCAGATGCCGGACTTCCGGGTCCTGGGCCCGGCGCTCGGCGTGTCCGTCCTGGTGATGCTGCTCGCCTCGCTGACGCTGGTCCCGGCGCTGTTCACGGTGCTCGGCAAGCGGCTGTCCCGCCGGCCGTCGTGGCGGCGCGCCCCGGCGCCGCGGGTGGCCGGGCCGGTGGCGCGTCTCGTGGCGCGGCGCCCGGCGGCCGTCGCCGGTGCCGCGACGCTGCTGCTCGCGGCGCTGGCCTCGTTCGCGTTCGGCTACAAGGCGGATTACGACCTGTCGCCGTACCAGAAGGGCAGTCACGCGGCCCAGGGCTACGCCGAGCTGACATCGGCGTTCCCCGCGGGCATGCTCACCCCGACGCAGGTGATGGTCACCGCCGAGCACGGCACGCTCTCCGCCGCCCGTCTGAAGCCGTACACGGCGCGGCTCGCGCACCTGCCGAATGTGGGCGAGGCGCGGGTCGTACGCGTGTCCGGCGACAAGAAGGTGGCACAGGTCGACATGGCCCTCACCATCAACCCGACCGGCACCCGGGCGCTGCGCTCGCACACCGACGTGATCGCCCCGAAGGCGCACTCCCTGGCCCCGCGCGGCACCTCGGTCGCGGTGGGCGGCCTGACCGCCGCGTACGCCGACACCAGCAAGGTGGTCGGCCACGACCTGCGGTTGATCATCCCGATCGCCGCCGTGGCGATCGGCCTGATCCTCCTGCTCACACTTCGGGCGGTGCTCGCCCCGCTGTATCTGATGGCGGCGGTCGGCCTCGGTTTCGCGGCGACGCTCGGCTCGGCGGTGCTGCTCTTCCAGCACATCCAGCACAAGCCGGGTGTGGGCTTCACCGTGCCGCTGATCGTCTACCTCTTCGTCGCGTCGATCGGCACCGACTACAACATCCTGATGATCGCCCGGCTCCGCGAGGAACTGGTGCGCGGGTCCACCCCGCGCGAGGCGGCGCGCTACGCGGTCACCCACGCCGGTCCCTCGGTCGCCGCGGCGGGAGTCATCCTCGCCGCCAGCTTCGGAGTGCTGGGCTTCAGCAGTTCCACCGCGTCGGTCGGACTGCCGGTCGCCATGGGCGTCGTCCTGGCCACCTTCGTCACGTCATGGCTGCTCATACCCGCCGTCACGGCCCTCGCCGGGCACCGGGCGTTCTGGCCCTCGCGGACCCGCGCGGGCCATCCCGGGGGCGGAGGCCACCGTCGCCTCATTCCTGCGGGTTACACGGAGTTTCGCCCGGTGGAGTGAGGGTTCGTGCCGATTCCGACCTGATTCTGGAGACACCACCCGCGGTGCGTGAGCACGCACCGCACCGAACCGACAGATCCACGGAGAACCCACCCATGACCCCGGTCATCTTCCCGGAACCGACACCGGACCCGAGGGGCCTGCCGTCCCTCCTGGCGACGGCGCACGAGGAGCCTGTGCGGATCGGTGTGCAGCGCGCCCACGGCCGCGCGCTGGTCATGGTGTGCGGTGAACTCGACGTGGCCACCGCGCCCCGGCTCCGCGCGGTCCTGCGGGACTGCGCGGACCGGCGCGAGGACGTCACCGTCGACCTCTCGAACCTGCGCTTCATCGACTGCTCGGGGCTGCGGCCCCTCGTCGACGCCGAGGCCGCCGCCCGCCGGCATGGCCGCGCCTTCACGATCGGGACCGCCTCGGCCCCGGTGCGCCGCGTCCTCGGGCTGACGCGGCTGACCCGGCTGCTGTGCGGAGGCACGGTGGCCTGACACCCGGACCGCAGTACGGCGCAAGGGCCGTGCAATGGCGTGACGGACCGTGGAATCGGGGCGGTACCGGCCGGAGAACGGCCGGTACCGCCCCTGTCTTTCGCCGTGCCGAACGTGACCGGGGGCCGCCCGGGGCGGGGGTGCGCCGCGGACGGGCGGAACGAGGAACGGGCCGGCGGGCCCGGGCACGACAGAGAAGAGGAAGTCCCATGGCCGGCCGGATGATCCTGGTACGACACGGCGAGACCGACTGGAACCGCGGACAGCGCTACTACGACGGGGCGCAGGATCCGCCGCTCAACGCCACCGGGGAGCGCGAGGCGGGCCTGCTCCGCCCGTACCTGGCCGGGCACCGCTGCGCACGCGTCTTGTGCAGCCCGGCCGCCCGCGCCCGCAGGACCGCCCAACTGGCCGGACTGCGGCCGGACATCGACCCGGAGCTGGTCGAGTGGGGCTACCGCGCGAGCCGCGCCGAGGAGGACGTGCACACCGCCGACGAGGGCTGCGAGGTGCTCCCGTGCGGGCACGACCTGTGGAACCACGCGCTGCGTTCGGCGGACTGCCGCGGCGAGTGCCTGCGCGAGGTCACCGACCGGGCCGACCGGGTCCTGGCACGCCTCGCACCGGACGTCGAGGCCGGCGGAGACGTCCTGGTCGTCTCGCACGGCAACCTCATCCGGCTCATGGCCACCCGCTGGCTGGGCCTGCCGCCGGCCGCCGCGCCGCGGCTGACCCTCTCGACGGCCTCGATCAGCCTGCTCGGCGACTGGAACGGCAAGCGCGCCATGCTGTCGTGGAACTTCGCGCCCGCCGCGTGCGCCGCACCGGCGGCGGGCTCCGCCGGCTGAGCCCGCGTCGTCCCTGGGCCGTTCAGCCCGCGAGGCGGTCCGCGGGGGCGCCGCAGCCGGCGCACCCGCGGGTCCGCCGTGACGGCTCCAGTACGGCCCTGACCGGTGCCGGAACGGCGGTACGGAGCGCTGCGTGCACCAAGGGGGTGTCGAAGACCAGCTCGTCGCCGTCGGCCGCGAGCAGCCCGGCCCGCAGGGCGGTCTCCACGTGTGCGACGGCGTCGCGCTCGTCGACGCCGCTGATCTCCAGGACGTCCCCGAGCCGGAACCGGGGGCCGAGCATCGCGGCGTAGCGCAGGAGCTCCGCGGTGCCGTGCCCCGCCCGGTCCACCAGAGCGAGGGCGGCCTCCACCGGGGCGCCCGGCAGGCGATCCCGTCCGGTGAGGTCGGCGCCGCCGGCGGCCGCACGGAGGGTCTCGGTCACCAGGCCGGGACGGCCGCCGGTGAGCCGGTGCACCTGGTCCGCGGCGCCGGACAGGCCGCGGCGGCGGGCGAGTTCCCTGACGTCGCTCTCGGGAAGCGGATCCAGGCAGAGCTGTTCCGCGTGGTCGCCGAGGAGCGGGGCACTGCCGAAGGCCCGGTGCTCCGCGCCGACGGTGAGCAGGACCATGACGCGCTGCGGCACGGTGGCCGCGTACGTCATGCGCCGGATGGCGTCCAGGCTCTCCCGGTCGGCGTGCTGCGCGTCGTCGACTGCGAGCAGCACGGGGCGCCGCGTGGCGATGCGCAGGACGAAGGCCGCGACCGCATCGACCGCCCCTTCGTCCTGGTGCGGCGCCGCACCGGGACCGGAGGCGTGGCAGCCGCCGTCGAGCAGGACACCGAGCTCCGGGAGGAGCCTGCGCAGGGGGTGTTCGAGACCGCCCGCGGCGGCGCGCACCTCCTCCGGCGGGGCGGTGAGGCAGTGAGCGCGTACGGCACGCACGAGGGTGGGTTCGTCGGCCGCGTGGCCCGGTTCGGGGTGTCCGGCGGTCAGCGCGACGGCCCCGTGGTCCTCGACGTGCCTGCAGAGCGCGGCCATCAGCGCCGTCTTGCCCATGCCGGAGGCGCCCCGGACCACGGCCCCCGCGGGCCGTCCGCCGAGGGCGGTGCGCCAGGCCTTGTGCAGCTGCCGCAGCTCCGCGTCGCGCCCGACGAGCCGGCCGGGGGGCACCGTCATGGTCCTCCGGGCCCGGACCGGCGGGCGGTTCAGCAGGCACATCGTCTCGCCGCCGCGCAGCATCGCCTCGTGCAGGGCCGCCGTCCGCGGATCGGGGTCGGTGCCCAGGTCGGCGCGGAGCCTGCGGCGCAACCGGTCGTAGGTCCGCAGTGCGGCACCCGCCGAACCCTGGCCGTACTCGGCGGCCATCAGCGCCCGCCAGGCGGGTTCGTCGTAGGGGTCGACGGCGATGGCGGCGCAGGCGACGTCGGCGCAGCGCCGGTGGTCCCCGAGACGGGCGGCGGCGAGCCAGGCGGCCTCGCGGGTACGGCGCAGCTGCCGGTCCACGACGCGGACCAGTTCCTCGGTCCATTCGCCGGCGGGGAACTCCTCCAGCGGCTGCCCGGTGGTGAGCAGGTCCAGGGCGCGGCGCACGGCGACGTCGGCGAGGGCGGTCTCCCCCGCGCCCAGATGGCGTTCGGCCACCGAGGTCAGCCGCTCCGCCTCGTCCAGGTCGACCCGCCAGGCCGTGGTGTCCAGCCGGTAGCCGGAACCCACGCGCTCCAGGCAGGGACCGGTGATCCTGCGCAGGCGGCTGATCAGGGAGGCGACGACCTGCTCCGCCGCGGGAGGCGGGTCCTGCGGCCAGAGGGTGTCGACGACCTCGTCGAGGGCGACCACCCGGTTGCGGCGGACGCCGAGCAGGGCCAGCAGCAGGGCGGCCCGGCCCCGCGGGATCGTGGGCCGCCGTTCGGCTGCGGGGTCCGAGAGTTCGAGGGGGCCGATCAGGCGCAGGCGGATCGGGCCCCCGGCCTGCACACCGTCGAGCGCGCTGGTGGTGGATGACATGGGACGGCTCTCTGTTCTACGCGGGCGGCGGGACGTCACCGCCCGCGCCCCACCTTCGGTCGGTACGGGACGGCGCGCCACGGGACCATGGGACAGACCCCCCACGCATCGGGACACGCGGGGGCACGGGGCACGCGTCAGTGGACGTGCGCCGGGGCTCGCGGCTCACCGGCCCCTGCTCGTACATCCGTTAAGCGAGGCGGGTGTTGGCGAGTGCCCCCGTGCCCCGCGGGACGCCGGCCGGGGAGCCGCGCGGGCCCCGGGGGCGGACGCGGTGGACCTCCTGACACCGCGTGAGGTCGAACGGCAGCGTCATGCCCCGGTGCGGCGGTGTGCAACGGCCGTGCAAGTCCGGGGCGGATCGTGGGACGAGCGGTCGGCGCCCGGCCGGGGCACAGGCCCCCGGGGCCGCCCGCCTCGTACCGCACACCACCAGGAGGACCGTCATGGGCGCACGGGCGCCGGACACGCGGACACCGGAGGAGGACGGACCCGCACCGCTGCCGGAGCGGGAGGAGCCCTGCGGCGACGCGCACTGGTTCGCGTGGCTGGCCGAGTTCGCCGCGACGGCCGTCCTGCTGTTCGCCATGGCGACGCTGTTCCGGTGGCTGGCCGTGCCAGGGAGCCCGCTCGCGCGGGCGGTCCCCTCGGCCGGGGGCCGCCTCGTGGTGGACGCCGTCGTCAGCGGTGCGGCCGTCGGGCTGCTCATCCTCTCGCCGCTCGGGCGGCGTTCGGGCGCGCACATGAATCCCGCCGTATCCGTGGCGTTCTGGCTGATGGGCGCGTTGCCGGGACGGGACCTCGTCGCCTACGGGGCGGCGCAACTGGCCGGTTCCGTGGCGGGAGTCGCCGTGGGACGGCTGGCGTGGGGGACCGCGCTGGGCGGTCCCGAGGCGGGGTTCGCGACCGTCCGGGCGGCCGAAGGGGTACCGGCCGCGGGGGTGTTCCTGGCGGAGGCCGCGGCCACCGCGCTGCTGCTCGCCGCCGTGACCCACGTCTCCGCACGGCCGGGCTCCGCGTCCCGCGTCCCGCTGACGGCAGGTGCGGCCGTCGCGGCGCTGATCCTCCTCACCGGGGGGTGGGCCGGCGGCAGCTTCAACCCGGCCCGGCAGTTCGGCCCGGAGCTCTTCGCCGGCGACACGCGGTGGCTGTGGGTGTACGCCTCGGCGCCGCTCGCCGCGGCGGTGGTCTTCGGTACCGTCCGCTCCCGGCTGCGCGGGGTGCCCCCGCTGCCCCGGATGGAGTTCGGAGGGGCACCGCGATGACCCGATCCGAGGGTGAGTGGTCCCCTCCGGCAGGCATCGGCCCGCGCACGGGGCCGGTTGAAACCCCCATCAGGCGCTCCCCCGCGCCCCCGCCCCGGCGCTTCCGCCGCGGCGGGCCCCACGTCCCCCTCGTCCCACGGGAGAGTGTGCAATGACCGAGAAATCGGCCCCGACCCGCGCCGCTGCGACCGAACCGCTCATCGCGCTCGGCCTCGCAGCCGGGCCCGTAGTGGCGCTCGGCTTCACCCGTTTCGCGTACGCGCTGCTCCTGCCCGCCATGCGCGAGACCCTGGGCTGGAGTTACGCCGCCGCGGGCGCCATGAACACCGCCAACGCGCTGGGTTACATCCTCGGCGCCGGGAGCGCGGCCTGGTTGTCGCGCCGCCTGGGCCCCCGCCGTGTCTTCGTGTGGGGCATGGTGATCAGCGCCGCCGCGCTGCTGGCGTCGGCCACCACCGGCGGTTTCGTCGCGCTGTCCTTGTTCCGCTTCGTCGGTGGGCTCGCCACCGCGGCGACCTTCGTCGTCGGCTCCGCGCTCGCCTCCCGGGTGCACACCGGCGGCAGGCAGGCGCGCTCGGCCATGATGGTCGGCACCTACATGGCGGGCGTCGGCATCGGCGTCGTCCTGTCCGGAGTCGTGGTGCCCTCGGCGCTGACCGCCTGGGGTGCCTCCGGCTGGCAGGGCGGATGGCTGCTGATGGGCATCCTGGCGCTGCTCGCCACCGGTCCCGCCGCCTGGGCGTCCCGGCACGTCCCGGCGGCACCCGCGCCGGCTGCCCACGGGGAGCGGCCGAGCCTGCGGTTTCTGACCCCCACCTTCGCCTGGTACGTGCTGTTCGGCGCCGGCTACGTCTCGTACATGACGTTCGTCATCGCCCTGCTGCACAGCCAGGGCCTGGGGACCTGGTCCACCGCGGCGTTCTTCATCGTGCTGGGCGCGGCCTCGGCGATCGCGACCCTGCTCGTGTGGGGCCGGGTCATCGGCCGGCTGAAGGGCGGACTCGCCCCGGCGGCGGTCTCCGTCGTGGTGCTCGTCGGCGTGCTGCCGGTCCTGCTGTGGCACGGCCAGGTCGCCGCGATCGTCTCGGCGGTGATCTTCGGCGGCAGCTTCATGGCCGGTCCCACGGCGGTGACCGTCATCGCCCGGCGGATGCTGCCCCCGCACGCCTGGACATCCGGAATCGCCCTGCTGACCGTGGCGTTCAGCGTCGGCCAGGCGGTGGGCCCGCTGATCTCCGGCCTGATGTCCGACTCCTCCGGCGGCATCGCCAAGGGGCTGTGGCTGTCGGTGATCCTGCTCGCCGTCTCCGCCGCAGTCGCCCTCGCCCAGCGCGAGCGGGCGCACGTCGCCCAGCCGCACATCGACCCGGCGGCCACCCCGGCCGCCCAGCCCACCCCGGGCCGCTGACCGGCCCGGGCCGACCAGGAGTTCCACCATGTACCGACGCATCATCGTCGCCGTCGACAACAGCGGCGCCGACCACCGTTCCGTCCTCACCGCCACCGAACTGGCCGCGCTCACCGGCGCGTCGGTCCGCGTCCTGCACGTCGACCCGTCCGACGTCGTCTACGACGCGGTCGTCGGGATGGAGGACGACGCGACCGCCCACAAGGTGCTCGACGACGCCGTCGAGACCGTGCGCGGGCGCGGGGTCACGGCCGACGGCGAGCTCGTCGACGGTCTGCTGTCCGACATCGCGGGCGCCATCGCAGACGCCGCCCGTAGATACGACGCCGATCTGATCGTCCTCGGCCCGCACCCGCGCACGCGCCTGGGGGCCTGGCTCTCGCCCCGCATCACCGACGCGGTGGTGCACAACACCCGGATCGCCGTCCTGCTCGTCCCCGGCAAGCCGTGATGTGTCCGGCCGCCCCCATGAGCGCACGGGGAGGGCGGCGTCATCCGCTCCGGCTCGTCCACGGCGAGCCGGAGCCGACGGGGGCCGAACGGCGCGGCCGGCTCGCGCAACTCCTCCGACTCCGTGCGCCTCGTGGAGGTCGCCAAGCCGGCCGGCGCCCGCGCGGCGTACCTGGTGGACTTCGCCGAGGAGATCGACGAGGCCTGGCTGGACGGCGTCACCACGGTCGGCGTCACCTCCGGAGCCTCCGTGCCCGAGGTGCTCGTCGAGCAGGTGCCGGATCCACCGGCTGCCCTGCGCGCCGGCCCTGACGGGACCTCCGGGCACCCCGTCCACGAGCCCCTGAGCGGCGGGAGCCGCACCCCCGAACCACCCCACGGAGACACCACCATGACCACCCCCGCACCCCGCCCGCCCTCGGCCGCGGACAGCCCCGGCGACACGGGAACGGGCACCGGCACCGCCCCTGCCGTGCGGCTCGACCCGTACGCCCGGCGCTTCCTCGACGCCATCGACGCGGCCGGCGGCCCACCGCTGGAGACGCTGAGCCCCCAGGAGGCGCGGGCCCGTGCCGCGGCCGGCGGCGACGCGCCCGCCGACATGCCGCCCGCCGACATCGACGAACGGGAGATCGACGCCGGGCCGGGCCGGTCGGTGCTGCTGCGGGTCGTCCGGCCGGGCGGCGTACGCGGCCCGCTGCCCGTGGTGGTGTACGTCCACGGGGGCGGCTGGGTGCTCGGCGACCGGCACACCTACGACCGCGCGGTGCGCGAACTCGCCCACGCCTCGGGCGCGGCAGTCGTCTTCGTGGAGTACAGCCGCTCCCCCGAGGCCCGCTACCCCACGGCGCTGCGCGAGGTGTACGCCGCGGTGGCGTGGCTCGCCCGGCACGGTGCGGTCCTCGGCCTGGACGGGACCCGGCTGGCCGTCGCCGGTGACAGCGCGGGCGCCAACCTGGCGACCGCGGCGGCGATGCTGGCCGCCCGGCGCGGCGGTCCGGAGCTGCGGGCGCAGGTGCTGTTCTACCCCGCGCTGGACGCGGGCTTCGACACCCCGTCCTACCGGGAGTTCACCGAGGGCTATTTCCTGACGGAGTCTCAGATGCGGTGGTTCTGGGACCAGTACACCGCCGACGCCCCCGTCCGCACCGAGCCGACCGCGGCGCCCGCTCGGGCCACGGCCCGGGACCTGGCGGGACTGCCGCCGACGTTGATCGTCACGGCGGAGGCGGACGTACTGCGCGACGAGGGCGAGGCGTACGCGCGGGCCCTCATGGCGGCGGGTGTCGAGGTGACGGCCGTCCGCTACCTGGGCACCGTCCACTCCTTCACCGCCCAGGACCCGCTGGCCGGCAGCCCGGCCGCCCGGGCCGCCACGGCCCAGGCGGGCTGGCTGCTGCGGCGGGCCCTGGCCGAATACGGGCGCGGCTGAGCACGGCCGGGCCCAGGGAGATCCGAAACACACCGCCAGAAGGAGCACCACCATGCAGCACCGGCACATGCCCCGGTTCCGCCGTACGGCCAGCGTCACCGCCCCCGCCACCGCGCCCGACGGACAGGCGGCGGACCTCCCCAGCGCGTGCGTACCGGACCGGCGACTCCCCTGGGCCTGCCCTGCCGCACGGGTGGGCGGCCCCGCGACCGCCCGCCGGGGCGCCGCGGGGACTCCTCGGGGGGCACGGTGAGCGCCGTGGACCGGGCGACCCGGCAGGCGCCCGGCGAGACACCCGAGGCGGCCGTCCGGCTGTCCGGGGTCGGCAGGACGTACGGCCGCGGGGCCGGTGCCGTCCACGCCCTGCGGGACGTCAGCACGGCCTTCCCGCGCGGTACGTTCACCGCGGTCATGGGCCCCTCGGGCTCCGGCAAGAGCACCCTGCTGCACTGCGCCGCCGGGCTGGACCGGCCGACCTCGGGCACCGTGTGCCTGGGGACCGCGGACCTCACCCGCATGGGAGAGACGCAGCTCACCAAGGTGCGCCGGGAGCGGGTGGGCTTCGTCTTCCAGGCGTTCAACCTCATGCCCTCGCTGACGGTCGGGCAGAACATCACCCTGCCGCTGCGCCTCGCGGGCCGGCGGGCGGACCGTGCCTGGCTCCAGGAGATCGTCAACCGGGTGGGCCTCGCCGACCGCACGGGCCACCGGCCCGCCGAGCTGTCCGGCGGGCAGCAGCAGCGGGTCGCCATCGCGCGGGCCCTGGTGACCAGGCCCGACGTGATCTTCGCGGACGAGCCGACCGGCGCCCTCGACCCGGACACCGCCCGCGACATCCTCGGCCTGCTGCGGACGGCGGTGGCCGAGCTCGGTCAGACGGTGATCATGGTGACGCACGATCCCGTCGCCGCCGCGCACACCGACGCCGCCGTCTTCCTCGCGGACGGGCGGATCGCCGGGCACCTGGCGGCGCCGACGTCCGACGAGGTCGCCCGGCGGCTCTCCGGACTGCGGAGCGCCGTCCGGTGATCATCCTCGCCCTGCGCACCCTGCGCGCCCGCGCCGGCGGCTTCGCCGGCACCTTCGTCGCCCTGCTGCTCGCCTCGACGATGCTCGGCACCTGCGGTGTCCTGCTGGAGTCGGGACTGCGCTCGACCCCGCCCGCCGAGCGCTACGCCGGGGCGTCCGTCGTCGTCTCCGGCCGCGACCGCGCCGAGATACGGGTGCACACGGCGGGGGGCGGGGACCGCACCGCGTCGCAGCCGCTCACCGAACGCGTCCGCCTACCGGAGGGGCTGCGCGAACGGATCGCGGCCGTGCCCGGCGCGAACGGCGTCGTGGCCGACATCGGCTTCCCCGCCCGGGTCGTCGGGGGCGGCCAGGCCGCCGCCGACGGGCCGCCCCAGCTGGGGCACAACTGGTCCGGGGCCCGGCTGGGCCCCTTCACCCTGGTCGCGGGCCACGCGCCGCGCGACGCCGGGGACGTCGTCCTGGACAGGGCCCTGGCCCGGCGTTCGGGGGTCGGCGCCGGGGACACCGTGACGCTGGCGACCCGGTCCGCTCCCCGGCGGTACCGGGTCGCGGGCGTCGTGGATCCGGGCCCGGGTGTCCGGACGGCGCGCCAGTCCGCCTTGTTCTTCACCGACGCGACGGCCGCGCGGCTGGCCGGGCACCCGGGCGCCGTCGACGCCTTCGGCGTGCCGGCCGCGAGCTCCGGACCGGGCGCCGACGAGCTGGCGGACCGGATCAGCACGGCGCTGGACGACCCGTCCCTGTCGGTGCGCACCGGTGAGGGCCGGGGCCGGGCGGAGTTCCTCGACACGGTGGCAGCCGGCTCGGCGCTGACCCTGCTGGCGGGCTCCTTCGGGGGCACGGTCTTCATCGTCGCCGTCCTCGTCGTCACGAGCACGCTCGCCCTGTCCGTACAGCACCGCAAGCGCGAGGTGGCCCTGCTCCGCGCCGTGGGCGCGACGCCGGGCCAGGTACGGCGCATGGTCGGCCTGGAGGCTACGGCCGTGGCGGTGGTCGCGGGAGTCCTCGGCTGGCCCCTGGTGCCGGTCGTGGTGCGGTGGATGCGTGACCGCTTCGCGGGCCACGGGATCGTCCCGCCCGGCTTCGAGCCGGTCGTCGGGCCGCTCCCCGCGGTCGGCGCGCTGGTCGTCACGGTGCTGACCGCCCTGGTGGCTGCGGTGTCGGCGTCGCGCAGGGCGAGCCGCATCCGCCCGACGGAGGCCCTCGGCGAGGCGGCGGTGGAGCGTCCGGTCCTCGGCCGGGGCCGCGCGATCACAGGGGCGGTACTGCTGGTGCTCTCGCTGGGCGCCTTCGCCACCGGTCTCGGTCAGCGGGGCGACTTCGCCACGCTCGCCAATCTGGCCAACACCCTCGTGCTGCTGCTGGTGATCACCCTCGCCGTGCTCGGCCCGGCCGTCGCCCGTATGGCGATGCGGCTGCTCGGCCCCGTGATGCGCGTGTCGCGGGTCGGCGGTCACCTGGCGGCGGCGAACACCCGGGCCAACGCCGTCCGGCTGGCCGGAGCCGTCACGCCCCTGGTGCTGGCGGTGTCCTTCGCCGCCACCGTCGTGTTCGCCCAGACCACCGCGCTGGACGCGGCCGCCCGGCAGACCCGCGCGGGCACGGTCGCCGACCACGTCGTCACCTCGCCGCACGGGCTCCCGCCCGAGGTGGCCGAGCGGGCCCGCCGGCTGCCCGGTGTGGAGGCCGCCACCGCCCTCGTACGGTCCAAGGTCGTCGCCCGGAGCAGGCAGCTGGGCAGCGAGTCGGCGATCTCGCTGTCCGCGCAGGGCGTATCGCCGCGGGGGCTGCGTCACACGCTCGACCTGGACGTCCGCGAGGGCGGCACAACGCGCCTGGGCCCCGGCACCGTGGCCATGAGCACCACCGCCGCCTCGTGGCTGGGCCTGGGCCTCGGCGACACCGCCGAGCTGCGGCTCGGCGACGGCACGCCCGTGAAGGCGAAGGTCGTGGCGGTGTACGGCCGCGGCCTCGGCTTCGCCGACCTCACCCTCGCCCATGAGCAGCTGCTCCCCCACACCACCGCGGGCATGGACGAGTCCGTCCTGGTACGCGGCGCCCCCGGCGTGTCCGGCACCCGGCTCGCGGCGGAGCTGGCCGCGCTCGCCGGGCGCTATCCCGGCACCGGCGTCCAGGACAGGCTCGCCCTCCACGACCGGCTGGAGGAGCAGGAGGCGAACGCGTGGGTGAACTACCTGCTGGCCGGCATGGTGATCGTCTACACGGGCATCACCGTGGTGAACACTCTGGCCATGAACACCTCGGTCCGCCGCCGCGAATTCGCGCTGCTGCGACTGGTGGGCGGTACCCCCGGGCAGGTGCGGCGCATGATGCGCTGGGAGAGCGGGGCCGTCGTCCTCACCGGTGTCGGCCTGGGCACCGCGGCCGCCGCGCTGCCTCTGGTCCTGGTCTCCTACGCGCTGACCGGCTCGCCGGTGCCGCACGTGCCGGCGCTCGCCTACCTGGCGATCGCCGGCGGGACGGGAGCGCTCGCCTTCGGCGCGCCGCTCGTGTCCACCTGGCTGTCCCTGCGCGTACGGCCGGTCACGGCCGCCGGAACGAAGGAATGAGAGTGACCCTCCGCGTGAACCCCCACAAGCCCTCCGGCACCTCCCCCTCCGTACCGCCGCACCGCGTCCTGGTCCTGCTGTTCGAAGGGCTGCAGCTGATGGACGTGACAGGTCCGCTGGACGTGTACGCGGCGGCCAACGAGTACGGCGCGAACTACGTGATGAACACCGTCTCGCCGGACGGGCAGCCCGTCACCACCACCGCGGGGCTGCGGCTGGTGCCGGACCTGGCGCTGGACGAGGTGGACTTCGCCGTCGACACCCTCGTCATCCCCGGGCGCCCCGACTGGTGGGCGGCGGTCTCCGACACCGCGCTCGTCGAGGGCATCACCCGCCTGGCCGACCGCTCCCGCACCGTCGCCTCGGTCTGCGCGGGCGCCTTCCCGCTGGCCGCCACGGGACTGCTGAACGGGCGGCGGGCCGCGACGCACTGGCGGCTGGCGGACGATCTCGCCGCCCGCTACCCCGAGGTGGAGGTGGACTGCGACGCGATCTTCGTACGGGACGGCCGCTTCATCACCTCGGCGGGCATCAGCGCGGGCATCGACCTGACGCTGTCCCTCGTCGAGTCCGACCTCGGACCGGACGTCGCGCGGAAGGCCGCCAAGTTCCTGGTCGTCTTCATGGCCCGGCCGGGCGGGCAGTCGCAGTTCAGCGTGCGGCAGAGCCCGAAGCACCCCGCGCACTCGGTGCTGCGCGAGGTGCTCGACCAGGTGACCGCCGAGCCGTCGGGGGACCACAGCCTGCCCGCCCTGGCGGCCCGGGCGGGGGTGAGTTCACGCCACCTGACCCGGCTCTTCCGCACCGAGACGGGCGGCACGGCCGCCGAATACGTCGAACGCATCCGGGTCGAGGCCGCACAGGCGCTGCTCGAGGCCGGCAACGACGCCCTCGACACGGTGGCACGGCGCAGCGGCTTCGGCTCGGAGGAGACCATGCGGCGGGCCTTCCGGCGCCGGCTGGGCGTCAGCCCGGGCGCGTACCGGGACCGCTTCCGCACCACCCGGCCGCACGGCACCCCCGCGGAGTGACGGGGCGGGGCGGGGGACCGGGCGCGGGACCACCGGGGACTACTCCGCCCAGGGGGACCGGAGGATGGTGTCGACGAAGTTCCCGCGGACGAATCCCGGCACGAAGCGCTCCAGGACGTCGGCCTTGACGTTGCCGAACGTGGTGTCGGGGCGCGGCGCGATGCCGTGGGTGAACTCCTTGAGGATGTTGTTCTTGAAGTCGGGCCGGGGGTGGACCGCGACGACCGCCTCCCGCTGCTCCGGGGTGATCTCGTCGTACCCGAAGCCGAGGACGTCGACCTCGACACCGGAGGTGACCAGCGCGATCTCGGGCGCCATGTGCCACGGGATCTCCGGCGTGGTGTGCAGGGCGATCGCCTCCCACACCAGCCGGGCCCCGTCCTCCGGCACGCCGTGGTCCAGCAGGAAGCGGCGGGCCTCGTCGGCGCCGTCGATCTCGAAGCGCTGGTCCGTCCGGGCGTAGCCCTCGGTCAGCCCCAGATCGTGGAAGAGGGCGCCGACGTACAGCAGCTCCGGATCGTAGTCCCAGCCGCGGTTGCGGCCGCGTATCGACGCCCAGAAGAACACCCGGCGGGAGTGGTGGAAGACCACGTCGTCGGCGGCCTTGCGCACCAGTGCGGTGGCCTCCGCCACGAGCCGGGTCTGGGGTACCTCGATGTCCGCGATGATTTCAGCCACGTCGAATCTCCTGACGGATTCTCCGGATTCCGCCGGCGCCCGGACGGGCGCCCGGCACCGATGGACCCATCCTCGGGCGTGGCCGCGGGCCCCGCCGGATGCCGGACGGACGCGGGGCCCTCGGAACGGGACACGCGCCCGGCCGTCTCCGGCGGGGCGGGCTCAGGACTCGTCGGCGAGTTCCGCGATGACCTGTGCGTGGCACAGTTCGGGCACGCACCAGCAGCCCAGTCTGCGGCCGCGCAGTCCGGGCAGCATGGCGAGCAGGTCGGGGCGGCCCAGGAGGTGCTCGCGGTACTTGTCGAGGACCTCCTGACGGGTGCCGTCGGGCCCGGGCCGGTAAGGGCTGGCCAGCGGGGAGCCGGCCAGGTGCCATCCGCCGCGGTGCATCGGGCGGCCCACGTAGACGACGTCCGCGTACTCGGGGTCGTCGCGGTGACCCTTCAGATTGACGACGGTGGTCCTGTCCTGGGTCTGGCTCATGCCCTCTTCCTTCCCGGGTCCGGGGCTCCGACAGCCGTCAGGGGAGCTTTGCCGCGAGCACGTCGACGGGACGGATGTCCGGCGGCGTCCGGAGCATCGTCGCGGCCGCCGCCATCAGGGCGGCGGCGATGCGGCCCCGCAGGTGGCCGGTGCGGCCCGCCTCGTCCTCGAAGGTGTCGAAGACGCCGAAGGTGGTGGCGTCCTCGCGGAACGCGAACCAGGTGACCGTGTGCTCCTCCTCGCGGGCCGCCGCCAGCGCGTCGCGCAGCATGGCCGCGACCTCCTCGGCGTGCTCGGGCTTGGCCTCGATGCGGGCCAGCAGGCCGATCTTCGTCATCGTGTGTGCTCCGTGTGGTGGTGGGTGTGATCCGTCCTGACACCGGAAACCTATGCGGCGCGACGGCCCTCCCCCCAGCGTCGGAAACGACACGTTGGATACCGTTTCCGTCATGGATATCGCGGTGGTGGCCTACGACGGTGTGTTCGACTCGGGTCTCTCGGCGGTCCTCGACGTGGTCGAGGCGGCGAACGCCATGCGCGGTGAGCTCCCGCAGCCCCCGCCCGCCTGGAACGTCACGACGGTCGGCCCGCGCCGCCGGGTCCGCACCGGTGCCGGGCACCTCGTGGCGGCGGCTCCCGTCGCGGAGGCCGAGGGCGCGGACCTGGTGCTCGTCCCGGCCCTCGCGGAGCGGCGGCCGGACGCCCTCGTCGAACGGGTGTCGGGCCGCGAGACGGCCGCTGTGCGGCGTCTGGTCGCGGCCACCCGCGAGCGCGGCACGCCGGTCGCCTCGGCCTGCACGGGCACCTTCCTGCTCGCGGAGTCCGGCGTGCTGGACGGACGGCGCGCGACGACCAGCTGGTGGCTGGCCCCGGTCTTCCGGCAGCGCTACCCGGCCGTCACGGTCGACGAGACCCGCATGGTCACCAGCTGCGACGGCGTCACGACGGCGGGCGCTGCCTTCGGCCACGTCGACCTCGCCCTGGCGGTGGTCCGTATGACGAGCCCGGCACTGGCCGATCTCGTCGCCCGCTACCTGGTCGTCGACGAGCGCCCGTCGCAGTCGGCGTACACCATCCCCAGCGCGCTGGCGCAGAGCGATCCGACGGTGGCCGCCTTCGAGCGGTGGGTGCGGCTGCGCCTGGAGGAGCCGCTCAGCATCGCGGAGGCCGCCCGCGCCCTGGGCGTCGGCGAGCGCACCCTGCAGCGCGCGGTGCGGCGGGTCCTAGGTGTCTCCCCGGTCCGCTTCGTACAGGACCTGCGCGTGGAACAGGCCACGCACCTGCTGCGCACCACCGACCTCCCGGTCGAGGTCGTCGCCCGGCGCGTCGGCTACGAGCACGCCAACACCCTGCGCGTCCTGCTCCGCGACCGCGCGGGCACGACCGCCGGCGCCCTGCGCGGCCGGTAGCCCGCCGAATGCGGCGGTTGCTGACGCGCGGTTCCCACGGGCCCGCCTGTACGGTGCGGGACCGTGGGCACGGACATCTACGGCGGCATCGAGTTCCGGCATCCGCTCGCCGGTACGGAGTTCTACGACGGCGAACCGTGGATCGCGGCGATGGACCTGTGGCCGCTGTACGACGAGACCGACTACGCGGCGTTCGGCTGTCTGTTCGGGGTGCGCAACGACGCCGGGTTCCGGCCCCTGGCGGCGGGCCGTGGCCTGCCGCCGGACCTGTCCGGCGGGCTCCGGGAGCACCTGGCGGAGCCGGTGGCCGCCGGGCACATGAACGGGGCGAGCTGGGTCGGCTGGGCCGAGCTCTCCGCCCTCGACCCCGCCTCCGCCCCCGCGCACTTCGTCGGGCGGCTGACCTGGTCCCGGCCGTCGAGACCGAGCCTGCTGCGGCAGTGCCTCGTACCGGCCGTGTGGCCCCCGGAGGTGGTCGCGGCGGTGGGGCCGCGGCCGGCGGAACTCGACAGCGCCGCCCGGCCCTTCACCTGGTCCACCCCTGATGGGGAACGGCGGTACGAGCCGCTGACCGCGGGGAGTGTCCTCGGCGAGGGCACGCACTGGCCGCATGTGTTCGCCGTCATGGAAGCCCTCGCGGGCCGCTTCGGCGCGGACGGGGTCCGGCTGGTCGTGGCCTTCGACTGACGCCGGGGCGTCCTACGCTGAGGGTGTGATCACCCAGCGGCACGGTCCCGCGGCCGCGGTCCCGGCCGTGGCGTGGTCGCTGCTGGCGGTGTTCCTGCTGGCGGTGACCGCGTTCACCGCGGCTCACGGCGCGTACGAGACCGGGGTGATCGGCCGTGAGGCGCGGGTCCTGCTCACCGAGTGCGACGAACACCCCGAACGCGGTCGCGCCCCCATGCAGTGCACGGGACGGCCGCTGGGCGCCGCGGCGGCGCGGGATCCGTCGCCGGACCCGGTGACCGTGCGGTACGCGGGCAGGCCGGGGCAGGTGGTGGACGTGGTACGGACGGCGTGGGGAACGTACATGGCGACGGACCGGGGTTCCGGGGCCCGGGCGACGGCGGTCCTCGCCGTGCTGGTGCCGTTCACCACGGCCGTGGTGTGCGGCTGTGCCGCCGTCCGGCGGGCGCGCGGAGCGGCGCGTGGCGGGGCACGCGGCGCGGCGCGTCAGGGGCGGACGTAGCGCAGGACGCCGAGCATGGCGTTCTCGGGGAGGTCGTCCTCCGGGTCGGCGACGCAGGCGTCGAGCTGTTTGCGCAGGGCGTCCGCGTCGAGCCCGGAACCGATCATGACCAGCCGGGTGGCGCGGGAATCGCCGCGGGCCCAGACGGAGGGCAGGAAGCGCAGGAAGCCCCCGACTGCGTGCAGGGTGTACTTCTGCCGGTGGGCGGGGGCGGCGAAGCGGATGAAGCCCTTCATCCGGTAGAGCCCGGCGGGCCGGCTGTCGAGGAAGTCCATCAGCCGGCGCGGGTGCAGCGGCGCGGCGGAGGTGAACTCGACGCTCTCGTAGGCCGCGTGGAGGTGGCCGGAGTGGTCTCCGGCCCCGTGGTCGTGCTCCTGGCCGTGGTCGTCCTCGTGCTCGTGGTCGTCGTCCGCGTACAGCTCCTCGAACGACAGCTGGCGGGCGGCCGCGTCGTCCGCCGGGCGCGGCCGGGGGTCGAAGAGGAGGGCGGGGTCGACGCACCCGTGGGCGGCCTCGACAAGGGGGGTGCCGGGGGCGATGGCCGCCAGTGCGCCGCGGACCCGGTCGCGGGCGACGGCGCCGACCCGGTCGGTCTTGTTGAGGACGACGAGGTCGGCGGCACGCACATGGCGGTCGAGTTCGGGGTGCCGGGCGCGGACGGCCTCGAACTCGGCGGCGTCGACGACCTCGACGAGCCCGCCGTAGGTGATGGCGGTGTTGGTGCTGGCCAGCAGCAGCCGGATCATGCCCTGGGGTTCGGCCAGACCGCTCGCCTCGATGACGATGACGTCGATCCGCGCCTGCGGCCGGGAGAGCCGGGCGAGCATGTCGTCCATCTCGGTGGCGTCCACCGCGCAGCACAGGCAGCCGTTGTCGAGGGCGACCATGGAATCGACCTGGCCGGCCACGGACAGCGCGTCGATGTTGATGCTGCCGAAGTCGTTGACGATCGCGCCGATGCGGGTGCCACCGCTGTTGCGCAGCAGGTGGTTGAGGAGCGTGGTCTTTCCCGAGCCCAGGAATCCCGCGAGGACGACGACCGGAATCCGTTGCTTGGCCAAGGCTTCCTCCGGGTACGGGCTGCCGGCCACTCATCGTAAGCCCGGCGCACCCAGCACTGCTTCGTGCGGGTGAAAGGCCGCCCGCGGCAGAACCGCCGCGGGCGCCGCGCTGTCTTCCGCCGCGTCCACGGGGACGGCCGTACGACGGAGGAGGCACCCATGGCCGAGGGAGCGGACAGCGCGCCGGTGGCGGACGGCGGCACGGTGCTGGTGTGCATCGCGGCGGAGGACGAGGAGACGGCGTACCGCACCGTCGACCTGATCTCCACGCGGCATCGGGCGACGGAGCCGCACCCGCGGCGCACCCGCGGGGGCCTGGAGGCGTGCGCGCTCCGGGCGCAGACGCTCCGCGTACCGGGGGACGGCCGGAGGGGTACGCCCGGCCGTCGCCGACCTGCGGCGGCACAAGGGGTGTTGACGGCGCGTCGTGAACCGGTCGCGCCCTGTCGCGAAAGGCCGGAACGGGGCACCATCGAACACATGGCGCCATCCTCGGGTTGCGATGTCTGCGGGCGGGAGGACGAGACCGTCCGCGACTGCGGCATTCGCCATCTCCCGCTCGCCGTGTGCGACGCGTGCTTCGCGGACATGGCGCGGGCCCGGCGCGGCCCGCTGCCGCGTCCGTTGGACGGCGGGGAGGTGATGGCCGCCGTACTGGAGGCGCTTCACGAGGACAGCCGCCGCTCCTCCTGAGCGGGGGCGGGCGGATCGGCGAAGGTCGAGGGGAACACGGCCCGGGCGCGGCCCGCCCCGACCGGCACGGAACGGGCCCGGTGCGGGTCGGCGGCGGACAGCCCCTCGGCGCGCAGGGCCACGGCCCGCACGGGGGCGCCGTGCGGACCGAGGGCCTCGTGCATCGCATAGGCGGCCTCGGCGAGCTCGCCCGGGTCCGAGGTGGGCTCCGGCAGGGTCCGGCTGCGGCTGACGGACGACCCTCCGGCGAGCCGGATGGTCAGGGTGAGGCCGCTCGCCGTCCGGCCGGTGCTGCGCAGCCGGTCGCCGAGGCCGAGGCCGAGTTCGAGGACGGCGCGGCTCAGCGCGCCCCGGTCGGTGGCGTCCGCGGTGAAGAGGCGGTCGGCGGCGAGCGAGCCCGGTGGATGCTCGGGGGTGATCGGGGCGGGGTCGAGGCCGTGCGCGCGCTCCCAGACACCGCGCCCGGGGGCGGCGCCGAGGATCGCCTGGATGTCGGGCAGGGGGGCGGCGGCGACCTTGCCGGCGGTCTCCAGCCCGGCCGCGACCAGCGCGCGGACGGCCTCCGGGGTGATCCCGGGGAGGGCCGCGACCGGCTTGGCGCGCAGGAAGTCGGCGACGGCCCGCGGGTGCGCGTCGACGGCGCGGATGCGGCCGACGAGGACGTCGTACGAAGCCATGGCGGCGACCGTCCGGCTGCCCGCGACTCCGATCGTGAGGCTCACGTCGTACAGGGCCGAGGCCCGGGTGCTGATCATCAGGGCGAGCTGCTCGGGCAGCAGCCCGTAGAAGCTCACCGCGGAGCGCACGTCGGCCACGACCGCGTCCGGCGGCTCGGCGCGTACGACGGGGGTGAACTGGCCGACGAGCCCGGCCAGCGCGGCGAGCGTCGCCGGATCGGTCCCGCCGCAGCGGATGTAGAGCACGCAGGGCCCGGGGTCCTGGTGCGGCTCGGCCTCGACCATGGTCTGCCCGCCTCCACCTTTGTTCGAACAACTGCTCGAATTCGAGTGTAGGGCATTCCGGGGCCCCGCGTCCGGCTCATAGGGTGCGTCGCATGACCCTGACCGCCGTGCAACGCCGAGCCCTTCTGGAGTCCGACGCGAACACCGGTCAGCTGAACGCGCGCGAGGCGACCTGCGCCGCGCTGGCCCGGCAGGGCCTCGCGGTGCGGTACGGGCGCGCCGGCGGCTACTACCTCACCCAGGAGGGCCGCCGGGTCCGCACCGACCTGGCCCGGATCGAACCCGCCCACCCGGAGCGCCCGGAACCGGCCGCACCCTCACCCTCGCCCCCACCCGCCCCGGAGCGCGGTTTCGCGGCCGACGACGGCCGCGGCACGGGGACGGCGCCCCGGGGCCGCGCCGACGAGGTCGCCGCCGCCTGGTCGGGCCTGCTGGAGATCCGCCGCGTCCTGCAGGACGGCGACGCGACGCGGCCGGCACCCTGGGAGCGCGAACGGTACGTCCACGCCGTCGCGCTGGCCCTGGAGGCCGCCTGCCGGCCCCCGTCCGCGCGCGACGCGGCCGGGCGTCCGTCGGTCATCGGGTACGCCGTCACACCCTCCGCCCAGAGCGGGGTCGCCGAGGTCTCCTGGCACGTCCCCGCCGGCGCGGCACCGGGCGCCGCCGAGTCCGCGCTGGCCGGGTGCCAGGCCGTGCTGGAGGCGCACGGCTGGCAGTGCACGCTCCATCACGACCGCAGGCGGCGGGCCTTCCTGCTGGTCTCGCCCCGCCGGGCCTGAAGGCGCACCATGGAGGCAGCGACCGTAGGAGGTCCGCCATGAAGTCGAAGGACTCGGACGCCGATCCGTACCTCTACGCGGAAACCCCCTCCCAGGCGGAGGGCGAGCGGATCTACGACGCCACCGAGCGCAGCACGATGGAGATCCACCCGGACGTGCCCCGCACGACCCCGTCCCAGGCGGAGGGCGAGCGCACGGACGAGATCCCGCCCCAGTGACCCGGTGGCCCTGTGACCCGGTGACCGGACGGCCGCGCCCGTCCGGCCCTCAGTGATCCCTGCGGGACAGCACCGCCAGGGCCAGGGCGAGTACGGCCAGACCGCCCCACGACAGCGGCGAGGGCCGCTCCCCGAGGACGGCGACCCCGAGCAGCGCGGCCATCGCCGGTTCGGCGAGGGTCAGCGTGGTGGCGACCGAGGCGGGCGTGTGCCGCAGGCCGCGGCCGAACAGCCGGTACGCCAGAAAGGTCGTCAGCACCGCGAGGTGCAGGACCACCCCGGCTCCCCGCACCGTCCCGAGCCACGTCACGCCGGTCGCGAGGAGCACGGGCAGGGTCAGCAGTCCCGCGGCGCCGAAGAGCACCCCCATCACGGCGCCCGGCGCCTGCCCGCGGCCGATGAAGTGAGCGCCGACCAGGGAGTACACGGCGTACGAGAGCCCGGCCAGCGCCGCGAGCCCCACGCCCGCGGCGTCCGTGCGCGCCGCGGGACCCGCGTCCGCGCCGCCGAGCGCGAGCAGCCCGCAGCCGAGGACGGCCACGGCGGTGGCGGCGGCCCACCGGCGGCTCGGGCGGTGCAGGCCCGCCGCCCAGGCCAGCAGCCCGGTGAACACCGGCGCGCTGCCCAGCGCGATGACGGTGGCGACCGCGACGCCGGTACGGGAGACCGCCGGGTAGAAGGAGAGCGGATATCCCGCGACGGCGAGGGCGCCGACCGCCAGCAGCGGCCGGCCGGCACGGCCGGCCGGGCGCAGCAGGGCCGGCACGCCCCGCGCGCAGGCCAGCAGCAGGAGCCCGCCGAGCAGCAGTCCGGCGCCGCCGACCGCGGCGGGCGGCGCCCCGGCGGGCGCGAATGAGGCGGCGGTGCCGGTGGTGCCCCACAGCAGGGCGGCGGCGAGGATCGGCAGCGCGCCGTGCGCGAACCGCGGCCGGGGGGCGACGGGTTCGGGCGCGAGCGGGCGTGCGGAGGCGAGGGCGGGAGTGCGTTCCGGCACGAGGGCGGCCTTTCGTTACGAATCGGAAGAAGCGGATCCGGAACGGGCGCACCGCAACAACCCCGGGCGGCCGGGCGGCCTGCCGGGGGCGGGGGTCTGAGCCGTCAGTGAGTGCGCCCGGTCAGGCGCACAGCGGCGGCAGAACGACGTGCCAGCAGGAATTCACCCGACGATCCTACCGCCGGCGGGGCATGGCAGGGTGAACGCATGCCGATCTCTGATGTCACCGATGAGCACCCCGGGCGGATCATCGACCTGCGCAGCGACACCGTCACCCGGCCCGGGGCGGCCATGCGCCGCGCCATGGCGGAGGCCGAGGTGGGCGACGACGTCTTCGCCGACGACCCCACGGTCAACGCCCTCCAGGACCGGATCGCGGAGCGGCTCGGCTTCGAGGCCGCGCTGTTCGTCTCGTCGGGGACGCAGAGCAACCTGTGCGCGCTGCTGACCCACTGCGGCCGCGGGGACGAGTACATCGCCGGGCAGTCGGCCCATGTGTACCGCTGGGAGGGCGGCGGCGGGGCCGTGCTCGGCGGGATCCAGCCGCAGCCGCTGCCGCACCGGGCGGACGGCACCTTGGACCCGGCCGAGATCGCGGCGGCGGTGAAGCCCGACGACCCGCACTTCCCGCGCACCCGGCTGCTGTGCCTGGAGAACACCATCGGCGGCCGCGTCGTCCCCGTGGACTACCTGCGGACCGCGACCGGTCTGGCGCGCGAGCACGGGCTGGCCACGCACCTCGACGGGGCCCGGCTGTTCAACGCGGCGGTGGCCGCGGGCGGCGACCCGTACGAGCAGGCGCGGCTGATCGCCGGTCACTTCGACAGCGTCTCGGTCTGCTTCAGCAAGGGCCTGGGCGCCCCGGTCGGCTCCGCGCTCCTGGGCACGCGGGAGTTCGTGGCGCGGGCGCTGCGCTGGCGCAAGGCGCTCGGCGGCGGCATGCGGCAGGCGGGGATCCTGGCGGCGGGGGCGCTGTACGCGCTGGAGCACCAGGTGGCGCGGCTCGCCGAGGACCACGCCAACGCCGCGCTGTTCGCGGAGGGGATCAAGGACGTGCCCGGGCTGGTCGTGGGCGGCTCCCGGACCAACATGGTCTTCGCGGAACCGGCGCCGGGGCTGTCCGCCGAGGAGGTGCAGGAACGGCTCGAGCGGCGCGGGCTGCGCTGCGCCGGCTACCCGGGGCGGCTGCGGTTCGTCTTCCACGTGGATGTGTCGCGCGCCGACACGGAGGCGGCGGTGCGCATCGTCCGCGACACCCTGGGCGCCGCGCCGCTCGGCTGACGGGGCGCAGCGCTCCCGACGGTTCGTCCCGCTGCCGCCGCCAAGCGGCGGCCCCGCGTTCCTGACGAGTCGCCATTTCGCTTTCCCGTGCCCCCTGTTCCGCAACCTCCGGTGGCTCCCGGTTGTCCTAGGGGGTGAGGCCGTCATTCGACGGCCTCATCGGGGAAGGGGATGCGATGAGAGCGGGAGCGTCAGCGGGACGACGGGCGGGGGCCGCCCTCGCGGTGGCCGTGATGGCCGTGACACCGGTCGTCGCGGGGGGCGGCACGGCGCAGGCCGCGTCGGCGTGCACGGCGGGCACGGGGCCGTACCAGAAGCAAGTGGAGAACTTCCTGGGACGGCCGGTGGACGGGAAGCAGTCGACGGCCGACTGCAAGGCGATACGCGCCTTCCAGACGAAGTACGGGATATCCCCGAACGCGGGCTACGCGGGGCCCGTGACCTGGGGCGTCATGAAGATCATGAACGCCCAGAAGGCCGCGGGCAGCAATCCCAACAAGGCCGGCAAGTGCCCCACGAACAAGGGGCGGATCGCGTGCGTGGACCTGACGCGGCAGCTGAGCTGGATACAGGACGGAAAGACGCTGAAGTTCGGCCCGGTCCCGGTGCGGACGGGCCGCAACGGCTATGAGACGCGCACCGGCGCCAAGAAGATCTACTGGCGCCACAAGGACCACTGGTCGACGCTCTACAACGTGGCCATGCCCTACAGCCAGTTCTTCGACGGGGGGCAGGCGTTCCACTCGATCGCGGGCAGCGTGTGGTCGCCGCCGGGCTCGCACGGCTGCGTGAACATGCGCAGCGGGGACGCCAAGACGTACTGGAACCTGCTGAAGAACGGTGACGACGTGTACGTGTACGGACGCAAGCCCGGTACGTGACGCGCCGCGGCGCGGGCAGGTGCGGGCGGGCCCGGGCGGAATTCCGCGGGGGCCCGCCCTTCTCTTGGTCCAGACCTCTTGACGGGGTCGAGGGGCGGCAGTTCAATCACGGCGTGAACTAAGCCTTGAACAAAGACGGGTGGGATCTTCGCACCCCACAGCCGCGCCTCCCGTTTATGTCAGGTGCATGACCTTCGCATCCCCACGACCGCCCCGAAAGGCAGCGCCCTGTGAAGGCACTCCCCCCACGTCCTCGCCCACGTCTCCGCGCCCGCGGCCTGCTCGCCGCCGGCGCCGCAGGACTCCTCGCCCTCGCCGCGCTCACCACCGCGGCACCCGCCGGCAGCCCCCTCCCCGCGGCCCCCGCCGCCACCGCCGCCGTCACCACCTTCGCGGACGAGTTCGACGGCCCGGCCGGCAGCGCCGTCGACGGCGGCAAGTGGCAGATCGAGACCGGCGACAACGTCAACAACCACGAGCGGCAGTACTACACCGCAGGCAACCGCAACGCGGCCCTCGACGGCCAGGGCCACCTCGTCATCACCGCCCGCAAGGAGAACCCCGCCGGATACCAGTGCTGGTACGGCAGCTGCCAGTACACCTCCGCCCGCCTCAACACCGCCGGCCGCTTCACCACCACCTACGGCCACGTCGAGACCCGGATGAAGATCCCACGGGGCCAGGGCATGTGGCCCGCCTTCTGGATGCTGGGCAACGACATCGGCGACATCGGCTGGCCCGCCAGCGGCGAGATCGACATCATGGAGAACGTCGGCTTCGAGCCCGGCACCGTCCACGGCACGCTCCACGGCCCCGGCTACTCCGGCTCCGGGGGCATCGGCGCCGGCTACACCCTCCCGGGCGGCCAGGCCTTCGCCGACGCCTTCCACACCTTCGCCGTCGACTGGAGCCCGGACTCCATCAGCTGGTCCGTCGACGGCACCGTCTACCAGCGGCGCACCCCCGCCGACCTCGGCGGTCTCCAGTGGGTGTTCAACAAGCCGTTCTTCGTCATCCTCAACCTCGCGGTGGGCGGCTACTGGCCGGGCGACCCCGACGCCAGCACCTCCTTCCCGCAGCAGCTGGTCGTCGACTACGTCCGCGTCACCACCTCCGACGGAGGCGGGGGCGGTGGTACGACGGGCCGCATCACCGGTCTGGCCGGCAAGTGCGTCGACGTCGCCGGCGCCAACCCCGCCAACGGCACCCCCGTCCAGCTCTACGACTGCAACGGCACCGCCGCCCAGCAGTGGACCGCGGCCTCCGACGGCACCCTGCGCGCCCTGGGCAAGTGCCTGGACGTCAAGGACTTCGGCACCGCCGACGGCTCCCAGCTCCAGCTGTGGGACTGCGCGGGAAGCACCAACCAGAAGTGGGTCCTGACCGGGGCCCGCGACATCGTCAACCCGCAGGCGAACAAGTGCCTGGACGTCACCGGCAACAACTCGGCCAACGGCACCCGGCTGCAGCTGTGGACCTGCACGGGCGCCGCCAACCAGAAGTGGACGCTGACACCCTGATTCCCCCGGCGCCCGGTCTCCGGCGACTTCGGGTGACAATGCCGGGGTGCCTGGTGACTGACGGCTCGTCATGAGACCGTCACGCCATGACGGAACCCCTCCCCCTCGCCGGACGCGCGGCGCTGGTCACCGGCGCGTCCGGCGGGATCGGCCTCGCCGTCGCCCGGGAACTCGCCGCCGCCGGCGCGCGCACGCTGCTCACCGCCCGCGACCCCGTCCGGCTCGACGCGGCCGCCGCCCGGCTGCGGGCCGCCGGGCACACGGTGGCCGCGCTGGCCGGGACCGTCGCCGATCCCGGCCATCTCGCGGAGTGCGTGGCGACGGCCGTACACGAGCTGGGCGGCCTCGACATCCTCGTCAACAACGCGGCCACCAACGCCCCGTACGGCCCGCTCGCCGAGATCGACCCCGACCTGTGGCGCACGGCCTTCACGGTCAACGTCGAGGCGCCGCTGCGGCTGGCCCAGCTGGCGTGGCGGGCCTGGATGCGCAGGCACGGAGGCGCGATCGTCAACATCTGCACCGAGGGCGCCGCGCATGTCGGGCCGAACGTCGGCGCCTACGGCACGAGCAAGGCGGCCCTGCTGCACCTGACGATGCAGCTCGCGGGCGAGCTCGCCCCCGCCGTACGGGTCAACGCGGTCTCCCCCGGCCTGGTGCGCACCGAGATGGCGCGCTTCGTGTGGCAGGACGCGGAGGGCGCGATCGCCGCCGGACTGCCGATGGGACGGATCGGCGAGCCCGGCGACGTGGCCCGGGCCGTGCGCTGGCTCGTCTCGGACGAGGCGGCGTGGATCACGGGCACCGAGCTGGTGGTGGACGGCGGGACCCGGGTCCGCGCCGCCCGCCCGGCCGGTGCGGAGGGAACGGTCACCGACGCCGTACGCGAGCGCCTGCTCGCCCGCGGACCCGACCCGGGTGGTCAGAGCTGCACGTCGGAGCAGGCGTAGAGGGCGTTGCCCGTGTCCGCGACGCTCCAGACGGCCAGGATGATGTGCCGCCCGGTCCGGCCGGTGGGCATGGTGCCCTGGTGGGTGACGGTGGCCGGCGGCCTGGCGCCGTTGTAGTCGACCGTCAGGAAGGGCGTCAGGGTGAGCGCGGAGCGGGTGAGCGGCCGGCTCGGGTCGAAGCCCTGCTTGGTGATGTAGTACGTGAAGTCGCTCGTCGCGTGCGGCGCGGTGAACTGCCGGCGGAAGCTGTGGCTCTGGCCGCCCGTCACCTTCGTAGCCGGCCAGCCCGCGCCGCCGCGCGGGTCGTCGAGCTGGGCGAACCGGCTGTTGCCGCCGGCGCAGATGGTGCCGTCGGAGGGACCGGAGGACGGGAAGCCCTTGGGGTCCTCGACGCTCTGGGGCTCCCACTGGATGTCGCCGCAGTTGGCCACGGTGCCGTTGGCACACAGCTTCTGGCGGCTGATGGGGGCGTCGGTGTAGCGGTGACTCCAGGCGCTGCCGGTGCCGAGCACCAAGAACCCGGCGAGGCCCAGGCCGACCACGGCGGCGCCGAATCTCCTGTGCATGCTTCGCCCCTCGGAGAACGTGGGGGAGTTCTGAGAGCAGTGCGCAGCCTGCAGGCACTAGGTCTAGACCAACAGCGAAGGTACTCGCATGAGTTGGTCATGTCTAGACCAAACAAAGGAGAAGCCCCGGCCAGGACGGGGGGATCTGGCCGGGGCAGCAAGGGAGTTCGCCGCGGACGCTCCTGGGTCCGCCGGGCGATCTGAATTTAGTTTAACAGTGAATGAGGAGTGCTTCGCGCCACTCAAACCCGTCCGCGCTGTGGCATCCCGCACAAGCGGGGGTCCAGCACCCGCTGCAACCGGTAGGCCACCGGCCGGAAGCCCACCGCCGGCCAGTGCCCCGCCGCCACCGGCGAACCCGCGGGCCAGCTGGCCGTGATGTGCCGGTAGCCGTTGTCGTACGCCCACGCAAGCGCCGTCGCGAGCAGCACCCGGCTGATCCCCTCGCCGCGCGCGGCCTGGGTCACGTACGCCTCGACCAGCTCAACGCACCCGTCGGGCAGGACCGGACCCGGCGCCGCCGGGGTCAGCACCACCATGCCGATCTCCTCGCCCCGCCGGGCCGCGACCCACGCCCCGCAGCGCGCGTCGGCCAGGGCGCCCGCGTAGTGCGTGCGCAGGCGCGCCAGCGCCTCCTCGGGCTGCGGCCGGAACACCGCCGTCCCCCGGTCGGCGCGGGCCGCCTCGACCGCCATCCGCCCGATCCTGTCCAGGTCACCGGGCCCGGCCCGGCGGACCGACAGCGCGTCCACACCGCGCGGCTGCCGGCCGCGCGGGCGCACCGCCATCAGTCCCCGCACCCGCTCCAGGCCGAAACCGGTGCGGAACCAGGCCGACGCGACGTCCTCGTCGGCGGGCAGGTCCACGTAGTGCACCGGCCGCCGCTCCGCGACCAGGCGTCCGGCCACCGCCGCGTACAGGCCCCGCAGCACGTCCTCCCGCACACCCTCGCGTCCGCCACGCAGGGCGTGCCCGCCGTACGACACCAGCGCGGAGCGCGGATGGGCGCGCAGCACCGCCCGGTCGTCGTCGGCGAGGTCGAGCGGGGTCGCGGCGAGATAGCCCGTGAGCGCCCCGTCCCCACCCCGGGCGAGCACCGCCTCCACGCGCGGCTCGGCCAGGATCCCGCTCAGCAGCTCCTCCCCCGCCGGCGGGGCGGTGGTCCGGCCCGACTGGTGGGGCAGGGCCTTGCGGGCCCTGGTGTGCCAGCGGTCGAGGAGGGCCGCTGCCTCGGGTACGTGCTCGGTGGTCAGCGGAGCGATGGCGACAGTCATGGTGGACCGCGACGCTAACGGTCCCGGCGGGGCGGCGGCAAGCGCCGCCGGGTCAGCCCGTCCAAGCCGGGTGCCGCGGGTCGTCGGTATGCACGAGGATGTCCGCGGTATCCCCGGGTGCCGTCTCGTCCTCGTAGCGGGCGTACGCCGGGAGCGTCCAGCGCTCCTCCTCCGGGGTGCGGCGGGCGAGTGCCGCCCGCGACATCCGCAGGTGGACGCAGAGGTCGAAGGGGAAGCCGTAGCCCTGCAGCAGCGCGCCCTCCAGCAACAGCACGCCCCCGGGCGGCAGTTCCCGGTACTCCGCCCGCGTCGCGCGGTCGGTCGCCGGGTCCCACAGCGACGGCAGCACGCGCCCGCTCCCCCCGGAGGCGAGCGGGTCCAACACCTCCCGCCACAGGGCCCCGGTGTCCAGCCAGCGCTCGTAGTACGCGTCCGGGTCCCGGCGCCCCAGCTCGTACCGCTGCGAGGCGGGCCGCCAGTAGGTCTCCGCCCGCACCCGTACGACCGGACGGCCCCTCAGCCGCAGCGCCTCCGCGAGCGCCTCCCCCAGTGCGCCGGGACGCGCGGCGGGTGCCCCGTCGATCGCCACCCGTGGGCGTTCCCCGCCGCCGCCCGGTTTCAGTTCCACCACGCGGTCCGCGACGGCCTCGGTCAGCCGTTCCCAGGTCACAGGGGTCAGTCGCACGCCCTCCATACTGCCCGCCGGGATCTCCGCCCGCGCAGGCGGCCCTCGCCGCGGCACACGGCCCGCGACGGGCGGTCCGCGGCTACTCCCCGCCGGCGCCGTCGCAGGGCGGGCACGGCACCCGCAGGTCGACGGTCGTGCCCTCGCCGGGGGCGCTGCGGACGGTGAGCCGCGCGTCGATGAGCCCGGCGCGCTCGCGCATCGCGGACAGGCCCATGCCCCGGGTCTGCGGGGAGGGCGGTTCGGCCGCGCGGAACGTGCCCCGGCCCGCGGCGGTCGCCGGGGCCATGCCGTGCCCGTTGTCGGTGATCGACACGTGCACGGACCGCGGATCGGTCTCCAGGCTCACCACGACACGGGTCGGCTCGGCGTGCTTGACCGCGTTGGTGATCGCCTCCTGGACGATCCGGTACATCTGCGCCTGCGTCTCGGGGGTGAGCTGCCGGCCGAGGGCGTCGGCGTGCGGGCCGAGCCGCAGCTCGGTGCGGATGCCGTACGTCTCGAAGGTGCGCCGGCACAGCGCCTGCAGCGCCGGGCTCAGCCCGAGTTCGTCCAGCACCACAGGGCGCAGGTCGACGATCAGGTGCCGCAGCGAGACGATCTGGTTGCCGACCAGACCGCGCGCCTGGTCGATGGCCTCCCGCATCGCCTCGGGCCGGCCGTCCGCCGCGGCGGTGGAGAGCACCACCTGGACCGCACCCAGCTCCTGCAGGGTGTCGTCGTGCAGTTCGCGCGCCCAGCGACGGCGCTCGCGCTCCTCGCCGTCGTGCCGGGCCCTGACGCGCTCCCGGCGCAGCCGCGCCTCCCTGCGCGAGGCCGAACGGACGGCGAAGAGGGCGTAGGCGACCAGCAGCAGCGGCAGCACATGCAGGACGTTGAGCGACGGCTGCTGGGCGACGCGCACCGTCCCGGCCACGGTCAGCATCAGGGAGACGGCGATGGCCACCACGAGCCAGAGCCGCTGCCGCGGCGCCACCAGAGGGGTGAGCAGCAGGTAGCACACGGCTGCGGCGAGGGCGAGGACGAGCTCCCAGCTCTGCGAGCGGTCGGTGACCTCCATGACGACGGCGGCCGCCAGGAGGCAGGTGCCGAGCCCCTCGAGAACCAGGCGCGTCCCGGTCCGTCCAGGGCCGGACGCCGTCATGCCACCAGTCCGCGCTCTCGGGCCGCCGCGATCAGCTCGGCCCGGCTCTCCTTGCCGAGTTTGTCGCGCAGCCGCGACCGGTGGGTCTCGACGGTCCGGACGGAGACGAACAGCCGGCGGGCGATCTCCTGATTGGTGTGCCCCAGGGCCAGCAGGGTCAGCACCTGGGCCTCGCGGTCGGTGAGCGGCTCCTCGTGGTGCCGCTCGGCCAGGCCCAGGTCCTCGACGGCCAACCGGGCCCCCAGCGAGGGCTGGACGTAGGTGGCGCCCCCGGCGACCTGGCGGGCGGCGGCGAGCAGTTCCTCGGCCGCGGCCTCCTTCAGCAGGTAGCCGGCCGCGCCCGTGCGCAGTGCCTCCCGGGCGAAGGCCGGGTCCTCCTGCATGGTGAGCACCAGGATGCGCGTCCTGGGCGACTCGGTCAGCAGCGCCGGGAGGGTCGGCAGACTCGACCGGCCGGACATGGTCAGGTCGAGGACGAGCACCCGCGGGTGGTGCCGCCGGACGGCGTCGAGGGTCTCGGGGACGGTGGACGTCTCGGCGACGATCTCGAAGGCCGGATCGGCGGCCATCAGCAGCCGCATGCCCGCCCGCACCACCAGGTGGTCGTCGGCGAGCACGACCGTGATGGCCGGGTGCGGCTGCCTTCCGTGGGTACGGCTGAGGACCTCCATAGCTGCCACGGTAGATCCGACGCGCGCGCCGGGCAGCCCGCGTCGCCACTGTTGCGGGAAACCCGCAGTCCCATCTGCGGTAAACCCCTGATGGCCTCTGCGGATCCGCGGGGATGCGATCCCTGCGCCGGGAAGGCACGCTCGAAGAAAGTGTTTGAAATCCCCACTAAAGACCGATGACCCGTACACCTCACCCGAGGCGACCGCCATGCTCAGTGCCACCCTCCCGCCCCAGGCCGCCCCTGTGGACCGGCCGTGGTCCTACGACGCGGCCCAGCAGCTCGTGGATTCCGCCGTGCCGGCCGTGGCCGACTTCGCCGCGGTCGAGGTCTCGGACGCCACCGTCACCGAGCAGGCCGCCATGTCCGGGCTCCCCGCCACCGGGCTCGCCTTCCGCCGGGGGGCCTTCCGGGCCGCCCGGGGAGCCGCGATCCCGCGTGCCTACGAGGTCGGCGACATCAGCAGTCTGCCTGCCAGGACGCCGTACCACGCGTCGCTGATCGACCTGCGGCCGCATCTGGTGCTCAACCTGCGCCCGCAGACGGGGTGGCTGACCCGCGACCCGGTGCGCGCCCCCCTGATGCGGATCACCGGGACGCACTCCCTGCTCGTGGTACCGCTGGACGTGGGCGGCGTGGTCCTCGGGGTCGCGGCCTTCTACCGGACGGCCGGCTCCCCCGCCTTCTCCCGGGCCGACCTGGTGGCGGCCGGCCGCCTGGCCCGCAGGGCCGCCCGGTTGCTGGACGGCGCCCGCCGGCGTCTCGTCGAGAACGCCGCCGGCCGCATCCTGCAGGAGGCCTTGCTGGCGCCGCAGGGCCCGCCGGTCAACGCGATCGAGGACGCCCGGGGGCATCTGCCGCGGTCGGCCGTCCCGGGGGCCTGGGTGGACGTCATTCCGCTCCCCAGCGCCCGGGTGGCCCTGGTGGCGGGTTCGGCGGGCGGCCAGGGCCTCGCCGCCGCGACGGCGATGAGTCAGCTCAAGGCCGCGGTCCGGGCACTGGTGCTGCTGGACATGAGCCCCGCAGAGGTGATCGCCCGCCTCCACCGCCCCACCGCGCCCCCCGTCGGCGACGAGGCCGATCAGTGCCTGATCGTCGTCTACGACCCGGTGAACTGCCGCTGCACCACGGCGTGCGCCGCGTACTCCGCCGCGGTCGCGACCCTGCCCGCGCCGCCGGAGGCGGGGGACGAGGACGCCCTCCGGCGTGGCGAGCCCGTGGTCACCGACATCGACGTACCGCCGGGCAGCGTGCTGCTGCTGAGCTGCGGCACGGACGAGGACCGGCCCGCGGAGGAGGGCGCCGGTCAGGCCACCGGGCTCCGCGTCGTGACCGGCGACGCCGACGCCGACGCGGCGACGGTACTGGACGGCGTCCTGCGCTCCGCCGCGCCCGGCTCGGAACCGGTGCTCCTCGCGGCCCGCACCCGCGCCCTGGACGTCACCGACGTCGCCACCCGCGAGGTGCCCAACGACCCCGCGGCCGTCGCCGACGCGCGCGCCTGGACGGACCGCCTGCTGGCCGACTGGAAGCTCCCGGAGCTGGTCTTCACCACCACCCTCGTCGTCAGCGAGCTCGTCACCAACGCGATCCGGTACTCCACCGGGCCGATCCAGCTGAGGCTCATTCGCGACCGGGCCCTGGTCTGCGAGGTGTCGGACTCCTGCAGCGCCGCCCCGCATCCGCGCCACGCGGCGCCGAGCGACCAGGACGGCCGGGGGCTGTCGATCGTCGCCCAGCTGACCGAGGCCCAGGGCACCCGGTACACGGCCACGGGCAAGACGGTCTGGGCGGAGCAGGCCATCACCCCGCCGGCCGCCGCCTAGCCTGCCGGGCGGGTGACGGGGACGACGCCCTCGCCACCCGCCCGGCCGGCGTCAGTCCGCGGGGATCTCGGTGCGGTCACCGCCCCAGAGCGTGTGGAAGGAGCCCGGCTTGTCCACCCGCTTGTAGGTGTGCGCACCGAAGAAGTCGCGCTGCCCCTGGATCAGCGCGGCGGGCAGCCGCTCCGCGCGCAGGGCGTCGTAGTACGCCAGCGCCGCGGAGAACCCGGGCGCGGGGACCCCCAGTTGCGCCGCGGTGGAGACGACCCGCCGCCATGCCGCCTGGGCGGAACCGAGCGCTTCGGCGAAGTGGTCGTCCGTCAGCAGGGTGGCACGGCCCGGATCGGAGTCGTAGGCCTCCTTGATGCGGTTGAGGAACCGCGCCCGGATGATGCAGCCGCCGCGCCAGATCGTGGCCATCGCACCGGGGTCGACCTCCCAGCCGAACTCCGCGCTGCCCGCCTGGATCAGGTTGAACCCCTGGGCGTAGGCGACGATCTTCGAGGCGTACAGCGCCTGCTCCACGTCGTCGGCGAAACGGTCGCTCGCCGCGCTGTCCAGCCAGGTCTCCGCCGGTCCGGGCAGGCCGCGGGAGGCCTCGCGCAGCTCCGCGCTGCCGGACAGCGAGCGTGCGAAGACGGCCTCGGCGATGCCCGAGACGGGGACGCCGAACTCCAGGGCGTTCTGCACGGTCCAGCTGCCGGTGCCCTTCTGGCCGGCCTGGTCCAGCACCACGTCGACGAACGGCTTGCCGGTCTCGGCGTCCGTGTGGGCGAGCACCTCCGCGGTGATCTCGACGAGATACGACTCCAGGCGACCGGAGTTCCAGGTGCGGAAGATCTCCGCGATCTCGCCCGGCCGCTTGCCCGCGGCGTGCCGCAGCAGGTCGTAGGCCTCGGCGATGAGCTGCATGTCGGAGTACTCGATGCCGTTGTGGACCATCTTGACGAAGTGTCCGGCACCGTCGGGGCCGACGTGGGTGCAGCAGGGCACCCCGTCGACCTTGGCGGCGATGTCCTCCAGGATCGGGCCGAGGGACTCGTACGACTCGGCCGAGCCCCCCGGCATGATCGACGGGCCGTTGAGGGCGCCCTCCTCACCACCGGAGATGCCGCTGCCGACGAAGTGCAGTCCCTGTTCGCGCAGGGCCTTCTCACGGCGCCGGGTGTCGCGGTAGTCGGCGTTCCCACCGTCGACGACCATGTCGCCGGGCTCGAGGAGCGGTACCAGCTCGTCGATCACGGCGTCGGTGGGGGCACCGGCCTTGACCATGATGATGATGCGCCTGGGCCGTTCGAGTGAGTCGACGAACTCCTTGAGAGACTCCGCCGGATGGAATTCCCCCTCGCCGCCGAACTGCTCCACCAGGGAACGCGTCCTGGCCGGGGTGCGGTTGTACAGGGCCACCGGGTGGCCGTGCCGCGCGAGGTTCCGGGCCAGGTTGCGGCCCATGACCGCGAGTCCTGTGACGCCGATGCGGGCCTGCTCCGCCATCTGCGGTTCCTCTCTGTTCTGTGGTGCGGGGGGCACGTACGGCGTCCAGCCTCTCAGCGAAGCGGCCGGGCGGCCGGAATTTCGGCCGGATCCGTCAGGTGCCCGTGCCTATGCGGCCCTGACCTGCTACACGGGGCACCCCGCCGCGCAGTGGCCCGCCCGGCGGCGCGGGGACGGCTCCGACGACGTCGGTCGCCTGGGCCGGGGCCCGGGCCTGGGCCTGGGCCGGCCTGAGCGGCCCCGCGGGGGGCGGCGCGGGCGGGGGCGGGAGCGGCGGCGCCACCATGGGGTCGCCGAGGGCCTCGCGCAGCCGCCGCGCGTCCTCCGGGAGGTCGCGGCGCCAGGCCCAGCCCAGGAAGGGGCCCAGCAGCAGCATGCCGCCGCCGAGCGTGCAGGTGACCTGGAGCTGGACGAACGCTCCGCGCGAGTGCGGCAGCATCCGGAACGCGAACTCGGGGGTCTGGGTGCCCAGTGGGCTCCACATCCGCCGGCCGCGGTAGGTGATCCGCCGGCAGGGCTGGTAGACCGAGCAGACCAGCCGGTGTTCCCGGTGGCGGCCCGGATAGTGGTAGCGGTAGACGGCCCGCTCGCCGGGGGCCACGGAGTCCGCCGCCACGGCGGCGATCCCGGAGCTCCACGACGCGAGATTGCGGGGGTCGGCCAGGAAGTCGAAGACCTCTTCCACGGTACGGGTGACGATCACGCTCGTAGACACCGTCGGCATCGCAGACCTCCCCGGTGCCGGCGCGGCCAGCATGTGAGCAGAGTTCCTTCTTGGCTCCTCACCGAACAGCCTGCGTCCGATCGGGCGGTGTGTCGTGGCGGGTGAGCCGTCCGGGTGAATCCACGGTGCGTGACCGGCGGGAACGGCATGACGAGCGACCCCGGCGGTCAGTGCCGGGTGGGCTCCGTACCGCTCCTGCGGTCGCGGAATTCGCACCACACTGCCTTGCCCGAACCGTGCGGTTCCACGCCCCAGGCGTCCGCGAGCCGGTCGACCAGGAGCAGACCCCGTCCGGACACCTCGCGCTCGCCGGGCTGGCGGCGGCGCGGCCAGTTCGCGGCGAGGTCGTGCACCTCGATCCGCAGCCGCCGGGTGGAGTCCGGCGTGACATGGGCCAGGGACGGGTCGGGGAGCATGCGCAGGGTCAGCACGGCGCCGGCGTCGGTGTGCACCAGCGCGTTGGTGATCAGCTCGTCGGCGGCGAGTTCGGCCTCGTCGACCCGGTCGCGCATGCCCCAGCCCGCCATGGCGTCGCGGACCATGGCCCGGGCCTCGGACAGCGCCCTGGGGTCGCCGGGGGCGATGTGCTGGTGCAGCCGGCGCGCCGGGTGCGGGGACGCGTCGGTGTCGCGCCGGAGCAGCAGCAGGGCCATGTCGTCGTCGGTGGCCTGCTCACCCATGACGGTGGTGAGGTGGTCGGCGAGGTTCTGGACCCCGCGCGGGCCGTCGCGCAGGGCCTCGGACAGCCGCCGTACGCCGTCGTCGAGGTCGGCGCCCGGTCGTTCCACGAGTCCGTCACTGAACATCAGGAGGGTCTCGCCGGGCTCTAGTTCGGCGGGCGTGACGGGGTAGTCGGGCCTGCCGAACTGGGCGGACAGGCCGAGCGGGAGGCCGCCCGCGGTGGGGAGCACGCGGACGGTGCCGTCGGCCTGCCGGACCAGCGGATCGATGTGGCCGGCCCGGACGAGGAGGGCGGAACCGGTGGAGGGGTCGACCTGGGCGTACAGGCAGGTGGCGAAGCGGTCGGTGTCCAGCTCGTACAGGAAGGCGGAGGCCCGGGCCATGACGCTGGCGGGCGGATGGCCCTCGCCCGCGTAGGCGCGCAGCGCAATGCGCAGCTGGCCCATCACGGCCGTGGCGTGGGTGTCGTGGCCCTGGACGTCGCCGATGATGACGGCGACCCGGCCGCCGGGCATCGCGACGACGTCGTACCAGTCGCCGCCGATGTCCCTGGCCAGCCGGGCCGAGCGGTAGCGCACGGCGATCTCGGCACCGGGGATCCGCGGGATCGTGCGGGGCAGCATCGCGGTCTGCAGTCCCTGCGCGATGTCGTGCTCCTGGTCGAACAGGATGGCGCGCTGCAGGCTCTGGGCGATGCTGCCGCCGAGCGCGATCAGCAGATTGCGCTCCTGCGGGGAGAAGCCCTGCTTGTGCCGGTAGAGCAGGCCCAGGGCGCCGATGGGCTTGCCCTGGGCGATCAGCGGGAGGTACGCGGCGGCGGAGGCTCCCAGGGGCTCGATGTGCGGCCACAGCTTGGGGTAGCGCCGGGCGAACTCCTCGGGGGAGGTGATGAAGCGCGGGACGAGGGTCCGCACCACCTCGCTCATCGGGAAGTCGTCGTCGATGCGGGTGTACTGCAGTGACGGGACCCAGCTGGTGGCCTTGGCGTCGCTCACCACGTGGACCCGGCCGGCCTCGACCTGGCCGAGGAAGAGGCTGGCTATGCCGAGCCGGTCCATCCTGCGGTTGCCGGTGAGGGCGGCGGTGACGTCGCGTACGGTCACGGCCCTGGCCAGCGACGCGGTGACCTCCATGACGAGGTTGCTCTCGGTCGGGCGGTCCTCGTCCTCGCGCAGGCACTCGGCGGCCTGGGCGAGCTCGTCGGTGGCGTCGCTGACTATGCCGATCACCCGGCCGGCCCGGCCCGTGGCGTCGCGCACGATGCGGCCCTGGAAGCGGATCCAGCCGCGGCGGCCGTCGCGCCGGGTGAGCCGGCTGAAGGCGCGGAAGGAGGAGTGGCCCTCGCCGAGGGCCTGCGTGACGGTGCGGGTGACGGCGGCGGCCTCGTCGGGCGCCAGCCGGGAGAACAGCGCCTTTGGGTCGCCGTCGAACTCCTGGGGGCGCAGGTCGACGGTCCGCAGGGCGTGGTCGTCCAGGTGCATGCGGTCGCGGTCGAGGTCCCAGTCGAAGCCGCCTACGTCGTTGAGCGACATGTGGGCGGCGGCGGGAGCCGGCCAGGCGACCGGGGCGGGCGCAGGAGGCGTCCACTGACGAGAATCAGCCATCACGCCCTCCGGACCTGCCTCCGCCGCGCCGAGCCGCACCGGAATGGGGACAGCGTACCCATAGACCGGTGGGGGGACATGCTACAGACGTGACGCATGGGGAAGGCGGGCTTCCGCCGGGTTCCGGGACGCTCCCTCCCGGCGGCCGCCCGCCCCTCCTTCCGCCGTCCTACGGCTCAGCGGGCCGCCGGCGGCGCGTACTTGTAGCCCACCCGGCGCACGGTGACGATGCTGCCTCGGTGTTCGGGACCGAGTTTGCGGCGCAGCCGGGCGACGTGCACGTCGACGGTACGTCCGTCACCGACATGGCCGTATCCCCAGACCGTGGTGACGAGCTGGTCGCGTGTGTGCACCCGGTGCGGGTGCGCGACCAGGTGGGCGAGCAGTTCGAACTCGAGGTAGGTGAGGTCGAGCGTGCGGCCCCACACCTGGGCGACGCGGCGTTCGGTGTCGATGCTGACCGGCACATCGGCGGCGGCCACCGGGGACTCGGGCACCGCCCGGCCCTCGACGGGGACGAGCACGAGGTAGCCCACCATCGGCGGCCCGCCCAACCCGGTGGGCATCAGGTGGCCGGGGGCGGGCAGCCAGGTCGCGCCGGGCGGCAGGAAGTCCGGTACCGGCGGGACGTCACCGGCCCGAACGGCGCGCAGGTGCTGGCGGTTGACGGCGGGCAGGGACAACGGCTGGGTGCTGGAGGACATGGAGGACTCGGCTCTCGCGCGAAGGGTCGTGGGACGACGTATTGCGCGGGACCGCCGGGAGGCCGGCAGCGGGCGGCGACGGAGAGGGACGACGTCAGCTGTGGGCCGGGGTCCGCGCGGGGACCGCGCGACAACACTCCCGGTCGAACTGGTACTCCTGCCTGGACGGCCAGAACGGCTCGAGGTCGCTGCGACCCGTCGCGGTGTCAGTGAGGCTGGCCATGGCACCCATTGAACCAGACGCGGCGCCCGCCGGGACAGAGAGGGCGTCCCGAGCGCCCTCACCGGGACGGGCTACAGCGGTTGCGGCTCCGGCTGGGGTTCCGGCTCGGGCTCCGGCTGCGGGGGCGGCACCGGCATGGGGTCGGGGGTCGGACCGGGTACGGGGTGCGGGGCGGGCGGCACGGGGTCGGGCGGGAAGGGCGGCACCGGGCTCGGGGCGGGGGGCACGGGCGGCACGGTGGCGCGGCGCGCTGGAACGGTCATGACGGTCTGCCTCCTCGGGACTCACCGGAACGGATCTTGCGCTGCGCTTACCCGGACCTCCCCGTCCTACCCGTCCTATCCTCTGGCTCATGACCTGGTTGCGCGCCCTGCGCCGCAGCGCCCGGGAAGGGCTGCGGATCGAGCGCGCCAGGCTGGAGCCGCTGGTGGCGTTGCGTGCCGCGGCGGGCGTCGCGATCGTCATCGGCCTCTCGCTGTGGCTGGCCTCCCCCGCGGTGGCCGCCTCCTCCGCCTTCGGCGCCTTCGCCTCGGGCATGGCCACCTTCCAGCGCAGCTGGCGGCCCCGGCCGGTGCTGGCGCTGGTCGCCGGCGGGGGTCTCGCGGTCAGCACCTTCCTGGGCTACCTCGCGGGGTCGCACGGAGTGCTGTTCGTGGCACTGCTGGCGGTCTGGGCGTTCCTGGCCGGCATGGCCTGGGCCCTGGGGGCCGCGGCCGGCATCGTCTCGTCCCTGACCGTCGCCGTGATGCTGGTCGTGATCACGCTGCCGACGTCGGTTCTGGGCGCGTTCGGCCATGCCGTCGTGATCGCGGGCGGCGGGGTCGTGCAGGCGGCACTGATCCTGCTCTTCCCGGTGCGCCGCTGGGGACGGCAACGCGACGCGCTGGCCGACGCCTTCGCGGCGGAGGCGGACTACGCGCGGCGGCTGCGGCACGACCCGGTGGCGCCGTTCGACCCCGAACCGCTGATGACCGCGCGCAGCGCCGCCGTGATCACCGACCGGCAGGCGCGGCGGCGCCCCGCCGCGCTGCGCGGCAAGCGGGTGCTGGCCGAGCGGATCCGCCCGGTGCTGGCCTCCCTGGCCGATCCCGCGGTCGGCGCCGCCGCCGAGGGCCCGGAACGCGACCGGGCCCGCGAACTCCTGGCCGCGGCGGCCGCCGTGCTGGACGCGGTGGCGCGCGCGGTGCGCGAGGCCGAGCCGGTGCGCGTACCGCCGGAGGCGGAGGCCGTGGTCCTCCTCGAACCCGATCCGGAGGACCGCCTGACCGGGCCCGCGCGGCGCACCGCGCTGCGGCTCGTCGCGCTGCTCAGTGAGGCGGTCTCCGCCGCCACCGGCCGCGGCGGCTCCGTCAGTGCCGACACCGCTCACCTGCGCCGCCCGAGCCTGGCCGAACTCCTGCCGCTCACGGCGCGCACCGTGCGGCGGGAGGTCCGCTTCGACTCGCCCGTCTTCCGGCACGCGCTGCGGCTGGCCGCGGTCACCCCCGCGGGCTACGCGCTCGGAGCGGCGCTTCCGCTCGGCCACGGCTACTGGGCGCCGCTGACCTCGGTCATGGTGATGCGCCCTGACTTCTCGCAGACGTACGCGCGCGGCGTGGCCCGCTTCGTCGGCACCCTCGCCGGCGTCATCGTGGCGACCGCCGTGATGCAGTCCCTGACGCCGGGGCCGTACCCCTGCGCGGTGCTGGCGGTGGTCTCGGTCGCCCTGATGTACCTGCTCATGCGCACCGGGTACCTGGTCTCCCAGGTGGCGGTGTCGGCGTACGTGGTCTTCCTGCTCGGCATGGCCGGCTCCAGCTGGACGCAGACGGTGCCCGAGCGGGTGCTGCTGACCCTGCTCGGCGGGGTGCTGGCAATGGTCGCGTACGCCGTGTTCCCCGCCTGGGAGACCCCGCGGCTGCGGAACCGGCTGGCCGAGCGCATCGAGGCCACCGGGCGTTACGCCGCCGCGGCGATGGAGGCCCACGCCGCCCCGGCCAAGGGCCGCCGCGAGGCCGTGCGGGCGGCCCTGCTGGACGCCCGCGCGGCCGCCGTCGCCTGGGACCAGGCGGTCGCCCGCGCCGACGCCGAACCCGTACGGGGCCGCGGCCTCTCCCGCCGCGCGGCGGACGGCGCGGACGCGGCCCTGTCGGCCATGGGCCGCGTCCCCATGCTGATGGAGGCCCACCTCCCGGCCCCCGACGCCCCTCCCGTCCCGGCGGCCGCGCCCTTCGCCCACCACCTGCGCACGAGCACGGTGGAGGCGGCGACCGCGGTCCGGGAACGCCGCCCGCCGGACTTCTCCCCCCTCCGCGCGACGCTCGACGACTGGCCGCCCTCGGAGGCCGACCGCATCGTGCGGCGCAGCGCCGAGCTGCTCCTGGAGACCCTGGCCGACCTGGAGACCGCCCTCCGCCCCCGCCCCCGCCCCCGGCCGCGCCCGGGTCGCGGCCGGGGCCGCTGACCCGCCGCGCGGTCTGCGGGGCGCTCGCCGAGCGCCGGGGGGGCCGGGGGCGGGAACCACCGCGCCATGTTCGGCCAGGGGCTGTCGCAGACCCTGGACTTCCCCGGGCAGCGCGCGGCGTTCGACTCGGCGCCCCTGACCTCCGCCCTGCGGCTGACCGCCG
>NZ_JBSFLB010000048.1:0-46659 GCF_053598835.1 Streptomyces sp. NPDC001070
CCTGCAAGCCTTCGACATCGCCTTCGACGGCCGACTCTCCCTCGGCCGCCGCTAACTCACACCACCCGAGTTACACCGTTCGTTGGACAGACCCCTTCCCGGGACGGCCGGTCAGCGCAAGCGGCGGCGCAGCCGGCGGCCGACGAGGACGGCACCGGCACCGGCGACGAGGGACACACCGGCGATGCCGCCGAGGCCGGTGAGCTCACGCCGGGGCTCGGCGGAGCCCGTGGCCGCCAGGGAGGGGCCGGCGGACCCGGACCCCGAGGCGGTGGCGGCCTGGAGGATCAGGTCGGTGACGGCGTCGGGGTGCGCGATCAGGGAGACGTGGCAGGAGTTGATCTCCACCGTGTGCGAGTGGGCGCGGCGGGCCTGGAAGCGTTCCTGCTCGGGGCTGATGGTCATGTCCTGGCGGCCAACCATGGCCCAGGACGGGATGGTCTTCCAGGCGGCGACCTTGGCCGTCTCGGAGAGGGCGGTGGTGGCGGCTGGCCGCTGGGTGACGCCCAGCAGGTCGGCCTGGCTCCTCGGCAGGCAGGCCGCGAAGAGCGGGTACACCTTGTCGCGCTTGAGGTAGAGGTCGGTACCGCTCCGCCCGCCGCCCTCCCGGTAGGGGACGGACCTGAGCGCGGTGGGGAGGGCGGTGGGGAACCGGGCGGCCAGCGACGCGCCGCTCTCGCCGACGTCGGGCACCTGGGCGTCGATGTACACCAGCGCCTTGACCTGGGGGTGGCCGGCCGCGGCCGAGCTGATCACGGCGCCGCCGTAGGAGTGACCGGCCAGGACGACGGGGCCCTTGATGCTGTCCAGCACCGACGATATGTAGGTCGCGTCGTTGTACAGGCCGCGCAGCGGGTTGGCGGGCGCCATGACCGTGTAGCCGCGGCGTTCGAGCCGTTCCACGACGCCGTTCCAGCTGGAGCTGTCGGCGAACGCCCCGTGGATGAGGACGACGGTGGGCTTGGCGCCGCTCGCGCCGCCTCCGCCGTCGGCGGAGGCAGGGGCCGCGGACGCCGTGCACAGGGCCGCGACGCACGCCGCCGCGGCGAGGACCGGAGATGCCGTCATACCGTTCTCGCTTCCCTTGAGGCCTACGGCACACCAGCTTTCAGGCATCGGCAGAGCCGGGCGCTGCCATGCTGTCCGACCGGGTGAAAACGGCGTGGCATCAGGATGAGTCCGGTGCGCCGGGGCTCAGGGAAGGGACCGGTGAGCTCCGTCTTCCCGATGAGGTCCTGCCCGGGCGCCGAACCTCGGCCCAGAGGGCGTCGACGCACCCGTCGCGTCACCGGCGACCGGCAAGGAGAACCCGGATCGTCGCGCTGTGGGTGTTTGCGACACGTAAATCGGCCCCACTCCGGCACGGAAGTTGGCCCCACCAGGCGTTCAAAGGTCGGGCACTGCCGAGGAGCACGTCACAGACAAAGACGCAGCTAGGGCGCGTATTCGATTGTGATCAATGGGCGGTCCGGGTGAGGTTTTGATCCAGATCATCAAGGCCCGCAGGTGGAGGCCGGCGAGGTAGCTCTCCAGCGTCTTGTCGTAGCGAGTGGCGATGCCGCGCCATGCCTTCAGCTTGTTGATCAGGCGCTCGACGGTGTTCGGTTCCTTGTAGAGGTCGGTGTCGTGGCTGACGGGTCGGCCGCCCTTGTTGCCCTTGTTCTTGCGGTTGGCGGCTTGGTCCTTCTTCTCCGGGATGACGGCCTTGATGCGCGGTTTGCGTAGGTAGGCGCGGTTTCAGCGGGACGAGTAGGCTTTGTCCCCGGCGACCGCGTCGGGCCGGGTGCGGGGACGGCCGACCGGCCTGCGAACCCGTACCTTCTTCACTACGGGGATGAACTGCGGGCCCGCGGCCTGTCCCGCGGTCAGGACAAACTCCGGCGGGCGGCACTTCCTATCGGCGGCGAGGTGGATCTTGCTGGTCTGTCCGCCTCTCTGACCTGGCCTTTTCCTCCTCGGCCGCGGCCTTCTCCAGGGCGGTGAGCACGTCCTGGCCCAGGTGCATCCCGGCGGCGTCGTGGTGAGCGCGCGCGGTGGTGGAGTCGACACTGACCAGGGACAGGTCCACCTCGCCCCGCTTCGCCGCCTCCGCGATCAACCACGCTACTGCCGGAAGCGGTTGGAGACGGTCGACCAGGCACCGAACTCCCGCGGCATCTCCCACCACTGCCCGCCGGTCTTGAACCGCCAGATCACGCCCTCGAACTGCAGCCGTAACGGCTCGGTTAAGAGGTCCTAACAAAGGCGTTGGACGTGTCGGTGGGTGATCAGGCAGGTGGCGAGGCCGAGGAAGTTGCCGGGTGGTGAGTTCCTTGCGGGGTGGGCGTCTGGTCGGCGTGGCGAAGGTGCCGTCGGCGCCGAGGTAGGCCAGGTCGGCCAGGTCGGGGATGCCGAGGCGGACGCTGGTGGTCACGATGCGGCCGGGCAGAGCGCGGGAGATCCACACGATCTCGCCTCGCGGGTCGGTGATGACCTGCAGGTTCACGCCGTGGCGGCGGTGCTTGCCGGAGTAGTCGGCGCAGCCGTCGCCGACCCGGTCGCATTCGGCGAGCGTGCCGTCGACGAGCACGTACTCCGGGTCCGCCTTGCGCAGGGCGCGGGTCAGGCCGGGCGCGCGGTGGGCCAGGAGCTCGATGACGGCGTGCACCTAGGTGTGGGCGGTGCCGATGCCGATCCGGAAGCTGGCTGCGATCTGCGCGAGAGTGTCGTGCTTGCGCAGGTAGGCCAGCGCGACCAGGGCCCGCTGCGAGGGTCGGAGTTTGCAGCGGCGGTCACCCTCCTGGGTGACGATCAGCATCGTCACCCACTCAACCAGCGCATGAGGCAGGTCCAGTGCTGCAGGATGGGTAACCAACGGGGCTCCCTGGCAGAGGGGTTGAGACGTCAGACATCTCGCTCAACCGCCGAGGAGCCTCGCCCGTTTCACACCGGTCTCCAACCAGTGGGCCCTCACCCGATCGGTGGCCCCACTGAAAAGGCTCATGGAGTGCCGTGCCTTCTCAGGGGCGGTGCCCGCACCGCATCCAGCCCATCCCTCGAACCCACAGCCGCCGCCTATTGCCGGTCGGTCTTACCTCGGACCGGCAGCCTCTCCTGGCGCTGGCACATGTGCGCTGCGGACACACCTACGCCCAGTTGGCGGCAGGTTTCGGCGTCGGGAACGCCACGGTCTACCGCTACGTCGCCGAGGTCATCGAACTCCTCGCGTCCCGTGCACCGGACCTGGCTGCTGCCACCAAGGAGGCTTCGCGCAAGGGGTTCGTGATTCTTGACGGCACGCTGCTGCCGATCGACCGCATCGCCGCCGACCGGCCCTACTACTCGGGGAAACACAAGAAACACGGCATGAACGTGCAGGTCATCGCCGATCCCTTCGGGAACCTGATCTGGGCCTCGCCAGCCTTGCCGGGATCGGTCCACGACATCGAAGCCGCCCGTACCCACGGCGTCATCGACGCCCTCGACAAAGCCGGCATCCGGTGCTGGGCCGACAAGGGTTATCAAGGCGCCGGCGGCACGGTCCGCGTGCCCTACCGCGGCCGTTGAGACAAGCTCTCCACAGGTCAGCGCGCCGCCAACGTCTCCCACGCGAAGATCCGCGCGCTCGGCGAACGGGCCATGGCCACCCTCAAAACCTGGCGCCTCCTGCGGAAGCTGAGGTGCGGCACCACCCGCATCACCACCCTCGTCCAAGCCGTCCTCACCCTCCACCTCAACCCGGCAAACTGAGGTTGGAAACAGCTCAATGTCCGAGGCGGGTGGCAGCCGCAGTCCGGTAGCAGCTGCGGTCTTCGGTGTCATCCCGCAGGGATCTGAAATGCGCTGCGACAGGCTCACGTAGGAAGCCCGGCGCACTTCAGCTCTCATGCTGGGGGCGGTGGACGATCTGACAGACGGTGGCCTCGATTCCGACCCGTCGTCGGTAGCGCTTCCGCCATGTGTCGGTTTCCTGTTCGCGGCGGCGCTACTGAAGGGCCGCTCTCTGGGCGGGTTCGCACAGGGTGAGTGCCCGTCCCCACTTGCCGTTGCCCGCTGCCGTGCACTGCGGGCGCAGGGGGCAGGCGCGGCAGCTCGTCGCATCGAACCGGATCTGAACCAGGGGGACGCGTGTGCGGCGACTACTGTGGGCGGCAGCCCAAGAGACACTCACGCGGGCGGAGTTCTTGCCCCTGGGGGACACGGCTGCGCACGCGGTGCAGGAGTAGGTACGAGTCAGACCCCGTAGCGGCCGAAGAAGCGCGCGCACCCGCGCAGGGAACCCTGCGATTTCCTGGAGCGCCTGCGGCGCGCCGGCCTCGGCGCCTGCGACCTCAGCGACCCGTGCCTGTGGCATCAATACGCAGCTTTTCCAGGTACGCGGTCGGTGTGGTTCCATAAATTTTTTTGAAGGTCCGAGTGAAGTGACTTGCATCGGAGAAATGCCATTTCGCTGCAAGCTCGCCAAAGCTTACCAACGGGCTGGAATTGATCATTTCCCTCTGCGCTTCTTCAGTGCGTCGTCGCCGTACATAGCTCATTACAGAGCCGTCACTTGCAGCGAAGCACCGATGTAGCGTCCTTGTCGAGACACCCAAAATCTGTGCGACCACATCGGGACTCAGATCACGCTCCCCCAGGTTCTCATCGATGACCTTCTTGGCCGCCATGACGAGAACATCTCCCCGGCCCGCTATCCCGTGTGCGACATTTGCAGAAATCACTCCCCGCAGAAGCCCTATTGTGGCGTCTGCGACTGCCGCTTTCCCCGACATGGAAATGCCCGAAAAGGTATGATTATCTATCATCTCAAGGTATGCGATCAGAAGCTTGACTTCCGGATTTGACCTGGTCGCCACGAGCGGTCCGCCGTTCAACTGCAGAGAACTTACGCGACTTCGCGGTACAGTTACCCAGCGATAAGCAGTTCCGGGGTCGTACCAGAAACGCCAGCGCTTGCGCGAGTCGCGAACACACATCTCCCCGGGCTTTATGGTGATCTTGGTATTCTCACCCTCGAATTGAACCTGCCCCGACATGACATAGTAGACGACCACCGGGTCACTCTCGTCTCCGTTGCCAGATATACCACTCACGGCACCGGAACGATGTTCAGCATGTACGACGTCGTTAAATATTTGCCCATGCGCGTCGAATCGGAATCCCCGCAATAGCGACTGCGGTGAAAGGGTAAGATTTGTTACATGGTTCAGGATACTGGAGCTCCAAGCCCGAGTAAGCCTCTGCATTTCCGGAGCAGGGCCAGGCGGAATTCGCGCAGAGGCAAGCAGGTTCGAAGGGCGCGACACGTCGCATTCGCCGGCCTCCCCTTCACCCGGGCCCACCTTGGGGAATTCGCTTGACATGACTTACTCTTTTCGGTTGGACGCTTCATGTTTCCGTCCCAGGGTCGTGCTTGTCGTAGCCCAGGTGGTCGGTGATCTCGCCTTCCAGAGCGGACTCCAGCACGCGCTTGGTCAGCTGCTGCAGGAGCCCGCCCTCGCCGGTCAACTGGAGCCCGTTCGCGCGGGCCCGGTCGACCAACTGCCCGATCAACTGGTCATCCAGCAGGTCCGCCGACAGCTCGACCGGCCGAACCTCTTCAACCGCCTCGATGGAGGCAGTCACGTCGCTCGTCAGGTGTTCTTCCTTGATCGGGAGTTACACCGTTCTTTTCACAGTCCCAAACACCATTGGGAATCAGTCAAGCTGCAGCCGATTTGCGATGCCGGCAGACGTGAAGGCGTTGACGAGATCACCGCGGTCTTCGGTGTAGTGGGCCCAGCTGTCGCAGTGAGCGGGGACGACACGTCGGGCTTCGAGGATCTGTGCGGCTGTAGCGGCCCCGGCGCCGTCCAGGACGACGAGTGCACCATCGAAAACGGGCAGTCGAGGTGCGCCGGCGAAGAGAACCGCGGAGTCGATAGGCCCGAAGCGTTCGGCGATCTGCCTCACCACGTCCAGTGACGCGTTGTCGCCGCTGACGTAGACCGTGGGCAGGTCCTCGGAGGTGAGGACGAACCCGATCACTTCACCTGCGATCGCCTCGGCTCCTTCCGGGCCGTGGAGGGCTGGCGTACCCGTTACAGTCACCATGCCACCATCCGGGCGCGGGAGTTCGACAGAGGCCCACGGGGAGAGCGCGCGGGTAGTCCCGCCGAGGCGCTGTGCGCCGTCGGTAGTGGTGAGGGTGAGTGGCACGCTGGCGAGAAAGTTTCGCCCAGAAGTGTCGAGGTTGTCGGCGTGCTGGTCGTGGGAAAGCAGCACGGCGTCGACGGGCCCAAGTTCCTTCGGCGTGATTGAGGAGGGTGCCGTTTTTGTCAGCACCAAGCCGCCGGGCAACTCGTAGTCGCCGGGGCCGTCGAAGGTCGGATCGGTCAGAAACCGCAGACCTCCATACTCGATGAGAACCGTCGGACCGCTGAAGACAGTGATCGGAACCTGCTGCACCTTCGAACACCTCACGAATAGGTGGGTAGTAATCCGTGATAAACATATGAATGCTCGTGGATGAGTGCAAGCCGCACCATGAGGCGCATGTTGGCAAGCCCGATAGAACCGTTTGATGTGCAGCCCGCCCCAGAGGCCGAGCAGTACCTAGTGTCGCGTGAATGAAGTTCTTGGACGTTTAGGTGTGGCGTGTTCGAGGATTTCGTCGGCGGTCTTGGTCCAAGCGAAGGGCTGGCAGCGGTCGTTGTAGGCGTCGATGTACCGGCGGATGGCGTCCTTCAGGTCGGCGACGGAGGTGAAGGTGCCGCGGCGTATGGCCTGGCGGGTGATGATGCCGAAGAAGATCTCCACCAGGTTCAGCCACGAGCAGGAGGTCGGTGTGAAGTGCAGGGTGATCCGGGGGTTCTTCGCCAGCCATGCCTTCACGCGGGGGTGCTTGTGGGTGGCGTAGTTGTCGACGACCACGTGCAGCTTCACCCTCGGGTGGGCCTTGGCGACCTGCTTGAGAAAGCGCAGGAACTCGTCGTTGCGGTGCCGGGTGTGGCAGGCGTCGGCTGTGATCTTCCCGGTGGCGACCTCCAGCGCGGCAAACAGCGTGGTGGTGCCGTGCCGCACGTAGTCGTGGGTGCGCCGCTCGGACAGGCCGGGCCGCACCGGCAGCATCGGCGCGGTCCGGTCCAGCGCCTGGATCTGGCTCTTCTCGTCCACGCAGACCACCACGGCGAGGTGGACCTGTCCCTGGGCAGTATCGACTCCACCACCGCACGCGCTCACCACGACGCCGCCGGGATGCATCTGCGCCAGGATGTGCTCACCGCCCTGGAGCAGGCCGCCGCCGAGGAGGAAAAGGCCAGGTCAAAGGGGGCGGCTCGGAAGGACAAGACGGGCAGGACCCCGGAGGAGACCCGGGGCAGGAAGAACGGCGACACATCCGACGCCGCCGGAAACTGCGACTGAAGGCTGCCCTGCTCGGACGCTCGAGAGGCGGACAGACCAGCAAGATCCACCTTGCCGCCGACCGAAAGTGCCGCCCGCTGGCGTTCGTCCTCACCGCTGGACAGGCCGCGGACAGCCCCCAGTTCATCCCTGTGCTCAAGGAGGTACGGGTCTGCGGGCCGGTCGGCCGTCCCCGCACCCGGCCCGACGCGGTCGCCGGGGACAAGGCGTACTCCTCCCGAGGTAACCGCTCCTACCTGCGGAGACGCCGCATCAAGGCCGTCATCCCGGAGAAGAAGGACCAGGCCGCCAACCGCAAGAAGAAGGGCAACAAGGACGGCCGGCCCGTCAGCCACGACACCGACCTCTACAGGGAACGGAACACCGTCGAGCGCCTGATCAACAAGCTGAAGGCGTGGCGAGGCATCGCCACTCGCTATGACAAAACACCGGAAAGCTACCTCGCCGGCCTCCATCTACGGGCCTCGATGATCTGGATCAAGGAACTCACCCGGATCGCCCATTGATCAGAACCGAATACGCGCCCTAGGGACTGTTCCAGGATCTGATCATTGGATGTGTCATTCGCCTCTGGCGGTGGGTCGTTGCCTGGTAGAAGACCGGTGTGACGCGTGGTGATCTGACCGATGGTGAGTGGGAGTTGGTCGAGCCGTTCCTGCCGGTGGGGGAACGCGGGTCGTACGATCCCCAGCGGCTGCGGAGGCAGTTCGACGGGGTGGTGTGGCGTTTTCGTACCGGCAGTCCGTGGCGTGACCTGCCCGAGAAGTACGGCTCCTGGTCGACGGTGTACGGCCGCTTTGAGTCCTGGGCCGGTGCCGGGGTCTTCGAGGCCTTGATGGAGGGGATGATCGCGGAGGCGGCCGTGCGTGGGCAGGTCGATCTGGGCCTGGTCAGTGTGGACTCCACGGTCGTGCGTGCTCACCACGACGCGGCGGGTATGGCCGTGGACCCGGATCTGCTGCACGCGTTGGAGAAGGCCGTCGCCGAGGAAAAGGGGCTCCGCGAAAGGGGCAAAAGGAGTCGCCCGAGCGGGCGGTGAACGGCGCTGCGGACGCGCTGGCGCATGCGGAGCGTCGCCGTCGCCGCAGGGCGCGGCTGAAGGCGGCCGGGCTCGGGCGCTCGCGTGGCGGGCTGACCAGCAAGGTTCATCTGGCCGCGGACCGGCGCTGCCGGCCGCTGGCGTTCGTCCTGACTCCCGGGCAGGCGGCTGACAGTCCGCAGTTCACGGAGGTCATTGAGCGGATCAAGGTCCGTGGCCGGATCGGCCGACCTCGCACCCGGCCCGGGGCTCTCGCCGCGGACAAGGCCTATTCCTCCCGGGCCAACCGCGCCTACCTGCGCAGACGCCGTATCAAGGCGGTCATCCCGCAGAAGGCGGACCAGGCGGCCAACCGCCGGAAGAAGGGCTCACGCGGAGGCCGCCCGGTCACCCACGACGCCGAGCTCTACAAGGAGCGCAACACCGTCGAGCGTTGCATCAACAAGATCAAGGACTGGCGTGGCCTGGCCACCCGCTACGACAAGACACCCGCCAGCTACCTGGCCGGACTCCACTTACGCGGCGCCATCATCTGGCTCCGCAGCCTCCAACCAAGCCATTGATCGGAACTCAGAACAGTCCCTAGTGCCGTGGTCCTGGCGGCGGCCATATCCACCGCCGACGCCGTGCAGGACCTCCACCTCCTGCTGGAAGTCGTCGGCGCCGGGTAAGGGAGCCGCAACCCGCGGGAGCAGCGGCCCTTGAGTGGGAGCCGCCCCGGTGACTGTCCGGCTGACGCCTCTCACCGGGGATCCGGTGGCCTCTGCATTCCGGTTCGGCAGGTGCGCGCATCCGGAGGACCCGGCAACTCCTCACGCCGTCCGTGCAGGCTGCCCGCCTCGGTTCCGAGCAAGGGGTGCCCCCGCTGGTCTCCGCGAGTCCGATCACGTCACGGCTCACCGGCGGCGGCTGTCCGGGCCCGCAGGGCATCGGTTCCGTGCGGTCAGGATCTCGCGTGGCAGCGGATCAGGTCGATGACTGCGTTCAGGACGACTTCGAGCGCCACCGTGTCCCGTCGAGCCTGGGCCATGACCAGGCCGCCCTGCAGGGCTGTGAGCAGCGCCAGAGCCAATTGGGAGGGGTCGGCATCCGCGTCCAGTTCGCCCCTGGTCTGCATGCGGTCGAGCCCCTCGCGGATGGCTTCCTCCCACCGCCGGTATCCGGCCGCGAGCTCGACGCGGGCCTCAGCGTCATGGTCGGACAGTTCCATCGAGAGGGACCCGATCGGGCAGCCGCCCTCGCAGTTGCGTGCGCGCTGGTCGGCGACGACGGCGTCGCGCCAGGCCTCCAGCGCCTCGAAGCTGTCGAGTCGGCTCAGCAGGGGCCGCTGCAGGTCGAGGACGTGCTGGGTCTGATAGGCGATGACGGCCTGGATGAGTTCTCTTTTGTCCCCGAAGTAGTGGTAGAGCTGGGAGGGGCTCGATACACCGGCCGCCTTCAGCACGTCACTCGTACCCGTGCCCGCGACACCGCGCTCGAACATCAGCCTGGCTGCGGCCTCGACGATGCGGTCGCGGGTGGCCTGACCCTTGGGGGTCAGGCGCTGGGGGGCAGTACTGGATGTCATTGTGTGCTTCCTCACCCGTGTGGACTCCGCATGCCAGACTACGGCGGCTCCGCCGGAGGACGGCGTATGAGCTCTGGGCCCCGCCCGGCGCGACCGTGCGGCCCATGGCATCCCTATTCATCCGGTGGCGCATGCCACGTAGGCCGCAGATGGGGGCTGCCGTCGCGACCGACTCGCAGGGATGGGGCACGCAGCGCAACGGCCGGCGGCTTCCATTTTCTAGACTTGACACTCTATTTTTTCGCGACAACAATAGATCCGTCGCTCTATTTTTGCGTAGGACGGCCCTTCTCGGGCTCCGTCGACCCGCTCAACTGAAAGACCTCCATGAACGCCTCCCCCACTCCCATCGCCGATCAGGTGGCCGTCGTCAACGAAGGCATGGCCGCGCAGGCGCCCGCCGAGGCTCTCGCCGCCTTCAGGGCCGAGCAGGTCGGCCTCAACGCCGCAGGGCTGCCGACGGACCTCACTCCGGTCGGATCTCCGATGCCCGACGATGTGCTCATGGACGTCCATGGCCGTGCCACCTCAATGGAAGAGGCCCGGCGGGGGCAGGTCGCCGTGATCGTGTTCTACCGCGGGGCATGGTGCCCGTACTGCAACGTCACGCTACGCACGTACCAGAACGTTCTCGCGGAGCAACTGGCCGCTCGCGACATCACGCTGGTTGCCATCAGCCCGCAGAAGCCCGACGGGTCGCTGACGATGCAGGAGAAGAACGGGCTCACCTACACCGTGCTGTCCGACCCGGGCAGCCGGATCGGCGCGAAACTCGGCATCGTGACCCGCCCCACCGAAGACGTGCGGCAGGTACAGACAACTCTCGGTCTGGACCTGACCCAAATCAACGCCGACGGCTCCCACGACATCCTCATGCCGACCGTGGTGATCACCGACTCCGACGGCATAATCCGCTGGATCGACGTTCATCCCGACTACACCACCCGCACCGAGCCGGCACAGATCCTCGCAGCCCTCGAAACGATCACTGACTGACGCCAATGCCAGCCGACACACCCATTGCAACTCTTCGCAGCTCGCGAATGTCCCGCTTCGCCGAGGACGCCATCTGCCAACGGTGGCACCCCTGCAGCGTCGGACGACAGGCCGTGGCCGAGTATTGCGCCTCCATGCACCGGACATGACTGCCCGTTACCGATTTCTGGAGACGCGTCACCTCGCCGCGGACCTCGAGCTTGGACACTTGGTCGTCGACTTCCACTTCGCCGACCGGACAACTGTGCCCGTCAAACTCTGCTGATCGTGGAGCGCGTAGCGGACGAGTGGCACATCGTTCATTGCCAGGTTTCGATCCTGCCCTGACGACGCGGCATTTGCATTTCCCCCTCCCAGCGCCGGGCGCTACGCCACCGGCGGCTCCCGGCGCGGGCCCATGGTCACCGTGACGACGGCTCAGAGGTTCGACAGCCGACTGACGCTGTCCGCCGCGGCCGCTGTGGACCGCTGAACGTCCACAGCATCACTGCAATGAAGGACATGACGGGCCTTTAGCTGCGGCTCAACGCCGTGATCCAGGCCTGGCACGCTCCGCCCGCTCGGCTTCCGCCGAGCGGCCCACCAAGGAGAACATCCCATGAATGACCTCAAGATCGCCGTCATCCTCGGCAGCACCCGCCCCGGCCGCAACGGCAAGGCCGTCGCCGACTGGGTGATGGACCGGGCCGGCGCGCGCACCGGCGCCGAGTACGAGCTGATCGACCTTGCCGACTACCCGCTCCCCCTGCTGGACGAGCCCATCCCGGCGGCCATGGGGCAGTACCAGGGCGAGCACACCAAGGCCTGGGCCGCCAAGATCGCCGAGTTCGACGGATACATCTTCATTACCCCCGAGTACAGCCACTCCACCTCCAGCGTGCTGAAGAACGCGATCGACTATCTGTACGGAGAGTGGAACAACAAGGCGGCCGGTTTCGTCTCCTACGGTTCCCTCGGCGGCGCGCGCGCCGTCGAGCACCTGCGGGGCATAGCCAGCGAACTGCAGCTGGCTCACGTGCGCCAGCAGGTCTCGTTCTCTATGTTCACCGACTTCGAGAACTGGTCCGTCTTCAAGCCGGGCCCGCAGCACGAAGAGTCCTCGACCATTCTGTTCGACCAGCTGGAGTCTTGGACCCGGGCCCTGAAGACCGTCCGGGTCTGACGCACCTGCCTGCGGACAGGCGGGGACGAGAAACACGCTGCCGCTGATGCCGCCGGCCCAGCCGGCTGCATCAGCGGCGCAGCACTTGTACAGTCCCGTCCCCGTCCGGCGCCAGAAGGCCGAGCCGGATCGGCGACATCGCCCGCGCCGCCCTCCTCCTCAACGAAATCTGGAGTGATCACGGTCGACGGACTTTCTCAGGTGGTGCCCCACTGGCGGAGCTGCAGGGCGACCTTCCGCACGGGCACCTCAGCGGCGACGACGTCGCGAACGCGCGTCGCGGCGTCCTTCGGCTGGTAGGTCAGGGTGTGGCCGTTGACGAGCACGCCGCAGGGGCACGGAAAAGGGGGACCTCCAAAAGGAACCACCCGGCGGAATCATCACCGAGCCGGACGACCACGGGCTCGGACGCTCCCGCGGCGGGTTGACCACCAAGCTGCACCTTGCCGTCGAGCAGGGCCAAAAGCCCATGTCGATCGTGATCACCGCAGGCCAGCGCGGGGATTCGCCGCAGTTCGAGGTCGTCCTCGGTCGGGTCCGAGTGCCCCAGCTTGGGGTCGGCAGGCCCCGCACCCGACCTCGGCGCGTGCGGGCCGGCAAGGCGTACGCCTCCCGCAAAAACCCGGCCTACCTGCGACGACGCGGTATCCGCTGCACCATCCCGGACAAGGTCGACCAGGCCCGCAATCGCAAGAACCGCGGCTCGCAACGCGGCCGGCCACCGAAGTTCGACCCGGAGGACTACAAGGCGCGGCACGCAGTCGAATGCGGCATCAACCGCCTCAAGAGGCACCGCGCCGTGGCGACCCGGTACGACAAGCTCGCGGTTCGCTACGAGGCGACTGTCCTGGCGGTGTCCCTTTTGCTGTGGTTCGCGGCCAGTAGCGTTCAGGGAGCCGGCCGGCGCTGCGTCGGGTGTGGGGCAGCGCGAAGTTTCCTGCTGCCCCACACGCCGACGCCGCGCCGGCGTCTTGCTTGCTCAGTTGGCTGTGAAGGCGGGGTAGTCGGTGTAGCCCTTGGTGTGGCCGGCGTAGTAGGTGTCCCGGTCGCCGTCGGCCAGCGGGTGGCCCTGCGCGAAGCGCTCGACCAGGTCGGGGTTGGCGATGAAGGGGGCGCCGAAGGAGACCGCGTTGACGATCCCGTGGTCGAGGATCTGGTTGCCGAGGGCCTGGGTGAAGCCGAGGTTGGCGACGATGTTGCCCAGGTAGTGGGCGCGGTAGCGGGAGAAGACGGCGATGCGCTCCTCGATGGTGCCGGGGGTGCCCAGCAGGTGCAGGTAGGCCAAGTTGCTGTCGTTGAGCTTCTTGAGCAGCTGGTCGTAGTCGGCGAGTGTCTCCTCGTCCGCGGTGAACGTGGTTCCGTTGTTCCAGCCCGGGGACATCTTCACGCTGACGCGGTCGCTGCCCCACACGTCACTGACGGCGTCGAGGATGTCGAGGAGGAAGCGGGCCCGCTTGTCGCTGCTGCCTCCGTAGGCGTCGGTGCGCTGGTTGAGACGCGGGTTGAGGAACTGCGGGATCAAGTGGGACTGCTGGGCGTGGATTTCCACGCCGTCGAAGCCGGCGCGGCGGGCGTTCTCAGCCGCATGGCGGTAGTCGGCGATGGTGGCGGCGATCTCGGCGGCGGTGTAGGCGCGCGGGGTGACGGTGTCCTTCGGGCCGGAGGGGGTGAAGGACTTCTCGCCGGGGTTGACGGCCGAGGGTCCGGCGGGCAGGCGGCCGCCGAGGTGGTCGGGGTGGGAGGCCGCGCCGAGGTGGCCGAACTGGGAGACGATCCGCCCGCCGGCCTCGTGGACGGCTTCGGTGACCTTCGCCCAGCCGGCGGTCTGCGCATCGGTGTAGATGCCGGGCGCGTGGATGAAGCCGACCGCGTCGGCGTTGACCCAGGTTCCCTCGGTGACGATCAGGCCGGCGCCGGCGCGCTGCGCGTAGTAGGTCGCGTGCAGGTCGGTGGGGGCCAGCTCGGCGTTCTGAGCGCGGGCGCGGGTCATGGGGGCCATGACGACGCTGTTGGGGAGCTCCAGCGCGCCGAGGCGGACGGGCTGCAGCAGGGGCTGGGTGGTGGTCATGAGCAACTTCCTTGTGCTGAGGGGGGGATGAGGAGGAGGGGAGCGAGGAAGGGGCGAGGGCCCGGCTCAGTCCTGTTTGAGGGCGTGGAGGCCGGACAGTGGGCCGCCGAGCTGCATGAGGCGTCCGCCCTCGCGCAAGGAGCCGAGGTCGACGGGGGCGAAGCCGAAGGCGGCGGTGAGGTCCTTGACGGTGGTCTTGGCGTCGGCGTCGTCACCGGCGAGGAACAGCACCTGGCGTCCGGCCCGGTGGCGCGGGTCGGCGGCGATGTACTGGCCGTAGAGGGTGTTGAACGCCTTGACGACGCGGGCTCCTGGCAGCAGTGAGGCGACGTGTTCGCTGCCGGTCAGCTCGCCCAGGTCGGCGATCTTCATGGGCGGCGGCGGGGAGGCGAACTGGTTGGTGGCGTCGATGACGATGCGCCCGTCGAAGGGTGGCAGGCCGGCCACCGCGTCCGGGATCTGGGGCCAGCCGACTGCGAGCACGACGAGTTCCGCCGCGGCGGCTTCCTGCGGGGTGCCGGCGTGGGCGAGCGGTCCGAGTTCGCCGGCGAGCCGGCCAGACAGGCGGGGCCGCGGCTGTTGCTCAAGTCGACCTGGTGGCCGTGGGCCACGGCGTGGCGGGCGATGGCCTGGGCGACGGTTCCGGCGCCGAGGGTTCCGGCGCCGAGGGTTCCGATCTTCATGGCGGTGCCCTTCGTGGGGTTCAGGGTGCGGGGCTGGTGAGCAGGACGGTTCCGCTCTTGCCGGGGCGGCGGACATGGTCGATTGCCTCCGCGAAGTCGGCGAGGTCGTAGTCGGCGGCGACCTCGAAGAGTTCCGGGGCGGTCGCGGCCAGACGGGCGGCGAAGGCGACGTCCTTACCCCGTTCCCCGGGCGTGCGGGCGGCCGTCCACTGCAAGACGGACGTGCCCCGCACGGTCAGGGCCCGCGGGGTCAGTGCGAGCGACTCCAGCGGCGTGCTGCCGGAACCGAGCTGTCCGTAGGTGATCAGCGTGCCGCCGTCGGCGAGCAGCCCGGCCAGCTCACCGGTCAGGGATCCGCCCACCGCGTCCAGTACGACCTGGGCACCCCGGCCGCCGGTCGCGTCCTGGACCTGAGTGCGCCAGTTGGCGTCGGCCGTCGAGATGGCCGGCAGTGCGGGGAAGCGCTGCCGCAAGGCCTGCGCCCCCGTGGCGCTGCGCACCAGGTTGACCAGCGCGATGCCGTGCTTGAGTGCTGCGGCGCTGACCAGCTTTCCCACCGACGAACCGGCGGCCGTCTGCACCACCGCACCGGCCTGGCCGTGCTGGGCGTCCTCGACCGCCCGCAGCAAGGAGAGCAGGGTCAGCGGGTTGACCAGCATCAAAGCCGCGGTCTGATCGCTGACGTCCTCGGGCACCGGCACCACAAGATCGGCCGGCGCCGTGACCAGTTCGCCCCACGCGCCCGGCACCGGGAAGAACGCCACCCGCCGGCCGGGCCGCAGATCCTGCACACCCTCGCCGACGGTCTCGATGACGCCCATTCCCTCCACGCCGGGAATCCGTGGCGTGGCGAACCGCTGCCGCGGCCCACCCGCAAGGCCCTCCACTCCCGCCAGGTCGCCGGGGTGGACCGGCCGGGACAGCACCCGCACCCGCACCTGCCCGGCCGCGGGCGCAGCAGGGGCAGGCTGCTCGCTCAGGCGGAGTACCTGCCCGGCTTGGCCGTGCTGGTCGTAGGCGATGGCGCGCATGACGCTCCCCTTCCACGAATTATTAATGATGGGTGTCATTGAAGCTCCTGCTACGATGAGAGGCATCATTAAAAATGTCAAGTCGAGAGCGACGCGAGAGGACGGCCATGCCGCGGATCACCAAGGAGGACAAGGCCCGCAACCGGCAGAACATCCTCGAAGCGGCCAGCCGCATGTTCCGCTCGCAGGGCATCGACGCGGTCGGCATCGCCGAGTTGATGAAGGAAGCCGGACTCACCCACGGCGGCTTCTACAACCACTTCGCCTCCAAGAACGACCTGGCCGTGGAGGTGTGCGGCGCCTCCTACGCCGCCTCGCTCGCCGGCCTGGCCCGAAAGATCGAGGACGGTCCGGGCCAGGCCGGCTCCCCGCTGGAGCGGGTCGTGGCCGAGTACCTGTCCACCGCGCACCGTGACGCCCCGGACGGCGGCTGTCCCTCCGTCTCCCTGGCCACCGACGCCGGACGGCACAGCGGCGCCGTGCAGAGCGCGTACGCCGAAGGCGTCGAGGGTTACCTCACCGGCTTCGCCGCCGAGTTCCTGCGCGAAGCCCAGGAGCAGGGCCACGAGCTCGACCCGGCCGAGGCCCGCCACCAGGCCATCCGCCTGCTCAGCGAAATGGTCGGCGCGCTGATGCTCGCCCGCGCCGTACGCCACGTCGAACCCGAACTCTCCGACGAGATCCTGCACACCGGCCGCAGCCACGCCCTCCACTGATGCGACCCAGGGCCGCTGCGGGACGGGGAGCCGAGACGTTCACGACAAACGGCCCGGCCCCGACCGGCGCAGGAATGGACACGCTCCCCACAAGCCCGATCGGCCTGACCTGATCGAGGGCTCCACTCCCCCGCGCCGTCTTCGCCGAGCCCGATCGCGTCCGGGTCACGCAGCGGACGCAGGCCCCCGCACGGCACGAAGGCGTCGAAGCCGTAGCGACCCCGGACGATGAGGGTTGTCGCCAACGGCCGCAGCGATGTCCTCCACCGCCGAGCCCGGCCCCTGAGCACGGTTCACGGGATCCAATTGGACCGCGGCTGCGTCGGCAGTGCTCTGACCGGGGAGCTGGGCTGCGACAGCGCACCGCGTAGTTGCCGGTTCTCCACGGTCAGTTGGTTGACGGGATCTCCACCCTCTGCCGGGCAGCACACTCCCGCTCCTCCAACAGCCCCACCACCGACGGCATCTGGCACCCCACCCGAAGAGACGACACGACACGCCATCCCTCCCGCCGAAGCACCGATCTCATGCCTGACCAGTGGGAACGCAGCTACCGCCTTCGGAAAGACAACACCTTCTCAGCCCGGCAGAACCGCCAGAGAGGCCGCCAGCGCCCCACACGCAGGCCGACAAGTGGGCGATCAACCTTCGGCGCCGCGAGGCAGTTGCACACCCGCGAGGGAAGCCTCCAGGCGCCCCGCAAGCACGTAGAACGGCTCACCGAGCCCGACGGGACCGTGACCGAGGTCAAGCTGGACCAGTTCCTGGACAACGCCCGCCGCCGGGCCGACAAACTCACCCAGGAACGGCGGGCGGAACTCGACGCACCCGGCATGCGCCGGTAACCACCGCAGCGCGTGAAAGGCCGGGCCGGGACTCCGCACGGGGAGCCCCGGCCCGGCCTGTGCATGGGGTCGGGAACGGCCAGCTGACACCAGGCAGCCGACCCCGCCTGACTACAGACACAAGGCGGCACACGGCCGTGCAGCCGCTCGCGGGCGACCGTCGGTCAGACGGCCGCAGAGGCGCCGAGCATCGCGGAAGCCTGCTGGAGCGGGCTGAGGGCGCGCGTGGGTGCGGTCTGGGGAAGGCCGCGGCAGGTGAAGCCGAGCTGGGTCATGGCCCGGAGGACTTCGCCGGCGCTGAAATCGCGGCGGTCTTGGCGTGTGATGACCTGGCCGACCTGTTTGACGGGGTAGGTGCGGCGGCCGATGGTCACGGACTCGCCAGTGACCGGCTCGGGCTTGACGCCCGTCATGGATTTCAGGACGCCGCTCTTGGTGAGGTCGAACGGGAAGCGGGCGATGACACAGCGCATGATGCCTCACAGGGAGAAGAGGGGATGGTTCTGCCGCGGTGAGGCGGTTCAGCGGGCATGAGCGAGGACGCCGAGAGCGCTGCCTTGTTCGTCGACGACGGGCAGGGCATCGAGCCGGCGGTAGCGCATGGCGTGCTCGGCTTCGGCCATCGTGGTCACGGGCGACGTGAACGGCCCGCGGTCGCCGAGGATGTCGCGCAGCTGGACCCGGTCGGTGTAGGCGGAGCTGTCACGAACGGCGGTGAGCTGGGTCTGCGTGACCAGTCCGGTGCACAGGTCGTCGTTGTCGCAGATGAGCAGGTGCCCGACGCGGGCACTGGCCATGACGGACAGGGCCACCTCGACGGTCATGTCGTCACAGACCTGCGGTCCGGCGGTGTCCATGGCGTCGGCCACCGTCTTGTGCACGGGGGTGGCACTCGCCGAGCGGGGCTGCATCTGGATGAGCGTCAAAAGGTGCCTCCTGCAGAGATGGGTCAGTTTCCTGATCACGTGGTGCTCAGGCCGCCGCGTCAAAGGCGGACTGCCGCACGCTCACGCGGCGGGCACCCGAAGCGGGACTGCGTCGACCGCGGGAGGCCGCACTGCGCTTGCGCCGCTCGGGCGCCGACGCCGGCGCGGTGATGGTGACGGGGATGCCGGAGGGGGTCTGGGCGCCGGTGATCCGGTTGAGGGCTTCATCGCCGGAGCGGACCTGGGTGGTCTGGGGCACGATGCCGGCTGCGGCCATGAGGCGGGTCATGTCGCGGCGCTGGTTGGGGGTGACCAGGGTGACGACGCTGCCGGACTCGCCCGCGCGGGCGGTGCGGCCGCCGCGGTGGAGGTAGTCCTTGTGGTCGGTTGGCGGGTCCACGTTGACGACGAGGTCAAGGTTGTCGACGTGGATGCCGCGGGCCGCGACGTTCGTGGCGACCAGCACGGTGACGTGCCCGGTCTTGAACTGGGCGAGGGTGCGGGTGCGCTGCGGCTGTGACTTCCCGCCGTGCAGGGCTGCCGCCCGTACTCCGCTGTTGAGGAGGTCCTGGGTGAGCCGGTCCACGGCGCGCTTGGTGTCCAGGAACATGATCACCCGGCCCTCGCGCGCCGCGATCTGCGTCGTCATCCGGTGCTTGTCGGTGCCGTGCACGTGCAGGACGTGGTGTTCCATCGTGGTGACCGCGCCGGCGGACGGGTCGACGGAGTGGACGACGGGGTCGGTGAGGTAGCGGCGGACCAGGAGGTCGACGTTGCGGTCCAAGGTCGCGGAGAACAGCATGCGCTGGCCCTCGGGGCGTACCTGGTCCAGGAGTGCGGTGACCTGCGGCATGAAGCCCATGTCGGCCATCTGGTCGGCCTCGTCGAGGACGGTGATCGCGACCTGGTTCAGCCGGCATTCGCCGCGGTCGATGAGGTCCTTGAGGCGTCCGGGGGTGGCCACGACGACTTCGGTGCCACCCCGCAGCGCACCCGCCTGCTTGCCGATCGGCATCCCGCCGACGACGGTGGCCAGGCGCAGCTTCACCGCTCTGGCGTAGGGGGTGAGGGCATCGGTCACCTGCTGAGCAAGTTCCCGGGTGGGGACCAGAATCAGGGCCAGCGGCTGGCGGGGTTCGGCGCGCTGTCCGGCGGTTCGGGCCAGTAGGGCCAGGCCGAAGGCGAGGGTCTTGCCGGAGCCGGTCCGGCCGCGGCCCAGGACGTCGCGGCCCGCAAGGGTGTTCGGCAGGGTCGCGCCCTGGATCGGGAACGACACCGCCACGCCCTGCGCGGTGAGCGCGGCCAGCAGCTCCCGGGGCATGTCGAGGTCGGCGAACGCCTCGACGGCGGGCAGTGCGGGAGTGATCGTTTTCGGCAGGGCGAACTCGCCCTGGACGGCTGCGGGCCGGCGGCCATAGCCGCCCGAGCGGCTCGGACCCCCGGAACGGCTCGGGGCGGACGGACCGAAGCGGCTGCCCCGAACCGAACCAGCGGCGGAGCCGAAAGCGGGGCCGCCGGTGCGGCGGCGGGTGCGGGAGGAGCGGTCGTTCGTACGTGTGGGGTTCATTCAGAACCTTCCTTGATACGGCACGTATCAAGGAATTCCCGCAGCGGGAGAGCAGCGCGGGGAATCGCAAGAACGGGCCTAAATGGAATGCGAAAGCGCATCTGGCCTGCGGTACATCCAGTGCTGGGTGCAGGCGATGAAATCGGTGACTTCACGTGGGCGTGAATCCGGGACGTCGACGGGTGCAGCTCCGACGAGGCGCGCATCGGCGGGCGGGGATTGCCCCACAGGTGACACCACTGTGGGAAATGCCCGCAGCCGGTGCCCGCACCCCGAGGGATTCGGGCATCAGCTACAAAATGGGCGCCAGCGTCAGGCGGGAACGATGTTCTCGGCCGTCGGGCCCTTTGGGCTCTGCGCGATGTCGTAGGTGACCTTCTGGCCTTGGCACAGCTCACCAATGCCCGGGGCGGCAATGTTCGAGAAGTGGGCGAACACGTCAGCGCCGCCACTGTCCTGCTCGATGAAGCCGAAACCCTTTGCCGCGTTGAACCACTTCACGGTGCCAGACGCCATGTCAAATCTCCTTTGGGGCAGTACACCAGCATCCGCACTGCACGGACACCGTGTCGCCGCGATGACGCCCCGTCCGGAAAATGACCGGCGTATAAAACGCCTCCAGTGGCCGAAAATACTCACGGAGGCGCTTGAAGTTTTGGGAACCGCGACTGCAACTGAGGTCGACAGTAGCATGCCGTATCGGCCCGCGTACGCTGAATAACTTCACTCTGTTCATTGCGGGTAAAACTCTCCCCGCGCCACGCGCTGAATCCTCGCCTCGCGGTCATAGATACTGACCTGCCGGGAGCGCGGAGTTAAGGACGATGGTTGCCGTTCGCCACTCGAAGGATCTTGCCTGCCGTGCCCCCGATCAACCCCCGACCTCGGGTGGCTGAGCACGGGAGGAGGGGTTGGGGCTGGGCCTCGCCGAGGCAGTCATGTGACTGCCAGGACGATGGCGGTGTAGTGCGCGGTGAAGGCGGCGATGGTAAGGGCGTGGAAGACCTCGTGGAAGCCGAACCAGGCCGGTGAAGGGTCAGGGCGCTTGAGTCCGTACACGACGGCGCCCGCGGTGTAGAGCAGGCCACCGGCGATGACGAGTACGACCATCGCGGTGCCGCCGGTGTGCGCGAAGTCGGGCAGGTAGAAGACGGCCACCCAGCCCAGCACGAGGTAGCACGGGGTGTACAGCCACCGGGGAGCCCCGATCCACAGCATGCGGAAGGCGATGCCGGCCAAGGCGCCTGCCCACACCACGGCCAGCAGCACCAGCTGCTGGGCTGTGGGCAGCAGCAGTACCGCCAACGGGGTGTACGTGCCGGCGATGATCAGGAAGATGTTCGCGTGGTCCAGCCGGCGCAGGACCGCCTCCCCACGGGGCCCCCAGGTTCCGCGGTGGTAGACCGCGCTGGTAGCGAACAGCAGGCAGGCCGACAGCGCGTACACCGAGCAGGCCGCCACTGCCGCGTCCGAGCGCGAAACGGCGATCAGGACGATGCCGCCGACCAGAGCGAGGGGGAACACGCCGGCGTGCAGCCAGCCGCGCATCCTCGGCTTCAGCGCAGCCGCCGCGCGCTCCATCCCGCCTTCCAGGCCGGCGGTGCTCTGCCCGGCAGTCAGCCGGCCGGTTGCACCAACAGGCGCTTCAACTGCGGGCGTACGCAGGGCGTCTGGCGTTGCGCCGGGGCGAGGCTGGAACTCCCGCCCGCGTGCCGGCGGCTGAGTATCTTCGGCGATCATGCGCTCATATTCTGGAATCGGCGGAAGAATGCGCGGCCCGGCACGTCGCCCCGGACTGCGGGTCAGGTGTCGGGCCCGGACGCGGCGCGGCGGTATTCGGCGTTGATGCGCTGCGCTTCTGCGAGCTGGTCTTCGAGGATGACGATGCGGCAGGCGGCCTCGATGGGCATCCCCTGGTCGACAAGTTCCCGGGCGCGGGCCGCGATGCGCAACTGGTAGCGGGAGTAGCGGCGATGTCCGCCCTCGGAGCGGAGCGGGGTGATCAGGCGGGCTTCGCCGATGGCGCGCAGGAAACCCTGGGTGGTGCCGAGCATCTCGGCAGCCCGGCCCATCGTGTAGGCGGGGTAGTCGTCGTCGTCAAGCCGGCTGAACGAGTCGTCTGCTGTCATTGCACCTCTCTATGAAACGCGCTGAGGGGCCCTGGTGCCGTATGGCACCAGGGCCCCGAAGGAACTGCTACACCATCTGCCGGCCCTGAAACTACGCCGGCCCTCTGTTTCCGCCCACCCGACCGGAATGCTGCCGGGGATGCGGGGATCGCGGATGCGTGACCGGAGACCACCTCACTATCGATGTCCTGCGGTACCCGGGCTCACGACTTCCGCCCGGGCGATCCTGATGGCGCTCGGCTCCTCCGTTCTTCCCTCGGGAATCCATCACTTACCTACTGCGGGTACTGCTCTCCTGCGAACTGCTGGTGATGCGAACTGCTCAGTGACCTACCACAGCGTCACCGTCCGGCAGCCAGCCCCGTCGCCCGTCCTGCATCTGCTCCGGCTTGGAACCCCACTGCCGAACCTCCCGGCGCGCGCGCCCGCAGCCGACGCCTTCACCGAGGTACTGCTCACTGACTTCACTGCTGAGTACTGCGCACTCCACTTACAGGTACCGCTCACGGCGGCCCCTGATCACTGCGGGCCACCCGGTCCGGCCGTCAGTCCCGTCGCCGTCCTGCAACCGCTCTGGCTTCGGAACTCCACCACCGCACCGTCCTGCATACTGCAACTAGCTGTACTGCGCATACTGCTGACCGGCAGTTCATCTCTGCCAGGCCCTCTGGTCCCTCTGGGCTACGAGAGAAACAATAACCACACCACCGCCCAATGTCTACTCCAGCCAACACAGATTTTTGGGCGCTGGACGGCGAGGTAATCGACCTCGACAGCGGCGTGGACACCCTCGGGCCGACCGTTGCGCCACTCACCGCCGGTCCGAGGATTGACCTCAACGCGTCTGCACGCATCACCGTTGCTGAACCCAAGCCCCATAAGCCGGAAGCATTCCTCCCCATTGCGTCTTCTTGACGATAAGTGGGATGGCGTGCCAAGCTGACGCAGCGTCTCCCCCGCGATCACTCGATCAACTTTCTCCCCCGTGCCTGCACCGTTCCAGTCGCTTCCGGCCGGGGCCGCTGCTGCCTGGTATCACCGCCCGTCCGGCCCGCCCGCCGCGTGCCGCCGCACTGTATGGAGGCACCAATGGCCCGCATACCGAACCCTCGCCTTGGCGCGAAGGGCACTGACCGGGCTGCCGGGGTACTGCTCGGCGCGGCGGTGGGTGACGCGTTGGGTGTGCCGTACGAGTTCCAGCCGACGCTGCGGGAGGATCAGCAGCCGCGGATGGTCGGTGGCGGCCTGGGGCCGTATGAGCCCGGCGAGTATTCCGACGACACCCAGATGCAGGTCTGTATCGCCCAGGTCGCGGCAACCGGAGCGGATCTGCGCAGCCCCGAGGCGCTGGACGCGATCGCCGCCAACTTCCAGGGCTGGCTGAGCGAAGGCGCCAGCGACGTCGGCAACCAGACCAGCGTGATCTTGAGCATCGCCGCCCGTGCACCCGGGTCGGCGGGCACGGCGATGCGGGAGGCCGCCCGGGAGTACACCGCCGGCAACGTCCGCAGCGCGGGGAACGGCTCGTTGATGCGGACCGGGATCGTGGCGCTTGCCTATCTCGGTGACGCTGCGGCGATGGCCGAGGCGGCCAGGGCCGTCAGCGCGCTCACCCACCCGGACCCCGACTGTGCCGACGCCTGCGTGCTGTGGTGCTCCGGCATCCGCACCGCGGTGCTGCACGGAACCTTCGACGGCGTACGCGAAGGCCTCGACCTCCTGCCCGCCGAACGCCGGGAGACGTGGGCGAAGCGGCTGGACGAGGCGGAGGCCCACCCGCCGCACCACTTCACCAACAACGGCTGGGTTATCCACGCGCTGCAGGCTGCCTGGTCGGCCATCACCCGCACCGCCGTGCCCGAGTTGAAGCCCGCCGAGGGCAGCTTCCCCGCCCAGCATCTGCGTCTGGCGTTGGAGGCGGCGGTACGGGCCGGGACGGATACCGACACCGTCGCGGCGATCGCCGGCGCCCTGCTCGGCGCACGCTGGGGCTGCTCCGGCATCCCGCTGGAGTGGCAGCAGGCCGTCAACGGCTGGCCCGGCCTGTCCGCGCCGGATCTGGTCCGGCTGGCGGTGCTCACCGCCCAGGAGGGGGTCGGCGACGGCGCCGGCTGGCCCTCCGCGCCCCGCATGTCGGTCTCGTCCCACACCCCCCATGGCTTCGCCATTCCCCACCCGCACGACGCCGGGGTGGTGCTGGGCAACCTGGCCCTGGCCCAGGGCACCGAGCCGGTCGGAGTCGACGCCGTGGTGTCGCTGTGCCGCATCGGAACGGAGCCGATCCTGCTCGGTGCCGATGTCGAGCATGCGCGCGTCTGGCTGGTGGACAGCCCGGGAGCCAACCCCAACCTCCACTACGCCCTGGACCAGGCCGCCCGTCAGGTGCTGCGGCTGCGCCAAGAGGGCAAGCGCGTCCTGCTCCACTGCTTCGCCGGGCAGAGCCGCACCCCGGCCGTCGCCGCCGTCTACAGCCACCTGGCCACCGGCACCGACCCCACGACCGCACTCAAAGACCTGCGCGCGGTACTGGTGCACGGCTGGCAACTGTCAGCGCACCCCGAGCTCCACAACGCGGTGCACGAGCTGACCACCCCAGCAGGCCCCGAAAGAGCGCCGACCGGACCCACCCCGCAGTCCGACCAGGCGGGCAAGGTCGACGGGGCCACGAGAACGAGCGGCGTCACCTTGGAGAGCACAGCCGCAGTCGCAGCGCCCGAATAGGCACGGCGACGCAAAGGCGTACGGACACTCCTGCGGAATCAGGGGACCGACCCGCGCAGCGACGCCGCGGCCCGAGGAGCCCTCGCAGGAGGTGGACCACGAGCGTGACGCCAGCCGGCAGCAGCGGGAGTTCGTGAAGGAGAACGGGGCGGCCTCCCCGGTACGCGGGCTGCTGCTCGGGCTGGCCCTGGGCGACACGCTGGGCGCCGCCCGGGGCAAGCTGCCGGCCAACGGACCGCTGCGGGCCGGAGTCAGCACCCAGCTGGCCTGCTTCACCGCCGAGGGCACGATTCGCGCTGCCGTGCGCGGCGACCACAAGGACATCTGTCATCCCCCGTCGGTGGTATGGCACGCCTACTGCCGGTGGGCCGCCCTGCAGGCCATCGAGGCCGAGCAGATGCGGCGCCGCTGGACGTCCGGCACAGACAAGGCGTGGCCTGACGGCTGGCTCGCCCAGGTGCCGATGCTGGCCGAACGGCGCGGTTCGGCGCCGGCAACCGTGACCGCCCTGTCCAAGATCGAGCAGGACAGCCGGGAAACGCCAACGACGACCAGCCACGGCTGCCACGCACTCACCCGCACCCTCCCCACCGCCGTCATCGGCGCCGCACACGGCCCACAGCAGGCCGCCGACTTCGCCCGCGAAGTCGCCGCCCTCACCCACGGCGACCCCGCCGCCCACTCCGCAGCAGCCCATGCAGCCGTGCTGCTCCACCACTGCCTGACCCACGGCCCCACGACGCAGGCCAGCCTGTCCGGCAGGCAGTCGCCAGTGCAGCAAGCCGTTCCAGCGCCTGTGCGCCCTTCCTGATACCGACCCCGGCCAGCGAGGAATCCGACTGGCTGAACGCGGCACTTGGGCAGGCTGAAGATCACCCCGCAGACACGGGGCGGCTCGCGAAGCTCGCACCAGACGCCACTGCCCCCTCGGGCCTGCTCGGTGGCCTGTATGTCGCGGCCTCCTTCCCCGACCGAGACCAGGTGGCCGCCACACTGCGCTTCGCCGCCACAGCGCCGGACGGCGACTCGGTCGCCTGCATGACCGGCGCGCTCCTCGGGGCGGCGCACGGCGCCCAGGCGCTGCCCGTCGACCTGGTCAGCCGTCACGAACTGGCCTGGGTCCTGGACACCCTGGCACGCGACCTCGTCGCCCAGTTCAGCGATTCCCCCAGCGGCAGCGAGTATGTGCCGGGCTGGGACCCGCACCGGTGGGACCGCTACCCCGGCTGGTAACCCGCCGGGCTGGGATATCCCGGCCCTCGGCAAGGAACTGGGTACGCGCGACGCGCGAATGAAGTCCCGCCTGACCGTGAACGCCCTGAACAACGCCGTAGCCCGTCAGGAAAGCGTTGCCGGGTGCATACTGCACACCGATCGCGGGTCGCAGTTCCGGTCACGGAAATTCGTTCGCGCGCTCGAGGGCCACGGGATGGCCGGTTCGATAGGAAGGGTCGGGACGGCAGGCGACAACGCGGCGATGGAGTCGTTCTTCAGCCTGCTGCAGAAGAGCGTCCTCGACCGCCGTTCGTGGGACACCCGTCAGGACCTGCGGATCGCGATCGTGACCTGGATCGAGAGGACCTACCACCGACGCCGCCGACAAGCCTCGCTCGGCCGGCTGACCCCCGTCGAATTCGAAACCGTCATGACCACACCGGCCCCCAGGTCGCGTGACCGAACCTGTCACCCACACCTGCAGCAGACCCTTCTGCGCGTACTCGATGTGCTTGGCCAGCTCGGGCCACGGTCCGGTCTTGCTGTAGGACAGGACCGGTATGTAGCCGGGATTCACGCAGCCAAACTGCCGGGGCGCGCCAGGCAGGGCGTTGTCGCATCGCACATCGGGAGTGCCCAGCCGAGGACCTGCAGCTCACCGGTGCCGGCGGGTTGTTGCAGGTGCTGACCAAGCGGGTGCCGGAGTCCGCCCTGGAGGGTGAGCTCACTGATCACCTCGGCTGTGAGAAGCATGATGCGGCCGGGAAGAACGGTGGCAACTCCCGCAACGGGAAGAGGTCCGAGACCGTGCTGACCAATGTGGGCCCGGTTGAGATAGCCGTGCCCCGGGATGGAGCGGCTGCAGCACTTGGTGCTGCGTGGCGGGATCGGCCTGGAGACCTACTGGATCGCCTGGATGGACGTGGTCATCGCCGAGCTCACCGCAGCCCGCCGGCCCACCGACCTGGCGGGCCCCTGACCTCGACATGACGATCGGGCGGTACCGAGTGCTCGCACTCGGTACCGCCCGACGGCTGCGTCAGACTCCTGGCGCCGGGGCGGCAGTGATCTCCCGCTTGAGGATCTTGCCGGTGGGACCCTTGGGCAGGGCGTCGACCAGCCAGACCTCGCGCGGGTACTTATAAGCGGCAACCCGCTCCCGAACGAAGTCCCGGAGCTCCTCGGCGCCGGTGTCCGCGTCCGGGCGCAGGGCGACGGCCGCGGCGACCTCCTCGCCGAGGGCCGGGTGCGGGACGCCGATGACGGCGGTCTCCGCGACGGCGGGATGCTCGTACAGGACCTCCTCGATCTCGCGCGGGTAGACGTTGTAGCCGCCGCGGATGATCAGGTCCTTCTTGCGGTCGACGATGTAGTAGTAACCGTCGTCGTCGACCCGGGCCAGGTCACCGGTGCGCAGCCACCCGTCCACGATGGTCTCCGCGGTCGCGGCGGGACATTCCCAGTAGCCGGCCATCACGTTGTGGCCGCGCACGCACAGTTCACCCACGCCGTCCTCGGGGTCGAGCAGGCACATCTCGACGCCCTCGATCGGGGTGCCGACGGAGCCCGGCTTGCGAGGCCGGTCCGGGTGGTTGAACGAGGCCACCGGGGAGGTCTCGGACATGCCGAAGCCCTCCAGGATCGGGCAGCCGAAGGCGGTCTCGAAGGCATGCAGGACCTCCACCGGGAGGGAGGCGCCGCCGGAGGCGCACAGGCGCAGCGAGCTCGTGTCGTGCCGCGCGGGGTCGTTCAGCCGCTCGGCGAGCATCGCGGCGTACATGGTCGGCACGCCCTCGAAGATCGTGACCCGTCGTTCTGCGATCGTGCGCAGGGCCTGGGCGGGGTCGAAGCGGGCGAGGAGCGTGAGCCGGGCGCCGGCGCTGACGGCGGCGTTCATGGCGCAGGCCTGCCCGAAGGCGTGGAACAGCGGCAGGCAGCCCATGACGACGTCGTCCGGGGTCATCCGCATGAGGGTGCGTGCGGTGATCTCGGCGTTGCGTGCCAGGTTGGCGTGGGTGAGCATCGCGCCCTTGGGTACGCCGGTGGTGCCGGAGGTGTAGAGGATGACGGCCAGGTCGTCGCCGTCCAGAGCCGGTGCCGGTGCCGGTACCGGTGACGGATGCCCGGCGAGCAGCTCCTCGAGTCCACCGGGGGCGAGGGGGACGACGGCCGTCGCGGTGCCTTCGGCGCCGGCCCGCGCCTGGTCGGCGACGTCCTGGAGGACGAAGAACACCTCCATGCCGGAGTCGCGTACGTAGTGGGAGATCTCGCGCGGCTTGAGCAGCGGGTTCATCGGAACGACGACGGCTCCGGCGCGCAGGATGCCGTAGTACAGGGCGGGGAACTCCGTCAGGTTCGGCAGCATCAGCCCCACGCGGTCGCCGGGACGCACGGCGTCCGCGGCAAGGTGGGCGGCGACACGACCGGCGAGGGCGTCCAGCTCGGCGTAGGTGAGGGCGTGGTCGCCGAGTTCGACCGCGACGCGGTCGCCGTGGGCCTGGGCCGCGCGGGCGAGGAAGTCGGTGAGATGCAAGGGGGGGCCGTTTCTGGTCAGCCGCGGAGCGCGGAGGCGAAGAGGGCGGGCAGTCGGGTGATGCCGGGCGCAGCAGTGAAGCGGGCGACGCGTTCGAGGGTGGTGCGGCCGGTGCGGTTGGTGGCGAAGTACGGGGGGCGGGGCGAGAGCGACGGCGAGCCGGCGAACAGGCCGCGCGGCGTGGGTGCGAAGGGGGCGCGGACCACGGTCTTCTCGATGTCCTCGAGCATGAAGGCGTTGTTGACGAAGCCGATGCCGCTGCCGATGGCCTGCCGGGTGTGGCCGGGGTGGGCGCCCCAGGGGGTGTAGCCGAGCAGGAAGCCGACGGCGGACCAGCAGTTGACGCCGAGGGTGCCGTAGCGCAGGTCCGCGACGGCCTGCTCCATGGCTGAGGGGTGGGCTTTCTCGGTCCTGGGGTGGACGATCAGGGTGGCGCCCAGGGTGCCGGGGAGGGTGTCGTTGGCGAAGTCCACGGCGTGGCGCAGGAACTCGGCCGGCGTGTCGCCGGGCAGGCGTACCACGCCGAGGGCGCTGGCGAAGACCTCGCCGGTGAGCAGCACGTCGTCGTGGTCGGTGATGTCCGGGACCAGGAGGCGGCAGCCGTCGGCGTGGCTCTCGGCGTCCGGGTGCGCCGTGAGCACGGCGGCCAGCCGCTGGTCGGCGCCGGGGTAGTAGTCGGTGCGGGCGGGCAGTTCCCGCAGCAAACGCCGGATCTCCTCCAGCAGCCGCTCGGTGCCGTCCCAGGAGCGGGGCAGCACCAGCACCTGGCTGGCGATGCAGTTGTGGCCGGAGTTGTTCATCTTGCTGGTGACGATGTGCTCGGCCTGGAACCGGAAGTCCGCCGCGCTCCACTGGCCCGGTACCACGATGCAGGGGCTGACGCCGCCGAGTTCGCTGGTGAACGGCTTGTCGACCAGCGGGGTGTCGTCGCGGCGGCGCTGCCCGGCCCGCTCGTCGGTTCCCCACACGATGGCGTCGTGGGTGCGGTCGCTGCCGGTGACGTGGATGGTGTCCACCCCGTCGTGGGCGGTGAGGTACGCGCCTTCGGCGGGGCCGCCGTCGACGAAGCGCACCCAGCCGCGCTCGTTGAACTCGGCGAAGATCCGCTCGAAGTGGGGGCGGAGGTAGGCGTTGACCGGGTTCATCTTGGCGATGACGACCTGGCCCTCGCTGTACAGCTTGTGCAGGATGTCGGTCGCGGTCAGGGCGGCGACGTTGCCCGCGCCGAGCACCAGTGCCACTGCGGCGGGCTGCGCGTCGCCGCGGTACGGCCTGGCCGCTCGGCTGCGTACCTGCTCGGCGGTGGTGCCGGGCCGCATGTGGACCTGGGCGGAGTAGCCGCTCAGCAGCAGGCGGTCCCAGGCGGTGGCGGGGAAGACGTCCACGAGGGTGCGGTCGCCGTGCTCGTGGACCGCCGCGGCGGGCAGCGGGTCGCGGCCGGCGGCGATCCGCCGCAGCACATCGAGGCGGGCGCTGACGTTCTGGGCCAGCGCCCAGGGGCCGCCGGCCCAGTCCTCGGAGGCCCAGGGTGAGTCGGGGGTGTATCCCTTGGCGGCGGCAGCGGCGGCGGCCATGTCGGATGCGACGTCGCTGATCCGCGGCAGGAGCCGCTCCAGCAGGCCGATCCGCTCGGCGAGCGGCGCATCGGCCCACGACTGGGCGTTCGCATGCAGTTCGCTCAGGACGCGGTCGAGGGCGGCGGTGTCGAAGGGCGTGCTGTTCACGTCACTCCTTGGCGATGGCGGACAGGTGAGGTGGAAACGGGGGCGGGTCACTCGGCCAGACCGCGCGCGTCGCGGGCCGGGTCGACCAGGGCGACGGCGGCGGTACCGCCGAGCGGGAACAGAGCTCCGGTGAGCTGCACGGGGTGCCCGTAGCCGGCCGTGCCCTGGGTGTCGGCCAGGTGGCCGGTCAGCATCAGCGCGATCAGTCCGGCGGTGGTCACCACCACGTTCATCAGGCCCAGCGCGCCGCCACGGCACCGACTGGGCGCGAGTTCCGCGACTGTGGTCACCGCGACGCTCCCCATCAACCCGGCGAGCCCGAACCCCAGCAGCAGGACCACGGTGGCGGAGCCGTGCGGGGATCCCGGCAGGGCCAGGCAGGCCGGCAGGCAGACGATCAGCGTGATGCCGCCGGCACGGGCAAGCCCAGCGGCTGCTCACCCCGCGGCGCAGCAACCAGCCGGACACGTGTCGCTGACCTACTCGAAAGTGAGCTCGTTGGCGACGCTCTCGCGCCCAGCAAGCCACATGCTCAGTGCTTCGGTTGTGCCGTGAACCAGCTGGCCGCGGCCGCGCGGTCTGCCACCCGGTGTGGTGGGGACGACGCGGTAGCGGGTGAGCTTGCGACCGAACGGCCAACTCCAGATGACTCCTTCACGGAACAAGGCGCGGGCGACCGTCTCGGGGATCTCCCGGTTGCGACCCAGGCCTCGCAGGACATCCTGGTGATGCATGGCCATGTCTCCTGTAAGCAGCCATGCCATGGCCTGCGCCGGACCGGAGGGATTCGTGGCGGCCTTCCACCCGAGGGCGGTCAGGTCCTCACGGCTCAGCGTCCTGCCGTGCGCAACCATCCGTGCGTTTCCCCGGTTCACCGTCAGTGTCGAGGGCCGGAAATAATGGGATGCCATCCTGTCCAGACCGACCACGTGCGCCAGGACGTCCCGCGGGGCCCAATGCGCGCAAAGAGTTGTCGCGTTGTCAAATTCACCGTCGGTCAGCTCGCTTATGGTCTCCATGAAGCGAGTTCGTTCCCGACGGAGTTCTGAGTGCCATGCGGTAGACACAGCCTGCGGTTCCTTCCGTGGATGCATCCACTCCGCAACCACGGGCTGGACCCGTGCGGTTCGAAGCGGTGACTTTTGCAGTGCATGGGCGGCAGACGGCAGTCCCACTCGCCTGTCCCGCCGGTTTTGTGGCGGCGCCGGAACGCTCAGGCGGCGAATCGTCCGCGCGCAGCCTGCTGTTGTTCACTGCTCGCGGATCACGGGCGCCCGTCCGGAGCACCCTCGCGCTTTTGTGACATCACCAGGCGTTTCTTGCAGGCCGCCAGGCGAAGGCACTGCGCCGAGGGCGCGCCTATGGCGCAGTGGCGATTCGCCCCCGGCCACGTGGCGCCGTTCCCGGAGCGTCTGGTCGGTTGGGGTGGTGTCGAGGGCCGGTGGTGTGCTCACTGCTACGGCTCTTCTTCGGCCTCCGGCATCTTCGCTCGTACGGCCGCTGCGGTGCGGGCGGCGGCCCGCACCGCGGCACGGGCCGCGCGCCGGGCGGCGAGTTCCTCGGCTTCGCGCCGCTCCAGCCGTGGTACGTAGGTCCAGACGTACAACGCCACCAGCCCGGCACAGGCCAGCAGCAGCACCAGCGGGACGACGGTGAACCGCGGGCCGACGCTGACCGAGGCCAGCAACCCCATCAGGGCGAAGACCACTGTGAGTACCACTGCCACGGGCACGCCGCCGCGCAGCCGGTAGGGGCGGTGCGTGCCGGGCTCCCGCCGTCGCAGCTTCCACACGCAGTACCCGGCGGCGCTGTACACCCCCATCTCCAGAGCCGCGCACAGCGAGACGATGACGGCGAAGGAGCCGGTGGCGGCCACGACCGCGGCCAGGGCCAGGGAAGCGCCGCCGAGAATCCACACCGGGAGTACCGGCACGGCCTGCTCGTTGAGCCGGGTCAGCGGGCGTGGCAGCTTGCCTTCGCGGGCGACGGCGTACATGAACCGGGACAGGGTGACGAACCCGCCGTTGAAGGTGTTGACCGCGGTCAGCGCCGTGACGGCGAGCATCATCAGCATCCCGGCCCGGCCGAGCGCCTGCTGGGCGAGGAGCAGTTGCGGGTAGGCGGTACCGAGCGAGGCACCGTCGAGGGTGGCGCCCATCGCCACCGCGAACACCGCCTGGGAGGCGGCCAGGACGAGCACGGCCACCAGCATCGCCCGCGGGATGATCCGCGGCTCGGTGACCTCCTCGGCATTCGTGGTCACCCACTCGAAGCCGGTGTAGACGAAGATGCCGAGGACCAGGGCCTGGATCGGCGAGCTCGACGCGCCCGCGCCGAGCGCGGCGTGGTGGCCCGGGTGCGCGATCGCCACGATGCCGATCGCGACGGTGGCCAGCACCACGATCGTGGTGACGATCCGCTCGACCGCTCCGGCAAGCTTGATCCCGCGCAGGTTCAGCCAGGTGGCAAGGAGGAGCAGCACGGCGACGTAGCCGACCGCGATCAGCCGGCCGTTGCCGAAGGCGTACGCGAGTGCTTCGCCGATGATGTAGGCGTCGGCGGCGATCACCAGCACGATCGCCACCATGTAGGTCAACGTGACGGTCAGCGCCGCCTTGTCCGGCATGGCGCGGGCCATCCACAGCCTGATGCCGGCCGCCGTCGGGTGCATGCCGTTCAGCTCAGCGAACACCGACCGCACCGCCAGCATGACCAGACCGCCGGCGGCGATGGCCAGCCAGGACATCGGCCCGCTGACATAGGCCAGCAGCTGCGCGAGGCCCAGGAAATTGATCGCGGCGAACGCCAGTCCGGTGGAGATCGCGGAGGCGCCGCCGAACGACAGCGCCCGCCGCAGCACCGGCTGCGCCGAAGGTTCGGCCATGGTGTTCCCTTTCTGATGCTCGGTCACAAAATCGAGGTCGTCGCACGGCGCTGTGGCGCGGCCGTGTTCGGCCGGGTGGCCGACGGGGACGTGAGGCTGGGAGAGCAGCCCGAGGTGTGGGCCCGCGCCCCGGCACCAGGCCTGCGGGGCGTGGGCCCACGAGCCCGCGCGGCACTGTGGCGGCTACTGGCCCAGGAAGACGAACATCGCCATCGCGTCCAGGCGCATGACGTCCTCGGCCCGGCCCTGGGTGCGGATGGCGCCCTGCATGTAGTTGGACACCGGGTTTGCGTCGCCCCAGAAGATCTCCGCCAGGTCGAAGCTGTGGCCGCGCACCACCAGGTCGGCCGTGCCGGACAGGCCGGCCGTCGGCGATGCGGGTTTTCCGTCGGAGACCTCGAGGGTGAAGGCCGCGTCGTGGTCGGTGGCCAGGATGTGGATGTGGCAGTTCCAGCCGCCGAGCGTCTTGCCGACCCGGGGACTGGCCCCGGCCTTGATCGCATATTCGCTCAGCGCGTCGAACAGCTCGTCCGCCCCGACGCTCTCACGGATCGCCTCGCTCATCGGGCGGCCTCCGCAGGCTCGCGCAGCCCCGCGGCCACGCCCAGCTCGGACGCCACCGCGGCGGCAGCCTGCTCGCCCGAGCGCACCGCGCCGTCCATGTAGCCGCTCCAGACAGTGGCGTACTCGGTGCCGGCCCAGTGGATCCGGCCGACCGGCTCGCGCAGCGCCGGGCCCAGCGTGGACCAGGTGCCCGGGCTGAGGATCCCGGTGTAGCAGCCGCGGGACCACTCCTCGTCGAGCCACACCTTCTCGTAGGTCGCGATCGGGTCCGCCGCCTTGGGGCCGAAGACCGAGACCAGTTCGGCCACGACCTGCTGCTGCCGTTCTTCGGGGCTCATCCGCAGCGCGCGCCGCGCGGCGTCACAGTCCGTGAAACTGACCAGCACGCCCTCTGCACGGTCCGGGTGGCTCTGGTCGAAGGTCAAAGTGTTGTGTCCTGTGCTGTGCCCGGTCAGGCCGTCGGCGCGCCAGAACGGCTCGGGATAGACCACGGTGGTCTTGATGGCCGAGCCCATGAACACCCGCTGGGTCAGCTGGTCGCGCAGGCCCGGCAGCGCCGGGCTGTAGCGCAGCCGGCCGGCCAGCGGCGGCGGGACCGCGACGACGGCGTACCGCGCACGCACTCGCCCCTGCTCGTGATGCACGACGACACCACACTCGTCCTGTTCTATCCGGTGAACCGGGCAGGACAGGCGGACCCGGTCGCCGAGCACCCCGGCCAGGCCGAGCGAGACGCCCATCGCTCCGGCGCTCAGGCGGGTCTCCTGCGCGCTGTTGATGACCCCGATCATCCGCTCCACGCCGCCGCCGGAGGCGATGTAGAACAGCGCATGCAGCAGCGATACCTCCCCGGGCTCGGCGGGGAACAGGGCGCGGGTCAACGCGCGCAGCCACTCCTTGGCGCCGTCGCAGTACGGCTGCGCGCCGATCCAGCTCTCGACGGTCGTGGCGTCCAGCACAGCGGCCTGCGAATGGGTCCACGGAGCCTCGGCACCGACCTCGGCGGCCAGTGCGGTCAGCTCGACCATGGCTTCCATGAGGTCCGCGGCCACCACCGGGTCCCCGGTGGGGATTGCCCCGTGGTAGCGCAGCAGTCTGCCGTCCTCGGTGCGTTGCAGGTTGTCCCCGTCGCTGTACTGCGTGAACGTCGCCAGGCCGAATTCATCGATCAGCGCCTTGATCCGGTCCTGGGTCGGGCCGATCCACTGCCCGCCGTACTCCACCAGCCGCCCGTCGTCCTCGACCACGGAGCAGGTGCGCCCGCCGACCCGGTCGCGCGCCTCCAGAACGAGCACGTCCACGCCGTGGGCGTGCAGCGTGCGGCCCGCGGTCAGCCCGGCCAGTCCAGCGCCGACGATGACGACGTCGGTGTCGTAATTCTCGGGCACGAGGCCACCTTCCAGGTTATGGTCAGATGACTTGGTCAGCTGACCAAGTCGGGTGGCCAGAGTGAAGTATGCTTCGGTGAAGGTGTCAAGAGGTGACCGGAGGCCCCGGTCGCGGACCTGGGGAAGAAGGTGACGAACCTGCCTCGGATGAAGGTCGAAGAGCGCCGCGAGCAGTTCGTGAAGGCCGCCATCGAGGTCATGGCCCGCGAAGGCCTGGACCGCGCGACGACGCGCCGCATCGCCGAACAGGCCGGGACGGCGCAGGCCGCGATCCACTACGCGTTCCGAGGCAAGGACGAGTTGCTGACCGCCGTCCTTGGAGCGGTGACCGAGCAGGTCGAGCAGATCCTGCGCAACGCGGTGACGCCCGAACGAGGGCTGGCCGCGGCGATCGCCGACGCAATACGCGCGTTCTGGGACTTCGCGGTGGGCGACGACGGGCTCCAGTTGATGCAATACGAGCTGATGATCTACTGCCGCCGCAACCCCGGCTTCGAGTGGCTCGCCGCCTGGCAGTACACCCGTTACTGCGCCTGCACCGAAGACGTCTTCCGCTCCGCGCTCGCCCACGAGGCCTCACCGCCGCCGATCGATCTGGCGGCGCTGGTGCGGTTCGTCGTCGCGGCAATCGACGGGCTGATCATCCAGTACGAGGTGCACCACGAGGTCGAGCAGTCCCAGCGCGACCTGGAAAACGTGATCACCTGTGCGATCGCGCTGGCCGGCCTTGCCCCGGGCTTCAGCCGTACACCGTTGAAAGACCCTGCGTAGCCGCGCCCAGCGGCTACGCCACGGCAACAAAGCGGCGCATGCCTCGGAAGTCTCAGTCAATGCGGTGTAGTTCTTGACCGGCTGGTCACTGAGTCAACGACAGACCTGGAGGTCCTTCTGTTGCCCCGCACCGCTCCAAAATGGCGCACAGCCGCTGACCAGGGACGATGTTCCTCGGTGTCGGTAGGCACATTTCAGCCCGTGGCGTCGCCCCGTTCGGCTCGCAGGGCGTCCCGGTGGGCCGCGGGCCCCCGGCCGAACCAGCGCCGGCAGGAGCGGCTGAGCACGCTCTGCTCGGCGTATCCCAGCTCGTGGGCCAGTTGCGTCAGGCTCATGCCCGTGTCGCGGAGGTAGCGCTGGGCGACCTCCGCACGAACCTGCTCCACCAGACCCGCGAACGTCGCACCCTCGGCCGCCAGCCGGCGCTGGAGTGTCTTCGGGTGCACGGTGAGCTGATCCGCGACCAGGTTCAAAGGCGATGATGTACGACCCGGCCTTCCGCGGGAAGTTCAGCCGCCAGTGGCACAACCCCTTCGCCGGCCGCGCCTACCACCGCAAGCTCAGCGAGCCGAAGATCGTCAACTGCCCGGACCCGTCCCTGATCGGCAAGACCTTCGCCGAGGTGGCCGCCGAGCGCGGCGTCAAGCCCATCGACGCCTTCCTCGACCTGCAGGGCGAGTACGGCAACGACCTGCGCTGGTACACGGTGGTCGGCAACGACCGCCCCGACCAGCTGGCCTGGATCGCCAACCACCCGTCGGTGCTCATAGGCTTCTCCGATGCCGGCGCCCACCTGCGCAACATGGGCTTCTACAACTTCCCGCTGCGCCTGTTCAAGCTGGTCCGTGACCGCGCGGCCCAGGGGAAGCCGGTCATGTCCACGCAGCGGGCCGTGCACCTGGTCACCGGTGAGATCGCCGACTACCTGGGCATCGACGCCGGCTACCTCGCCGAAGGCCGTCGCGCCGACCTGGTCGTGGTGGACCCGGCCGGGCTCACCGACGAGGTCGACCAGGCGCACGAGGAGCCGATGGAGGGCTTCGACGGCATGGAGCGCCTGGTGCGACGCAACGACGCCGCGGTGCGCGCCGTGTACATGAACGGTCGGCTCGCCTGGGACGGCAAGCAGCCCGCCCGCGGTTTCGGCCGCGAGCAAGGCTTCGGGACCTTCCTTCCGGCCACCGGCACATCCTGACCGGCTTTTAAGTCAGACCGGCAAGCACCCTCAAAACCGCCCCTGGCCAGGCCGAACGCAGTTCGGCTGTCGGACCGAGCGCAACACCCTTCGCAACGCCCGGCGCAACGGCCCTCGCAACGCCCGGCGCAACCCCCGCCGCAACGCCAAAAGAAGGCGTCCAGCCCACGGTGGCATCCCGAAAGCGCAGGGCACCCAGTCAGCGCCTGATCAGTGTGCTCCAGTTCGCGTGCCGGCACGGCCAGGACGGCATTGAGGGCCCGGCGCGCCCAGTGCCCGGATCAGCGTCTGGTGGAGCGCGGCGGTGCGTGGCGCAGGGCCTTGAGAGCCTGGTGCTGCATCTGCTGGTGGGCGGGACGCCGGTGGCGGAGGGGTCGCGCAGCCTCAGGCTGTTCGCGGGGCGGGGGCTCCCGGTGTTGGAGGATCGAGCCGGGCAATGAGGGTACGGCCGGCCCACTGGAGTTTTTCGTCGTGGTCGATGTCCTTGAACCTGCCGCCGCGCCGGGGCAGGGCCAGTAGCTCGCGGAGTCCGGGCAGCGCCGGTGCCGCGAGGGAGCCCATGCGGTCCAGGCAGGCCACGACGTGGTTGGCGGTCGCGGAGTTCTTGGCCATGGCCCGCAGCAGGGCGTCCAGGACGGCCGGTGCCTCGGCCTCGCCGCCGATCTCCCACAGCGCCGCCGCGCAATGCACCCGAACCCATTCGTAGTCGTGGCTCAGGAGGTCCCGCAGGCGCGGCAGTGCGACGGAGGCCGGCGGGCCCATCTCGCCGAGCAGATCGGCCGCGTCGCTGATCCGGAAGGTGATGCGGTCGTCGAGGAGGCCGAGCAGGAGCGGCATGACCTCGGCCAGGTCGCCGCCGACGGCCCACAGCGCGGCGACGGCGGCAGGCCGTACGTGGGCGCCGGTGGCGGTGGTCAGCGACCGGATCGTGTCCCGTGCGCCGGCCGCCGCCGGCCCGAACGCCCCCAGCGTCTTCAGGGCCGATCGCGTGACGCGGTCCTGCTCGTGGCGCACCGCGGCGTCGAGCGTGTCCACGACCACAGGAACCGCGGCCGGGTCGCCCAGCGCGGCCAGGGTGGCGAGGATCGCGTTGGCGCTCATCTCGGTCCACTGCTGGGAGAGGTCGATCCGGCGCAGGTGGTCGCAGAGCCGGGGCACCAACTGGTCCGCTGCCTGGGGCAGATGCCCTGCGACCTGGATCGCTCGCCAGGCGTCGACGTCGCTGTCCAGCGCGGCCAGCAGACTCGGCAGCGCGCGTGCGTCGCCCAGACGCGCCAGGGCCCGGACGGCCTCCTGGTGGCTTCTGCGCAGCCGCGCTTCCGGTGCGGCCCATGCGTCAGGGCCGTGCACCGCGCGTTGGGCGTCGATGTGCGCGGCAAGTGCCTCCCGGGCCGGGGCGGCGATCGGGTGGCAGGACTCCACCACGGCCGCGGCCTCGGCGGCGACCTCCTGGTCGGCCGTGGTGAGCTGGTCGGTGACCAGCAGGAGGAGCCGGGTGTGGTCCCCGCGCCAGGCCCGCATCAGCTCCCCGCTCATACGGACCGCGTCCAGGCGCGAGCCGGGGTCGGGGCTGCTCAGCTGTTCGGCCAGCACCGCGGTGCGCTCGGGCACCCGGGGCCCCAGGGCTTCGTGGAACGTACGCAGCAGGGCCGTGGTCGGTGCGTACACGCGCGTGTGCCGGTCGAGATCCTCGAAGGCGGCGACGATCTGGGGCGCGACTTTGTCCGTGGGTGCCGCCGGGCGGCTCGGGGCCGGTGCGATCCGCCGCACGGGTATGGCGCGGGCGATTTCGCGCAGCAGGCCGACGGCGACCGGTACGACGTCCTGGCCGATCTCATCCGGGGCGCAGCGGGCCCGCTGGACCAGGGCCCCGAGCCGGGTCGCCGGGCCCTGGGCCGGGTCGGCGGCGAGCCCGGCAAGCCAGTCCATCACCTGTTGCGAGGCCGCCGGCAGGCGCAGTGCCAAGGTGGCAGCCGCCTCCACGATCCGCAGCCGCGCCGCGATACCGCGCTCGGCGGCCAGCCGCTCTCGCAGCGCCGCCGCGGCCCGGTCGGCGTCGTCGAGGAAGAGCCCGAGCCCGGGAATCGCGGCCAAGCGCACGTCCGGGTCGCGGTCGCGGGCGAGTTCGACAAACTCCCCACTCCGCTCGCGCAGGTAGACCACTGCCTGCGCGCAGCCCATCGGTGGGTAGTAATCGATCTCGGTGCCGTCGTCCTCAAAGCCCCGGTCAAGGGACTCCCTGCCGATGCTGACCAGCAGTGCGAGGACGGCGGCCCGGTCGGGCGTGGCGCCGTCGACGGCCAGCTCGAGCAGGAAGGGCAGGCTGGCTGCCGTGGGCGGGTACACGCTGCCCTGGTGGTGAACCGCGCCGTAGAAGCGGTCAAGGGCTTTGCGACGTACCTCGGCGTCCGGGGAGCGCAGCGCCGTCAGCAGCGCCGGTACCTCCTCAGCCGAGCCGTACGCGTGCGCCATCGACGCCCAGTCGATGTCATGAAGTCCGTCGAACATGATCAGAACCATGCCAGGCGGCACCGACAACAAGGGGCGTCCCGGAACGGGGCCGTACGGCACCGCCCGCACGGGCCAGGAGCAACTGGGCCGGGCGACTGCGCCGGAGGGGCGTACGGACGGCGACTGCCACGAGCATGGGCTGCTGACGCCGCTCCCAGACCCAAGAGTTCTCAGCGACGTCCCGGACTCAGCCATCCTTGTTGAGCCACCAGCGCGCAACACGGGTGAGAACATCACCTTCTCGCCGGCCCTGCTCGAAGGAGGCTGGTGTCGATGTCTCCTCGGTGCTTTTGATCGGCAAGTCGTACGAGGAAGATCAGGTGGCGCCCAGCGATGTGAGGGCGGCCCAGGAACGACTGTGCAGCCATGGCTTCACCAGCCGCCTGATCACCAGTGACATCCCCGGCCAACGCTCCAACAATCGCTCCGAGCAAGCCGTGAGGGACCTCGTCGGCCCTCTTCGGGCAATGCGGAATCACGCGAGTCGGAGCGCAGTCAACTCACCACAGGTCTCCCACGGATCGATCCGGTCAGCGGGCGTCGGCACACCGTACCGAAGCCGCGGCACGAAACGATCACGGGCGGAGGGCTGCCGCCCGGGATGACGCGATCGGGCGTGCGGGCGCTGTGGTATTCAGATGGTCGCCGAGGTTGGGGTTGGGGAGGACGCGTGCTGTGCAGACAGTGCCGGATGTACGAGGCCGCGGGGCCGGACGGGGTGTGCGCGGATTGCCTGGTGCGAGAGCCGGAGCCGGCACCCGCTGATCCGGTGCACGATGCTTCGCCGCGACTTCCCGCGGCCGTCCCGCCGTGGCCTGCGCCGCCGCCGAGGCCGAGCCGGGTGTGGCTGACCGTGTCGGCCTCGGGTTTCGCGGTCGCGATCGCCGCGTCGCTGGTGGTGCACCTGCTGCTCGCCTGGCACGCCGCCTACGTGCTGAGCACGGGAGATGACCGCGTGGGCGGTCCGTTGTTCCTCTTGTTCTTCCTCCTGTGCGCCGCGGGCGCGCACGCCGCCGCGGTCGCCCTGTTCGTCGAGTGGTTTCGCCGGGCCCATCGCAACGCCCAGCTCCTCGATCCCGCGGGCCAGCGCTTCGGGCAGGTGTGGGCCGTGGTGGGCTGGCTGGTCCCCCTGGTGCATCTGTGGCTGCCGAAGGCCGTCGCGAACGGCATCTGGCGCTCGAGCACTCCCGCGTCAACGGCAGTCGTGATGCGACGGCTCTGGTCGGGCGTCTTCCACACGTGGTGGGGACTGTGGGTCGGCTGGCAGCTGTGCGCGGTCCTGGGCGTCTGGCTCTCCGGCGGATATCCGTGGTTCCTCGCCACCGAGGCCCTGCTCATCGCCACCGGGCTGCTCACGCTGGTGGTCGTGGCCCGCCTGACCTTCATGCAGCAGCGCAGGATCACCGAGCTCGACGACAAGCGCAACCGGACGCAGTGGGCCGCAGCCGGTTGGCACGTCCCGCGGCTATGACAGGGCCCGGCGTGTCCCTTTACCGGGACTCTTACAGAAAGCCCCGGCGTTCACGCCGGGGCTGAATGCATCTCAAGACTGCTCTGACGTGCACCAAGGGCACGGTCCGGGCAACGGCTCCCACCCGCCGCGGCCGCCCGTGCGGCTCCCACCCCCTGCAGCCGCACCCCGGCCGCCCTCAGCGGCCGCCCAAGCACCCCCTGTCGATAGCCTGACCGAGTGACGACCGACCTGACTCTCCTGTCGTGCGTGGCCTACCGCGGCCGGGAGATCACCGCGCCCCGGCTGCGCGGGCTGCTCGCGCTGCTCGCAGGCGAGCTGCGCTCCGGTTGCAGCACCGCACGGCTGATGGACGGGCTGTGGCAGGACGAGCTGCCGGCCAACCCGGCCAACGCGCTGCGGATCCTGGTCTCCCGGGCCCGCTCCCAGCTCGGCGCCGACGTCGTCGTCAGCACCCCCACCGGCTACCGGCTGGCACTGGGTGAGGAGCAGGTCGACAGTGCGGCGGTGGTGCGCTGTGCCGAAGCGAGCGCCCGGCACTCCCGGGCCGGGGATCACGCCGCCGCCCTGGCGAGTGCCGAGGAAGGCCTCGCCTTCTGGGACACCGCCCCGGACACCGACGCCGCGCCCGGCGACCCGGTCGCGGAGCTGCGCGCCGAGCGGGCGCCGCTCTACGCCTTCCTCACACGCTCCCGCGCGCTCGCGCTCGCCCGGCTGGGACGACGGGCCGAAGCCGTGGCGCCGCTGACCGAGGTCTTCGCCCGGACCCCGCGCGACGAGGAAGTACTGGCCGAACTGCTGCGCGCCGAGGCCGCCACGGCCGGGCCGTCTGCGGCGCTCGCCCGCTACGACACCTACCGGCGCGAGCTCCGCGACGGCCTCGGCACCGACCCGGGCGCCGGGCTCAAGACCGTGCATCGGGAGCTCCTGCAGGTCGAGGCCCCCGTGGTCCGGTACGGGGTGCCGCACGATCCGAATCCGCTGCTGGGACGGGACGAGGATCTCGCGGCGGTGGCCGGGCTGCTGCACTCCTCGCGGTTGACCTCGATCATCGGCCCCGGCGGGCTCGGCAAGACGCGGCTCGCGTACGCCGTCGCCCGCCAGGCCGAGCAGCGGACGGTGCACTTCGTCTCGCTCGCCGGAGTCGGCACGGATCAGGACGTGGCCGGCGAGGTGGCGTCCGCGCTCGGCGGCGGGGAAGCGCCGCGCGGTGGCGTCGGGACGTACGGCGGCGGGGCGGAGGTGCCCGCCAAAATCGTCGCCGCCCTCGGCGCCGACCCCGCGCTGCTGGTGCTGGACAACTGCGAGCAGGTCGTCCTGGGCGCCGCCGACCTGGTGCGCAAGCTGGTGGCGCTGTCCAAGGACCTACGGGTGCTGGTCACCAGCAGGGCACCGCTGGGGCTGAGCTCGGAAGCGGTGTACCAACTGCCGCAGCTGAGCCTGGCAACCTCGATCGAACTCTTCGAGCAGCGGGCCCGGGCCGCGCGCCACCACGTCGAGCTGCCGCCCGAGGCCGTGGCGGAGCTGTGCCGGCATCTGGACGGGCTGCCGCTCGCCCTGGAGTTGGCGGCCGCGCGGGTACGGGTGCTGTCCGTTCCCGAGATCGCCCGCCGCCTCGGCGACCGCTTCGCGCTGCTGCGCGGCGGGACCCGGGACGCGCCCGAGCGGCACCGCACCTTGCACGCGGTCGTCGAGTGGAGCTGGAACCTGCTGGAGGAAGACGCACGGGCGGCGCTGCGGGTGCTGTCGGTCTTCCCCGGCGGCTTCACCGAGGAAGCGGCGGAACAGCTGCTGGGCGGCGGCGACGCGCCGTACCTGCTGGAGCAGCTGGTGGACCAGTCGCTGCTGAAGGCCGCCGACACCGCGGCCGGGATCCGCTTCCACATGCTGGAGACCGTGCGGGAGTTCAGCGCCGCCCGGCGGGCGGCGGCCGGGGAGGAGGAGGCGGTCACCGACCGGTTCCTGGGCTGGGCACGGCACTTCGGGCTGGCCAACCACGACGTGTTGTTCAGCGTTGAGCCGCTGCGGCATTGGGCGCGGCTGCGCGCGGAGCAGGACAACCTCGTGCTCGCCCTGCGGTTCGCCCTCGCCCGCGAGGACCATGCCGCCACCGCGGCGGCCGGCGCGGTGCTGGCCTGTGTCTGGCTCACCGACTCGGCGAGCTTCCACCGGGTCCTGACCCTGGCCGCCGACACCGCGGCGCCACTGTCGCACTACCGCCCCGACGCCCGGCACACCGAGGTCACCCGCACCCTGTGCGCTGTCTGCACCGCAGCCCCGTTCATCGGGTACGGTCCGCCCAGGCCACGCCATCTGGTCGCCCTGCGCCGGCTGCAGCCCGCGGAGCCGGACACGCTGCTGCGGGCGCTCGCCGTCGTGCTGTGCGCCGTTCCGGACATGCGCCCGCCCGGCTACGAGGCGCTGCGTGAACTCTGCGCGAGCGACGCGCCCTTGCTGGCGGGCATCGCCGAGTGCGTGGCCAGCTATCTGTGGGAGTACGAGCACGAGCCGGAGCGTGCGCTGGCCTCCGCCCGCCGGATGCTCGCCATGGTCGACGCCGTGCCCAACCCGTCGCTCAAACTGCTCGGCCACTCCCGCTGCAGCGAGCTGTGCGCGGACGCCGGTCTCGGCGAGGAGGCGTACCGGCATCTGCTGGCGGCACTGGAGGCCTTGACGCACCTGAGTGACCAGTCGCCCACGACGGGCCTGTGCCAGGGCCTTGCGCTGGCCTGCCTGCAGCGCGGTGAACCGGACGAGGCCGAGGAGTGGCTGCGGCGGGTGGAGCAGAGCCAGTCCGCGGAGCAGACCTCGGCCTTCGCGCCCGACCTGGCTGCCCGGGCCGAGATCGCGCTGGCGCGCGGGCTGACCGAACTGGGCCTCAAACGGTGGCGGATGGCCGTGGAGCGGCTGCGCGCGAGCGATGGGACGCCCGCCGACCCCTCCATGGATGCGTGGGCGCGGGCGCTCCAGGCCTACGCGGTGGCCGCCCACGCGCACGCCGGGCGGCTGGAGCCCGTCGCCGGCCTGGTCGCCGAACTGGAGGGCCGGCTGCGTACCCTGCTTGCCGACGACTCCCGCCCGGCCGGGGAGATCTTCGAGTACGGCACCGGCGTGCTGGCCCTCGGCCTGGCTCGGCTTGCCGCGGGCGACGCGTCGGCGGTGCGGCTGATGGCGTTGGCGGAACGGCTGCACGTGTCCCAGGTGTTCCAGCCCACGATGTCTCTCGACCGTGCCCGGCGGGCTGCCGAGGAGGCCGACGGGGCGGCGTACTGCGACGCGGTGTCGCAGTACGCCGCCCTGGAGCGGGACGGGCTGCGGGAGTCAGCCCGCGCACTCATTTCGGGTCGCGATTGAACTGCGCCGTCGACCAGCGGTAGCCGAGCACGGTCAGGCCGACGCACCAGGCGATCGTGATCCACCCGTAGTTGCCGATCCCGGTGCCCAGCAGCAGGCCGCGCAGGGTCTCGATAGCCGGTGTGAACGGCTGGTACTCGGCGATCGGCTGGAACCAGCCCGGCATCGTGTCAGCCGGGATGAAGGCGCTCGAGATGAGCGGGAGGAGGATCAGCGGCTGTGCGCTGTTGGCGGCCGCCTCGGCGTTCGGGCTGGCCATGCCGATGCCGACCGCGATCCAGGTGAACGCCAGGGAGAACAGCACGAGCAGAGCGAACGCCGCCAACCACTCCAGGGCCGTGGCGTCCGTGGACCGGAACCCGATGGCCACGGCGACGGCACCGACGAGGACCACACTGGCGATGCACTGCAGCACGCTCCCGACGACGTGCCCGATGATCACGGAGCCGCGGTGGATCGCCATCGTACGGAAGCGGGCAATGAGGCCCTCGCTCATGTCCATGGAGATGTACACCGCGGCCCCGATCACGGTGCTGCCGATGGTCATCATCAAGATGCCCGGAACGATGTAGGCGATGTACTCGGAGCGGTCGGCGCCCCCGCCGCCGATGCCCGCGCTCATCACGTCACCGAAGATGTAGACGAACAACAGCAGCAGCATGATCGGCGCGAGCAGCAGGTTCAGCGTCGCGGACGGGTAGCGCCACGCGTGCAGCAGATTGCGGCGCAGCATCGTGTTCGAGTCGCGGACCGCGAGGGACAGGGCGCTCATCGGACAGCCTCCTTGGACTGGTGGGGGACGTCGGCGCCGCCGGTGAGGGCGAAGAACACGTCGTCGAGGTCGGGGGTGTGCACGGTCAGCTCGTCCGCCTCGATGCCGGCCGTGTCCAGCCAGTCGAGGATGGAGCGCAGCTCGCGCTGGCTGCCGCCGCTGGGGATCTGCAGGGTCAGTGCCTCGTCGTCCCGGGTGACCTCGCGCAGCTCGGCGGCGGCAGCCCGGTACACGTCCGGGTCGGTGAAGCGGAGCCGGACGTGCCCGCCGGGGACGATCCGCTTCAGCTCCTCGGCGGTGCCCTCGGCGGCGATCTTCCCGTCGTTCAGCACCGCGATGCGGTCGGCGAGCTCGTCGGCCTCCTCCAGGTACTGGGTGGTGAGGAAGACGGTGACGCCGCCGGAGACCAGCTCGCGGATGATCTGCCACATGGTGTGGCGGGAGCGCGGGTCGAGGCCGGTGGTCGGCTCGTCGAGGAAGATGATCCGCGGGCTGCCGACCAGGGTCATGGCGATGTCCAGGCGGCGCTTCATGCCGCCGGAGTACGTGGACGCCGGCTTCGACGCGGCCTCGACCAGGTCGAACCGCTCCAGCAGCTCGGCGGTGACCTGCCGTCCCTCGCGCTTGGAGAGGTGGTGCAGGTCCGCCATGAGGAGCATGTTCTCCTCGCCGGTGATCAGGCCGTCGACGGCGGAGAACTGCCCGGTGACGCCGATCGCGGCGCGTACCGCCTGCGGGTCGGCGGCGACGTCGTGGCCGCCGACACGGATTTCGCCCGCGTCGGCGGTGATGAGCGTGGAGCAGATCTTGACGGCGGTCGTCTTGCCGGCGCCATTGGGGCCGAGGAGGGCGAAGACCGTGCCCGTGGGCACCTGCAGGTCGATGCCTTGGAGGACCGGTTTGTCCCCGAAGGACTTCCGCAGCCCCGTGGCTGCGATGGCGAATTCGTGTGTCGTCGTCATCATGCCCCGGAGTCTGCGGGCCGCCGCGTTCAACGACCTTTCAGCGCGGTTTCACCAGCCGTCGCCAACCGGCAACGCGGTGAAATGGTCTGGTCGGCGCGTCGTCCACGGCAGGTGACGTCCGAGGGCGCGGGGCAGCGCGTCGCCGCCGGCAGGTTGACGACCATCGCGAGCGCAGCGCACAGGCCCTGGTCGACATCGGCGTGCGCGACGCCACGCTCCAGCAGCCCGGCATCGGCCTCGGCCATCGCGGCAGCCGGTCGGGGATTTCCGGGCTCACACTGCCCTGCCGGCATGGCGTGGGCGTTGAGCGCGTCGTCAAAGCGGCCTTGCCCGGCGCAGCGGTGTGGCCGCACTGGGGCACCGTCCCCGGCACCGTGCGGCCACCGGACCGTGCGATCCCCATCGACGGGGTATGTCGAGGAGGTGGGCGGCCGGCGGCGGCCGCCCCGCGGGGGGGGCCCACCACAAGAACCCCCCCC
>NZ_JBSFLB010000049.1:0-43597 GCF_053598835.1 Streptomyces sp. NPDC001070
CAGCGGAGAGCGTGATCGTCGAGACCTATCGTCGGTGGTACGCCCTTTCCGACATGGAACGCGCTCTCATTGCGTCGCCTCGTTCCTGGCTCGCGATGAACGCGGGCGAGATCGCTTCGGCCCGGCTGGCTCAATCCGCTTGGGATCACGATGCCGGTCCAGATGCGGCGGATGCCAAGCGGGCGGTGTCCAGGCTCGATGGCATGCTCGGGATAGCGCCGCACATCGTTCCGGAGTACGCCGGCCTGGCCGGCACCGCACCTCGCGTACTCCGGGCGCGGCAGTTCCGTCCGGCGACCTCGAAGGAGCATGACGCGATAGTCGGTGCTGTCAGGGAGGGCTGTGCGATGCAGGACGCCGGCATGCTGACGTCCTTGCTGTGTCCTGACGCCACAGCGGTCTTCGACGGTGGCGGCAGGGTTCGGGCGCCGGTCCGGCCGGTGCACGGAAGCAGGCGGGTCGCCCGCTGCCTGCTGACCGCGCTGACCCCCCATCCGCGCACCACGGTGACCGCCCAGTCGGTCAACGGCCGTACCGGCCTGGTCGTGCGCTGCGATCAACGGGTGGCCGCAGTCCTCAGCCTCGACATCACCGACCACCGCGTGGCACAGGTCTGGGCCGTTCTCAACCCGGAGAAGCTGCGCCGGTGGAACCGGCATGCCGACCCGACGCCCACCGCCTGACAACGTCGTTGCCCGTGCCCTCTTCGACGGCCTGGCAGCACCGGGAATCCGAACTCACCGAAGCCTTGCCGGCCGAACCGTCACGTCCGCACCGGCCGGCCCGCCTGAGGGCGGGCCAGCGCGTCACCAATGGCGCTGGCTCCCGCGCCGCCGGGCTCGCCATGGTGTTCGGTTCATCGAGTCGCCCAGGCCCGCTGAAGAGCGTCAACGGCTCACACCTGGTCCTCCTTGTCCGCGCCGGAGCCCGCTTCAAACGCGGCCAGCTCATCGACCGCCCCTCCGCAGGTTCTGAGCATTGCTCCGATGAGAATGCCGCAGAGGTCTTTCGCCAGACCCGAGGATCCCCTCGCCCAGTCGCCCGCTGAGGGCACACCCCGCCGAACCTCCGGTTCAGTCGTTGACGAGCATCACACCAGGAGGCAGGAGAGGCGACCGAACACGGGCGAGAAGCCTCCAGCACCTGGAGGTGACGGCTCGCGGATCTGATTGCACATAGGTGCCTTACGCCACGGCTCCGACGGATTAGAACGCGCCACGCCCGAGCCGTCTCGACCCGCACTGGCTGGAGCGGAGCATCAGCCGTCAGTCAGACTCTGCCACCTCACGGTCACCGCCACTATCAGCTGTCACTGCGTGCAGACCGTCACCTACAAGCGTCGGTTCTCTTCGCTAATAAGCCTCGGAGCCCACCATGCCTCTTCCATTAGCAGGCAAACGAGGGGACCATATGGTCCATGTGGTGCGACACGTGTGAATGTCACCATCGATAGTCGGCCCTCATCGTGTTCACATGGATCCGCCGCGTCCCGACACGGCAGCTGCCCGGAAGTCATCACGGAGGGAAGCCAGGGCCCACAGTCGAGCGTTCCCCTACAGTTCGCATCCAGTGAGAGGCAGAGGTGATCCATGACGTCAGGCAAGGCACGCGTACCTGCGGAAGCCGCACCTCGCGGGCCCGGCGCCCCGGCCGACAGCGAGCGGCCTGCTGACGCCCCCAAGGGGGCCCCGGCAACGCCCTCCGGCTCTCCCCCGGACCCGTTGATCGTCCGTAGTAATATCGGGCACATGTCCGTAGATGATGCTCCTAGGCAAGAGCGGCGCCTCACCTCGCGTGGGGCTGTCACCCGCGACCGAATCATTCAGGCCGCTGCCGACCTTTTCTACGTGAGGGGCGTCAACGCGGTCTCACTCGACGACGTACGAGCGACGAGTGGGACGAGTAAATCCCAGCTTTATCGCCACTTCGCGGACAAAGACCAGCTTGTCCACAGCGTCATCGAGCTGCGGACCGATCAGGTCCTGAACCGTGATCGCCAAATGCTGGAGCGAATGAATTCCATTCGCGCGCTCGAGCGATGGAGCGACAAGCTTATCCATCTCAACTCTTTGCAGAACGGTGCCTACGGGTGCGCGTTGGGCTCGCTGGTCAGCGCGCGGGCGGCGCAGGACCCGACGTCGAGGAGCAAGCTTGCCGAGACGTTCGCCGACTGGCAGCAGCTCATCTCGGCAGGCTTGAAGCGCATGCAGGAGAACGGCTCCCTGCGTGAAGACGCAGACCCGGCGCAACTCGCCACCGCAGTCATGGCTGCCTTGCAGGGCGGCTATTTGCTGGCCCAGACCGCCCAGGACGTTGAGCCCATGCGCGTCTCCATGCAGATGGCGCTGAACTACGTACGCTCCTACGTCGTGGACTGAGCCGGATCCTCAGCTCGATGCTTTGTCACGCAGGCAGGCGGGCAGTTGACGGCCGGCTCGGTCAGCCCGACGAAGGCGAGACCCAGGTGCCTGAATGTTTCACGTCGACCAGGCTGATGTATTCGGGATTCTTGTGTATGAACCTGTCGACGACTGGACAGTAATTTGAAATGGTATTTCCGCGGATGCGCAGAAAGTCCAAGGTGTGCTTGATGAGGACGTTGGAGAGACCTCGCCCGCGGAATGCGTCGTAGATGACCGTGTGCATCAATACGCGTCGATCACCAATCGCCCGATAACCCATGTGGCCAGCCGTCTCACCGACTACGGCTATCTCGTAGCGATGCTCGTTCTCGTTGTCGCTCACCACCACAGACGATTCCGCGTCTGAAAATATAACGTCAGGCATCTCAGCCCTCCAGTCCATCGTGAAAGCCCCATAGTGGGAAAGCTGCCAGAAGTCGATCGACGGCTACCCTGAAGAGGTCCCGCCTCTGACCGAGTCGACGTAAGGGCCCGCCTGCCCTGGCTCTGGCACAGCGCGTATCAGCCTAAGCGAAGTGGTCGAAACAGTCCAGTCTGAGTCCCCGGCCAGCATCCCGTCGGCGCACGCTGCGACGCGCGAGGGAGGGGAGGCTGCACTCTTGCCCGCATACAGTGCTCCTCACCAGCCGCCCTCCGCCCCGTTTCGGGAAGGTCCACCCCTCCGGATCCTGCACGGAGCGGCACCGGCACCCCCATCCATGGCAAGCAGACGGCGCACCGGCCATCCCGGGTACGCAGACCGTGTCTCTCGACGAGGCCCCAGGGATCGCGGGTCACGGATTCCGACTCAGCGGCATCTCCTCACAGGTAAACCTGCTGCCTGCTGAGCTGCCGCTCAGCTTCGCACCCCGCTCCCAGTGGACACGCGACCTGCTCTGCGGCAGATAGGATTGTTACGTTTATCGGGGTCATATCGCTCGATGACGGTCAGGGAGCGGCAGATGGACGCCTCGGACGAACTCCTACAGAGGGCTACACCGTCGGCTCTTTTGACCCTGGACGGTGTCATCCGTTGTCTCAACGCCGCGATGGCCTCAGCGCTGGGCAGGCCCGGGGAACAGTGCGTAGGCCGCGGCTTCGGTGATCTGCTCTCCGAAGATCAGCGCATCTCGGCCAGGAGCCTGCTGGCGCACGGGGCCACGACGAAGAGGCTCGCCATGCGGGTGCTCGAATTCCCTGGGTGGGCGACGCGTCTGTGGTCTGCCTTGTCGAAGCGCGGCCGGTACAGGACCCCGCAGGTGGCGAGCGGCTTGTGTGGGTGCACTCATTGAAGCTGCGCCATCTTGAAGTGGCTGTTCAGGGGGCTAGTGTGATGTCGTTTCGGGGTGCTCGTGCTGGTCGTGGGCGGCAGTCTGTGGTGTAGATCGTCTGGCGGGGCGGTTTTGTGGATTCCCGCCCGTCGTCGCGGCTGCCGCTCCTACGCTCCGGCGCATGACGGACCCCGAGGTACTGGAGCGGATCGCCGCGCGACGTGCGGAGCTGGACGGACTCGCAGAACGGCTGGCCAGGCGATTGGCGGAGGTGCGGGCCGAGCGGGAGGAACTCGCTGTGGCCGAGCGGGTACTGCAGCGGATGAGTGAGCAGATCGCCGATGAGCGGGCGGAGGCCGGATCGCCGGTCGTTCAGGTGGCGGGACGGGCGGTGCGGTTGGTTCCGGACCGCGCGCCAGGGGTGGCCGAGTCCGCGCTGCCGGCGGAGTACCAGCGCATCCTGACCGCCGCGCGGCAGGCCCCCGGTCCGGTCGCAACCCGGCAGATCGGCGAGGTGCTGGGCTTGGACACCGGGGTGCGGGCAGGCTGGAGCCGCTGCGCGGGAAGCTGACGAAGCTGGCCGACCGCGGCTGGCTGCACAAACGGCCCGACGGGAAGTTCACCGTCCGCCCGTGACCGGGGCCGCACAGCGATTCTGAGCGTAACTGCGTTGCCCCCGGAGGCCGTTGGGATTGTGTGACGAAAACCAACGACCATGCCGGGGCCACCGTGTCCCTGGTCTACCAGTGCCGACTGCCGCGGTCCACGCACACCGTCAACCACCTCGCCGACCTGCTGCGGCGCCATCTGGAGGCGATACGGTCCCGGTGGCGGGCGCTGCCGCCGGGGAGGACCGCGGTGATCGTCTTGGCCGTGCTGCGGCACGATCAGCGCCTGGCCGACATGGCCGGCGGCAACGACGTCTCCGCCACCACCGTGCGGCGCCGGCGCGACGAACTGATCGCCCTGCTGGCCGCCCGGGCGCCGCGGCTGGACCGCAACCTGAAGAAGATCGCCAAACGGGGCGGTGAGGTCGTCCTGATCGACGGCATCCTCATCCCCACCCAGCGCCGCACCGGGAAGGCGAACCGCCCGGACTACTGCGGCAAACACCACCGCCACGGCCTGCGCGTCCTCGCCCTCACCGACGACAAGGGCCGCCTGGTGTGGATATCGGCCGCCCGGCCCGGCCGCACCCACGACATCACCGCCGCCCGCCGCGACCGCATCCTGGCCCACCTGCGCACCGCCGGACTCGGCACCCTGGCCGACCTCGGCTTCCTCGGCCTGGACGACGAACCGGACGACCCCGTGGTCGTCACCGGCTTCAAGGCCACCCGCGCCCGCAAGCTCACACCCGCCGAGAAGGAGGCCAACCGGGTCCTCGCCGCCGGACGCGCCCCCCGTCGAACGCGGCTTTGCCCACCTGAAGAACTGGCGGATCCTCACCAAGCTCCGTACTGGCCCCGCCCGCGCCACCCACCTGCTGCGCGCCCTACTCGTCCTGCCGAACATCGAGGCCACTACCGACAATCGATCTCTACCGCGGGTAGCCCACGATCAGCACAAGCACCGCGGAACAGCGTCAGCGGGCCGGGATCGGCTGAGTGAGGTTCACTGGGTTGCCGTCGGGGTCCTGGATGTGGGCGACGCGCTGTCCCCACGGCATGTCGTTGGGGCCGCCGCGGACCGAGCCGCCCAGCGCCTCCACCCGGCCGAGCGTCTCGTCGACGTCGTCGACACCGATGCTGAGCAGGATCCGCGGCGCCGCCCCGGTCCCCGGGTTCGCCTTGGCCACCAGCCCGAGGTCGGTGTCGCCGATGCGCAAGCCGAGGTAGAAGGCCGGGCCTTCCGCCGGTACCCGGAAGATCTCCTCAGCGCCGAACAATTTCGTATAGAAGCCGAGCAGAACGTCCTGGTCGGCAGTAATGATCACTGGCTGGATGGTGGACATGGCACTCCTGTCGAGAACGGTCGTGTCGCCGGGTGGACCGTTCGAGGACGGTGAACTCATCGGCAAAACCACCCCGCCGGACGATCTACAACACAGACTGCCGCCCACGACCAGCACGAGCACCCCGAAACGAGGTCACGCCACCCCGCTGACCAGCCACTTCAAGATGGCGGAGCTTCAGTGTTCGAGTTCCCGGTGTGCTGTGGCGCCTTCCGAAGTCGTGAACATCTGCTGCCGATTCTCGTGAACGAAACGAAGCCACAGGCCAGGCCTGGCGCTCCCCCACCTGCCGGAAGGCGGTGCAGACGAAGGAGAACAGGCAGTTGGAGCGTTCCCCCCGGCTCACCGCTGTTCGGGATCCTCCTTGAGGACGCACTGCAGGCGCTGCGCACGACGCCGGCCTATACGCAGTTTCCAGCTGTCGCAACGACACGCCCCGGGATGCGCTTCGATCGCTGTCGGCACGAACCTCTGCATCGAGACAGCGTGCCTCCTCGAGGAGTTCATCCCTGTTCTGCTCGAGCCGGAACCCCGTCACATCCGCATCCAGGGTGGGCGCCTTGGCGTCCGGCTACGCATCCGCCCCGTCACCGGCTGCACCCGGCTGCGCATCCGCCGGAGCCGGATCCGCCAGGATACGCGCGTGCACGGCCTCCATGCGGGACGGGGCTGCAACGGCACGCTGCGGGCCGGGCGCCGGCTGCATGTCGGGCACGGTCTCCTCCCCCGCATCCGCTACCGCAGTTTCGAGCGCGGTGTTGGCGCGGTCCAGGGCAACACCGATGAGGGCTTCCGACACCCTCACGCCGACCGCGCCGCAACGGGCATGTTGCTGCGCGCCATCAGTGCGCAGCCGAACAGTGCAAGCTCGCCGGCGAAGAACAGGAAGCCACGTTCACGCAGGGAGTGCATCCCCAGGTGCTCCTCGGCGAACCGCCAGGAAGTGTCGCCGCTGTAAGCGGTGCACGCGGCAACAGCCAGCGCAGCCACCACGACAGCAACCGGATGCCGCTCGTCTTTGCGCTTCTGCTTCTTGCCGTTGCCCGGCTGCGCATCCGCAGCGCGCAGCCGGCGCCGCCGAAAGAGCACAGCGGCCAGGACCACCACGGCAAGCTGCACCAGGACGAACAGGCCGACGGCCAAGGGGTACTGAGAAGACTGGTCGAACAAGCCGTTCACCGCAGACTCCTCGGCCAGATGTCGGGACGGGTGGCCGAATACGCGGCGCGGCGGCTACCGGCAAGATCTGCACCCGGAGCGCGGATCACGGCCTGACGGCAGTAGCCATCACCAGCCGATGCAAAGGTTCTGGAGGTCATTGTCGCCTCGGCAGTGCACCAGCCCAAGCCCCGCAACGCAGACTTGGAGAACATCCCGCTCAACGGAGCCGACACCCGCACCCCCACACTGCCGGTGACGCTGACCAGGGCGGCGACAGGCCGTGGCTGCCGGCGATGAAGCAGGAGGTTCCGCGGCCGGCGACCACAGCAGCGAACCGGCAGCCCTCAGCTCTTCGGCCGGTCCCCGAGGCCAACACCTCACTTTCGGCAGTCGGGGGTGAAGCCGACGGCTGGCCGGGGCTGGGGGTCATAGCGGGACCGACGAAATGCTGTTCCCAAAGTGACAGAATGTGCTGAGCGAGACGATCCGGCCTGGAAGCCGGAACGTATGTCGACGGCGCCCGCACGATCGTGTGATGTGATGTCTCTGCCACTCAGGGTGGGCGTGCGGGCACAACGCGACGGAATCGGGGATGGGATGCCATGTCGAGCGGGCAGGACACGTCCGTAACGGTCTGCGGTACCCAACAGTTGCTGACGCGCGCCTTGACCCGAGAGTCAAGCCGAGCCCGGCAGTTCCTGACTGCCGGGGGATGGCGCCCCATCGACGCGGACGCCGACGCGGCGGCCCGGGTCCTGGCCCGCCTCACCGCCCCACTCCCTGCCCGTGGAGCCGGCAGCGCACGGACGCGGGCCACGGACCGGGACCGACGGCTCCAGCGGATCTGGCGCACCACAGTCCATCACCTCGATGCAGGCGCCGTCAGCGCGTCCGCCGCCGCGCTTCTGGCCTCCGTCGCTCGCGCCCTCCTGCCCTGGTACGCCGCCCCCAACCCGCCGGCCGCCGCGGCGGCTCCGCGCTATGCGGTACCCCAGGACACGGTCGGCGGCTTGCCGGTCCCCCCGACCGAGGCGGGCGAAGCTCTGCTCCCCGACCTGGCTGAACTGTTTACCGCCCTGGCCGCCCCGAACCCGTCCGGGACCCTCGCTCTCACGCCCCCGGTCGTGCCGTGGGAGACCCAGTACACGGGTCGGTTCCGGCATTACGGCAGGCCCGCCCCCAACGTGTGGACGGCCCACACCGTCCACTGTCCCGGGTGCGCGAGTGCGGATGGCCCATGGACCGTGGCCAGCGACTGGCGCCTGATCACGCTCGGCTGCCCCTGCGGGCTGGTGACCGATGAGCACGGCCTCACCTTCTCCGAGATCTGGCTCCGCCTGCCGGACTCGTAGCGAGCGTCGCCATCGACCTGCCCGGGCAGACCAAAGCGCTTCATGTCGTCGATCGAACACTCGCCGACCGGTCAAGCACTCAGTCACGGCACAGGGGCCTGGGTATGTCGGTGAGTTTGGGGAACAGGTGTTGCTCAGTGCCGTGAACACCTCGGATTGAGGCGTGTGAATGTCGATGAGTTTCGGCAACACCAGGGGGCTTGCGCCCCGAACATGGCCGTGATGGCGGGATCCCGAATCCTGCTCGGCATCGGCGTTGGCGGGCGGGCGCGCAGGAGGCCGTGGGTGTCGCGCTTGCCGGGGCTACGCCAGGGCGCGGGCGAAGGCCCCTGAGTTCCTTGGCGAACAGGTCGGGCTGCTCGAATGCGGCGGCGAGGGGGCCGGTATGGCGGTCGGCTCCGCCGTACCGGCTCCCCGACCGCCCCCTCCCGCCTCTGGGGCGGGAGGCTCCCCGGGGGGCGGTCAGACCTGGTTCATGCCGCCGTCGACGAAGAGCTCAATGCCGGTGACGAAGCTGCTCTGGTCCGAGGCGAGAAAGAGCGCGGCCGCAGCGGTCTCCTCCGGGCGGCCCATCCGGCCGAGCGGCACCCGGCCCGCCAGGAAGCCCTTGAGCTGGCCGGCCTGCTCGGCGTCGGGGGCGAGGCCGTCGATGCCGGGGGTGTCGGTCGGGCCGGGGCTGATGGTGTTGACCCGGATCGCGCGGCCCCTGAGCTCGTTGGCCCAAGTCCGGGCGAAGGACCGCACCGCCGCCTTGGACGCGGCGTACACGCCGAAGGCCTCGTCGCCGGTGGTACCAGTGGTGGAACCGGTCAAGATCACCGAGGCACCGTCGTTCAGCAGCGGCAGCGCCTTCTGGACCGTGAACAGCAGGCCCTTGACGTTGCTGCCAAAGGTCTGGTCGAAGTGCTGCTCGGTGACCTGCTCCAGGGTGGAGAAACTGCCGCCGCCGGCGTTGGCGAACAGCACGTCGATGCGGCGCCCCTGCCGGGCGACGACGTCGTAGAGCCGGTCGAGGTCGGCCGGGTCGGCGACGTCACCGCGGACGCCGGTGGCGCGGGGGCCGATCTGCGCCACGGCGGCGTCGAGTGCCTCCTTGCGGCGGCCGGTGATGAACACGTGCGCGCCCTCGGCGGCGAACCGCCGCGCGGTGGCCAGGCCGATGCCGCTGGTACCACCGGTGACGACGGCGGTCCTGCCCTCAAGCTGTCCCATGGTGTGGTGCTCCTAATCTGGATGAACGGGCGCCCTACAGATGAAACAATTTTTGTTACATCCTTTGCTGAGCCCCACTTCCCGACATCCGCATGCGGGCGTCGCGAGAATGGGATGAGCGCTTTTTGTAATGAACGATAAAAATTTGCTGCAGTCGGTGCCGTGCGACAGCCGGTGCGCCCGGCCGAACCCGGAAGGAACTGGCGCTTCCGGTTGCCCACGGACTGTTCGGAGACCTTCGCCCTCACAAAGTCCTACGCCGACACGGCGAGAGGATCAGGAAACGGTCCGGGAGGAATCCCAGAACCACCGCCCGGGCCTACTCGGCCCCCTGTGGACGCTGCGAGCCGCCCAGGCGAAGGCACATACAGCCGACGCCGTCGACTGGATGGCGCCGGGGGTAGGCGGTCGAAAGCGCCTTCCGCCTACCCCTCCCATCCGGAGCACGGGCCGAACCCATGCCTTTCGACAGGTATCACCTGTTGTTCTGTTCGCCCGGCTCCGCGCGAGTCACTTGCCGGGGTAGAACGCGTTGATTTCTTCGATGATGCGCTGCGGAGCCTCTTCTGCCAGCCAGTGCCCCGAGCCGGCCACTTCCACGCCGGTCGCGGAGGGCGAGGCGCCCTGCGCCCCGGCGAGCATCACGTTGAGGAAACCCTCCTCGCTGATCATCCTCACGGGAATGGTCAGGGGCTTCTGCTGCAATCGCTTGTTGTCGATCTCGTCCTGGTTCCAGTAGCGGTAGAACTCGAACCCGCCGTGGAGCACCTGCGGCCGCGAGTAGGTGCGGACGTACTCCTTGACGGCACCCGGCGACGGGATGGCGCGAGGCGAGTGGGAGAACGTCGGGTAGAAGTAGCCGAAGAACTGCTTCTCACGGCCGGTCACGAGCTGCTCGGCGAGCGGTGACTGCTGGTTGAACAGGAAGTGGAAGGACACGTTGCTGAAGTCAGCGAAGCGCAGGTTCTTGCCCACCAGAGGGAAGTCGATCATGAATAGTCCACTGACCTGCTGACGGTATTTGGCGGCGAGGGGGTAGGCGACGCCGGCGCCGATGTCATGCGCTACGAGCTCCACACCGTGGCGCTTGCCGATCCGGTCGAGCAGATCGTGCACGTAGGTCGCCATGGTCGCGGCGGCGTAGTTCGACGGCGCTCCGGTCGAGTCCCCCAGGCCCGGCAGGTCGACGGCGATCACCGTCCGCCCGGGAAGGAGCTTCGGCATGATCCCTCGGTATGCGTACCAGTTCTCGGGCCAGCCATGCAGCAGGACCGTGGTTTGCGGGCCGCTGCCGCCGATGACGTAGTGCATCTGTATTCCGTCGACGGTGGTGAAGCAGTGACGGAATTCCCTGTTAAACGCCGAGTCCTTGCGGGTTGCGGAGTCGTAGCCGCGGCTCTTCGGCCTCTCCGGAGCTGCGCAGGCTGGCGCGCGGGATGCGGACGACTTTCCGCTGGCAGCGGCGTTCGCAAGGTTCGGGAGGACTAGGGCGGCGAGGGCCACGAGGCCAGCCAGGATCCCCAGGAGTCTTTTCTGATTTGTGTGCACGAAAGTACCTCGGTGTTTGCTGTTCTGCCCGGCCGCTGAGACGTGGGCACTTGCGCACTGCTCAAAGGTCGCGGCCTGGTTGACGCACCGGCCCACCGGCGTAGGCGCCGGTCCTGCATCGCGGTCATAGCACTGGGGTGCGCCGTCAGGTGGATGCTGCCTTTTTGGGGGCGCCAGCCATGGGGCCTGGGTGACCGTCGAATCCGCTTAATTCTTGACCGGTTCGTCCATAACGTTACCCCATATGGACGAACCGGTCAAGAAAACGTGGATCGGCCACATGGCACGCCCTCGGAAGTTCGATGAGCAGCAGGTCCTGAACACCGCCCTGGAGCGGACCGGCGAGGTGCAGGCCCGCGAGGCAGCGCTGAGCAGGGTGCTCGTGGACCGCTCCCCCGGCCTGCGTGATCACCGGGGCGCGGTGGAGCGGGCGCTGGCTGGTGGGGCGACGGCGTTCGTGGAGGCGGTGGAGGGTGTGCTGGCCGGGTGCGGGTATCCGGCGGGGCTGCGCCGGGCGTGGCGGCTGGCGTATGCGCCGGCCTGATCACACTCATCCCCGATCACGGCGGGCGCATCAGCCTCCACGACGTCATCCGGGATTACCTCCGTGCCGAGGTGGGGGATCCAGCACTCGTTAGCTTGAATGGCCGGCTGGTTGATGCGGTGGCCGCCATGCTCCCCCCGGCCAGTCCGCTTGCATCGACCGCTCCCGATCCTGAGCGCGCCTGGTGGGCACTGAGCGACGGCTACCTTCTGGACCATCTCATCGAGCACCGCCGGCGCGGCCACGCGGAGCCGGGCGGCCTGCCGTGGGGCACGATGCTGCGCTTCGCGCTGCTGCTGATGGTGCTCTTGACCGCCGCCGTCTCGATGCTGCGTGAACTGATGGCCAGCGGCACCTCCGGTCCACTGGCCAGATGTATGGGGCCCGGCCTCGTACCCCTACTGGCGCGGCCTGGCCGGGACGGTGCTGCGAACTGCAGGCCGACGCCGGCGCCGTGTCACAAGGAGCCGATCGCCGGTTCCTCAAGCGTGCCGCCGCGGCCCGCAACACCACAGGGGGTGACCGCGTGGCCGCGTGGTGACGTACCCACCCCACCTCACGCCAGCGAGCCAAGGCGCTCCGTGCGGATGCGACGGCAGGCGGCTGACGCCGTGCGCCAAACCTTTCGCCGCCTGCCGCACCACCCGCTGGGGCGATGCTGCGCGTGGGCAGCCTCCGAAGGGCTGTCTAGAAGAAGCCGCCGTCTGCCTCGATCGTGCGGCCGGTGATGTACGAGGCGTCGTCGGAGACGAGGAAGGCGGTGACGGCCGCGATCTCTTCCGGTCGGGCCAGGCGCCCCAGGGCGCCGTGCATCTTCTCCCAGGCATCCAGCGACGCGTCGAACAGCGGGTGCTTGTAACTGAGGGCGTGGGTGTCGGCCATGTCGGTGGCGGTTCCGCCAGGCGCAATGGCGTTGATCGTGATGCCGCGCGCGCCGAGCTCCGGCGACAGGTTGAGCACCATGCTGTTCACCGCGCCCTTACTGGCGGCATACAGGGTGTGATAAAAAACCGCGCGAGTGGCGCTGACCGACGAGGTGAGCACGATCCGTCCGCCCTCCGGCAGTTGGCGAGCCGCATGCTGAACGGCGAAGAGCTGACCGCGGGTGTTGACGGAAAAGACCCGGTCGAAGTCCTCCGGGGTGATCTCCTCGAGGCGGCCGAAGTGTTCGATGCCGGCGTTGCTCACCAGGATGTCGAGCTTGCCGAAGCGTTCGACGGTCTGCTCGACAAGGCGTCCGGTCTGCTCTGGGTCGCAGACATCCGCCTGGATCGCGACCGCGTCGGTGCCGTTCTTCCTGAGCTGTTCGACGAGGTGCTCGGCGCCCGCCGCACTGGTGCGATAGCTGATTGCGACCATCGCTCCGTCCTGCGCGAGGCGTTCGGCGACCGATTTCCCGATGCCACGACCGGCTCCGGTGACAAGGGCAACTTTCCCAGCAAGCTTTCCCATGATCGCTCCACTCCATCTGATGTGTGTGCGGGAGGGGCGGAACAGACACCCGCGGACGCCCACCCCGCGCGACACCCCAAGGCGGAACGGCCATCCTCCGGCTGTACCGCCACCAAACCGTCACGTCACCGCACCAAGCAGCCCGGCCCACACCCCGGCATCGGTGCACAGCAATCGAGACCAGCCCTATCCGAGAGCCGGCTAATCGGCACACCCGTACTCATCGCGACCGTAAAACGTAACGGAGCCGGACATGTTCAACGCCCCGCCCGGCAGGGGGTCTGTCAATCGAACGGCTCTGTCTCACTTTCGGTGGTGACAGAGGGTGGTGCTATCCGAGGAGGATGCGGTGGCGAAGCAAGGTGAAACCTGCGCGTCCGTGCATCTGGCGGGCGATTCGCTCCGCTGAACACTACGTCCGGATGTACCGCGGTACCGCCACGAGCGCGCGAGTTGAGACCTCACAGTCGCCGATGCCGAAGCGGCCGGCCCGCGGGCTCGGCGACCTGCCCCCGATCCTGCCATGGGTGGGGCGAGCGCCGCCGAGGGTGACCTCACACCGCGTCCACGAAGCACCCGCCAGCAGGGGAAGGGAGGTGGTCATGGGCTGGGAGTCGAAAAGGCCTCGGACGGGGACACCCCGACTGGCCGGTGACAGCGGCGTTCGGCGGCAGCCGCGTTCCCGGATGCCGGGATGCCGGTGGCCGGCCGCCGCCCGGCCAGTAGGGGGTTGTGCGCCGCCGGCGTGGTGCCGGCCCACGGGGCTCAGGCCAGGGCGGTGACCAGCAGGGCGAAGGCGGCGATGATGACGGCGACGCGGACGTAGTGGTAGCGGTCCCAGCGGTTCATCTGCTCCTTCCAGTCGGCGGGCCGGTTCTCGGGCGTCCACGTCTTGCCCCGGTTGTTGATAGGGACGAGCAGCAGGATCGACATGATCACGCTGAGGATCAGCAGCGCGCCGGCGGTGACGACGAGGCCGGTGCCGTCGTGGTGCCATCCGGCGATGGCCCAGAGCGCGACGAGGACGAGCGAGCCGATGTACCAGACCGGCATCACCGCGCCGAGCATCCGGCCCCCGTGGGCGCGGCCGAGTTGGCCGCTGTCCTCGGGCAGGGCGCCCAAGATCGGGTTGAGGACGAAGGCGACGGAGAACTCCACCCCCACCATCAGGCCGACGGCCACGGTGGTGAAGACCTCGAGTGCGTTGAGCACGACTACCCCTCCTGGAATCTAGTGGTGCTAGATGTTGATGCAACGCTAGCCTGCTGCCGCTTGCTTGTCTAGCAATGCTAGGATCGGGTCATGTCGGTACAGGAACGCAAAACACGCGAACGGGCGGTCCGCGAGCGCCTCATCGTGGCGACAGCCCGCGAACTCGCCGAGCAGCAGGGCTGGGACGCGGTCACCACCCGCCAGCTCGCCGAGCGCATCGAATACAGCCAGCCCGTCCTCTACAGCCATTTCCGCGGCAAGCGCGAGATCATCGGCGCCGTCGCCCTGCAGGGCGCCGCCGAGATGGCCGCCGCACTGCGGGCCGCGGCCTCCGCCGCCGCAGACAGCCCCCGCACCCAGGTCACCGCCCTCGCCCGCACCTACCTCGACTTCGCCGAACACAACCCCGCGGTCTACGACGCCATGTTCCAGCTCGACGGCGGCCTGGCGTTCGCGAACGAGGACACCCCGCAGCCGCTGAAGGACGCCTTCGCCGCCCTGCTGGAAACCCTCAGCGCCGTCGCCGGCGACGGCGTCCACCCGGGACTGTTCACCGAGGTGTTCTGGGCGGCCCTGCACGGACTGGCCACCCTGACCCGGGCGGGACGACTGCCACCGGAAGACGCCGAGCGCAGGGTGGACCTCCTGGTCGACCGGCTCGCCAAGGTCTGACACACCGCCCCGGCGGGCACGCAGCCGCATTCCTCGGGGCCCCGTCGCCTGCCGGCGGCACCGTCACCGGTCACCGGCGCCCACACGGCGCAGCCGCAGACCGCCGGGCCCCGCACCCCCGGATGGGCACCCGCCCCGCAAGCCGCGATGACCGTGGATCACCACCCGATACCGGCGTAGGCGTAAGGAAGTGACCGTGGCTGACGAACGGCTCGATGCCCAGTGGCTTCGCGGCTGGTGCGGGCATGCGCAGGCGGCGCTCGCCAAGCTGAGTCAGTCGTTCCAGGCACGTCATGGGTACGAGCCGGGCAGCAACGTGGTCGTGCTCGCTACGGAACCCAGCCATCAGGCCACTGACGCGCTCGTGGAGCTGACGCCGATTCCCTCGGACCTGACCACGATGTACCGGGTGATCGAAGAGGTCTCCTAGTCCGATGTGGAGCACGGCTGCTTCGTCCATCCGGCTTCGCTGGTCGCCGACCACTTCCGCAACCTCGGGGCTGTCCAGATCGACCGGGAAGAGCCCGGCGTGGTCTTCGCCAGTGACGGCGGCGGCCATCTGTTCGCGCTGGCAGGCTCAGGGCGAGTCTGGAGGTCGTCCACCGCCTCGTGGTCCGATCAGTTCGACCTCGCCGCAGCCAGCCTTCAACAGTTCTTCGAGGGGCTTTCACGGCAGATCAGCGCTCAGCATTGACGGCTGACCGAAGGGCAAGACGGCTCAGAGACGGATGAGGATCCGGATCCCCACAAGCCGGGAACGAGGTCCGGCCATACACGGTTCTCTTGATCGTTTCCACCCTGTTGACGTGACCGTCGACGATGCCGGAGCCCCATTCGAGGATGAGGCCTGCCATGACAGCATCGAAGTCCTGGCGGAGGAACACGGCGAACTTGGCGACCGAGACAACTCCGAACTGTTCGGCCTGACGGATCCAGTCGGGCAGCAATTGGCCTCGGCGGTTACGGACGAGGTCCGTGAGGGCCCGGGCGAGCCCGCAGGCACGCGCAATGTCCGGGCAGGCGAGGCAGGCCTGGTCCAGGTGTTCGACCTCCCGGGTGCTGAGGCGGCCCCGGTTGCGCACGATCCATGCGGTGATCCGGCGCGGGCTCGGGATTTCCGCTGGTGCGGCTGGGGCTGTGCCGACTTTCAGGGTGCGCAGGTAGGGGGTGAGTGTCCAGTAGCCGCCGCGGAATCCGCGCTCGCGGATCTACTGGTACAGGGTGCGGCCGTTGGTGATACCTGCGGCGTACTGCTGCTGCAGGTAGGGCTTGAAGGCGTCCAACTTGTCGGGGCGGCGGTCTCGGGCGCTGTTGAGGAGATCGCCGAGGTCAGGACCAGTCGCGCCGTCACGCCTGCCACCGGCGACATCGCCTACGGCCTCTTTGTCAGAGGGCGTGCTTAGGGTGGCCGACAAGATCACCGGCAGAAACTGCCGGGCTGTTCGGATCGATCGCGGGGGTTGGGATGCGCTGGTGGAACAGGACACCTGAGGAGCGTGCACGGTGGGAGCTTGATCCGTTGGTGGGGGTGGGTCCGCTGCGGTTCGGGATGAGTCCCGACCAGGTTGTGGCGGCTTTGGATGGGGCGGTCGCCTACGTATCACAATGCAGTGCGGACCGGTTGTCGTGGCAGCGGTACAGCGAGGTGGGGGTGACCGCGATCTACGGGCAGGGACCGCGACTGGTTGCTGTGGCGGTCCACGCGTTGGACGGCCCGCAGGTGCCACTGCGGGATGTTGACCTGATCGCCCGGGCGCCGTCCGAGGTGCGCTCGGACATTCAGGATCTCGCCCGCAGGGAGGCAGTAGCGGTCGGGGTGAACTGGAGCGGTGATCCCGAGGTCGCGGCATGGGGGGTGTCCATGGGCGCCACGCTGGAGTGGGGGCAGCATCCGGAGGGCTGGGCGGAGCGGAGGGACGCGGTGATCACCGATGCCCTGCTCGTCGGCCCGGAACTGGCCGCGGATCCTTACGGGGCCGACCCGGTCATCCAGTGGCGGGATGTCCGCGAGCGGGAGACGAACCCGGGAGCGTGGCCGGTGAAGGCTGACCAGGACAGGCCACGCTGGGATTACACGCCGCTGGAGAACGTCGGTCCACTGCGGTTCGGGATGCTTCCGCAGCAGGTGGCGGCCGCGTTGGACGGTGAGGAACCAACTGTTCGCCAAGGCCACTACCCCTACTTTTGGCGTAACAAGCCCGGGCAGTGGTGCCTGGAAGAAGAACGGTTCCACAGCGCTGGGGTGACCGCCCACTACTGGTATCCGGAAGGGATCCCCACCCTGGGGGCCGTGACCCTGCACGGGCGCACCGGCCCCCAGGTCGCCTTCGCCGGCATCGAGTTGATCGGAAGGACGCTGTCCACTGTCGACGCGGCCCTGACCAAGTACATCGAGGAACAGCAGATCCACCTGCTCATCGGCTGCGCCGGCGACCTGGGGCCGGACGGGTCCAACATGTATGTGCGGGCCGCCAGAGCCGGGGACGCCGTGGTCAGCGAGGCCCGGTTCTGCGCGCAGGACTGGGAAGACCGCGGCTGACACCGCCAGACGGCCGTCTACGCCATGCGCCTACTATGCGATCACCCGGCGGCCCTGGCTCCATCAGCGAGGGGCCGTGAGCCATGAGATCGCGTGAGGAATCGCCATGAGGCGCTGGATCGCCGCTTTCGTCGCCACCTTGGCGGTCGCGAGCACTGGTGCGTGCACCGCAACCGCTACGCACACCGAACCGAAGGCGTCGGCGACGGCTCCAGCTTTGGGCCCGAGGGCATGCGCGAACGGTACCTACCAGTGGTTCAACGTCGAGCAGCCTCTTAGGCTCACCGCCCTCTCCGGGGTGCAGACCCTCGGCAAGGACGGCGGCACGTTCAAAGAGACGGCACCCAAGAACCGGGTGTCATGGCCCGTGACTTCCGTTTCGGCGAGCGGCCCAGCGTTGCCGGCGCGTGATGTGCTGTTTTCCCTGGCCAAGTGGATAGGCGAGGCGCAGGAGGGCGACGACGCCGCCAGCCTTGCTTTCACCGACGTCGGCAGAAAGCCAGAAGACCCCAACGCAAGCCGGGCCATCTCCTCAGAATCGGCAGGCCGCTATGTGGAGTACGAAGAGGCGCACATCGTAGAAGCGGACTTCCGGTACACATGCCCAGGCGCTAAAGCCGTGACCATCGGGCATGCAAAGAGCTGGACGATCGAGGGTGGGGGCAGCCTTGAGTGCGGCACGCGGGTCCAGGACGCCAGCAAGTGGTTGACCGTCGCGCGGGAAGCTGCACGTCTTTCCTGTGGACCGAAATCGGCGGCCGCGCAGACCGCACCAGCAACCAGGCGATAAGGCAATGCCTGGTCCTGGACTGGTTCGGTCCCCCCTTGCCCTCCTGGCTGCCGGAGCCGTCACGTTCACTGACCGCGACGCACGAGCGCACCTCTGGTTTGCCGCAACCCGGAGCGTCCTGGCCACTTCTCTGAACTTTGGGGCCGTTCCGTCCCAAAGCCTTTGATCTGCAGCTCTCTGAAGCCGAATTGGTGATGCCGGAGAACCTAGAGGGCGGTTCGTGAGCCTATGGGCATTTCTGTCGTCGCCTGATGGTGTGGGTGCGGGCGGAAGTTGCCGATCCGCGGTAGCTGGTTTGCTGGGGTAGCGGGGTGAGCGAACGCACGCCGTATCCGAGTGACTTATCGGATGAGCAATGGTCACTGATCGAGCCGGTGATCACCGCGTGGAAGGCCCGGCACCGCTCGGTCAGCGGTCACCAGGGCGCCTACGCGATGCGGGAGATCGTGAACGCGATCCTGTACCAAGGCAGCTGCTGAAACCGGTGGTGCTGCGCGGAGGCCGCGTTCACGCACGGCATCGCCACCGTCGCGATGCCCTTACCGATGCCCGGGAATGCCAGGTCGGCCTACCTGGCTCGGTACGAGCGGCACGGGCCCGTCGTGCCGCCGGGCGGGCGCCGCCGCGGCTACGGGCAGGAGCCCGATCACGCCGTTGTGTCGGCGGTGCTCGCGGCAGCGGGCGGTGAGTGCCATGTCCACGATCCACTCGTCCAGGTCGGGTGGGCGGGGACGCAGGGCCCGGTGAGGGCCGGCAGGTGCCTGCGACAGAACCGGCCCCGCCACGTCACCACCACCACACCGGCCTACTCTCCCGGCTCGCACCCACCGCGTCACAGCCGACGGTCAGCCTCTCCCCCACCAGTGCGCAGCAGCCCCGCGCCATTCCACCCAAGCGCCGGCCGTCCACCACCAGGCCCGGCTCCCGCCCACCGGCCGGTCAGCACCACGAACCGCGTTGCGTCCATCACCCCCGGCGTGCCTGCAGGCGGGGGCAGGGCCGGCTCATCCCTTTGGCGGAGGGCGCAAGCCGCTCTCAAGGCTGAGGCCGCGCCGGGAGGCGGACCCCACCCTTGGAGGCAGACCGGGCGGCCACCGAAGGAAACGTTCAAGATTTGACATCTTCGAGCCCCGGCCGCCACCATCCTTTCACTAATCAATTAGTGAAAGGATGGTGGTCGCGGTGGTGGAGTACCGCATCGACCGGCGCACCGGCGTCGCCACCTACCTGCAGATCGTCCAGCAGACCAAGCGCGCCCTGCGCCTGGGGCTGCTGGAACCCGGCGACCAGCTCCCCACGGCCCGAGAGGTCGTGGAAGCGACCGCCATCAACCCGAACACGGTCCTGAAGGCGTACCGCGAACTGGAACGCGAGGGACTCGTCGAGGCCCGTCGTGGCGTGGGCACGTTCGTCCGCAAGGCGCTCGGCGCCGTGCCGGCGGACTCCCTGCTGCGCGCGGAGCTCGGCGGCTGGGCGGTACGAGCCCGCGCCTCGGGCCTGGACCGGGACGACGCGTGCGCGCTCTTCGTCGCCGTACTGGACAAGCACTTCGAGAACACCGAAAGGCAACAAGGATGACCGCTACCGTCATCGAGGCGGCCGGCCTCGGCAAGAGGTACGGCCGGCACGGCACGTGGGCGCTACGCGACTGCACGTTCCGGCTGCCCGCCGCGGGCGTGTGCGCCGTCGTGGGGCCGAACGGCGCCGGCAAGTCGACGCTGCTCTCCCTCGCGGCGGGGCTGGCGGCACCGACCGAGGGCACGCTCACGGTGTTCGGGGCACCCGCGGCATCCGTCCGGCCCCGGGTCGGGTTCGTGGCCCAGGACAAACCGCTGTACCCGCAGCTCACCGTCGCGGAAACACTCCTGCTGGGCGCCGACCTCAACCCCGGGCACTGGGACGCGCCCACCGCAGAGCGGATCGTGGCCGGCGGCGATCTCGATCCCAAGGCCCGCATCCGCTCCCTGTCCGGCGGCCAGCGCACCCGCGTCGCCCTCGCCCTCGGCCTGGCCAAGAAACCCGAACTGCTCCTGCTGGACGAGCCGATGGCCGACCTGGACCCGCTGGCTCGCCACGAGCTGATGGGAGCGCTGCTGGCCCAGGCAGCCGAGTACGGCACCACGATCGTGATGTCCTCGCACGTGGTCGCCGAACTCGACGGAGCTTGCGATCAGCTCCTGCTGGTCAGGGACGGCCGGATCCAGCTCGCCGGCGACATCGACGACCTGCTGAACACCTACGCCGTGGTCACCGGCCCCGCGGAGGCCAAGGACCGCCTGGCGGCGGACTCGGTGGTGGAGTCCCGCATCACCGGTCGCCAACTCACCGCCCTGGTACACACCGCCGACCACCCCCTGCCCCACGGCCTGCAGGCCGACCGGCCCTCCTTCGAGGAACTCGTCCTGGCCCACCTGCGCGCCCCGCAGACCCCCGCCCGCTCGACCACCACCCCGGCTAAGACCCAGAAAGCACTCTCGTGACCACCATCACCGTCCCCCACCGGCCCACCACTGCCCTCGGCCCGCTCCGCGCCCTGCTGCGCCTGCACCGCCCGGCGCTGTACATCTGGGTAGCCCTCGTCATTGCGTTGTCGGCGATGCTGCTGTGGCTGGGCGGACCGCTCACCGACGCGTCCGCGCAGGCTTGGCGCCAGTCCAACTGCGGCTCCTCACACTGCTCGTACGACCAAGGCGCAATCTTCCGGTACAAACACGTCTACCTGTACGCCACCTTCGCCCTCCTCACCCTCCCCGTCGTGGTCGCCGCCTGGGCCGGAGCAGCCCTGACCGCCCGTGACATGGAGAACGGCACCGCCAAGCTCGCCTGGACACAGGGCGTCTCACCGGCCCGCTGGCTCGCCGCGAAACTCACCGCACCGGCCGTGGCCGTCACTGCCGGGACCGGGCTGCTGGTCCTGCTCCACCACCTGATGTGGTCTGCGTCCCAGGGCCGTATCGACACCATCAAGGCCTGGTACGACACCCCGACCTTCTACACCAACGGCCCCGTCCTGGTGGCCCTCGCACTGCTCGCCCTCGCCGCCGGCGCCCTCGCCGGACTGGCCTGGCGACACTCCCTGGCCGCGCTCGCCACCGCCCCGCTCGCCGTGGCCCTGACATGGACCGCCCTCCACGCCGCCCTGCCGCGCCTGTGGCCCACCGTCACCAGCGTCAGCAACCTGGGCGACGGCAACGGCCTGCCAGGCGAAGGCATCACCGTCAGCGAAGGCTTCCTCACCTCCACCGGAGCCCGCCACCCACTCACCACCGACTGCGGCCCCTACGCCTACTTCCCCCAGTGCCGCACCGTCTACAACAAGCTCGATGCCACCGGCTTCTACCACGACTACCACCCCGCCACCCACTACTGGCCCCTGCAACTGACCGCGACCGCGATCCTCCTGGCCGCCACCGCCGTCCTGGCCCTGGCCGCTTTCCGGGTCCTGCGGGCCCGCACCCGCTAAACCGCATCCCGCACCGAACACAACCAGCCGGCAACCCACCACACCCGACCACACCAACAAACACCCCACTCGACACATCCCAGACCGCCCGCGACAAGGAAGGCCGAGTCCACGACGAGAAGGCCCCAGCAACTGCCAGCAGAGGCAGCACCCAGCGCAACCACAGCACCAAACCCACCTCGACACGCCGGCAGCGTGCCTCCATCGCAACGACCACCAGCACCCGGCCGCTGCACCGCAAACCCATCCGACCGGGGATAGGGCGCCGTGTCAGGTGCAGACGGTGGCGGCCGTGGGGAGCCGGCCGTGGAGCAGGTAGTCGTCGACGCAGGTGCTGCCCCGCTGATAGGCGGTGTGACCGTCGCCGTCCCAGGTGAGGAACCGGCCCGAGGAGAGCTGGTCGACCAGGGCCTGGGCCTGGTTGGTGGGGGTGGCGGTGTCGCGGAGGGTCCCGACGACGAGGGTGGGGGCGGCGCCGGGGGCGGTGATGTGGCGGGAGGACTGGGTCGGCCGGGCCGGCCAGCTGGCGCGCGTCGAGAGGTCCTCGTTGCAGAACGCGCCGAACTGAGGCGCGGCCCTCACGAACTCGGTGAGTGCCGCAAGTGCCTGGGCGGGTGTGGACCGCGGTTCGAGTGCAGAGATCAGGCAGTTGACCGCCGTCATGGACTGCTCGCCCGGGTCGGTGTCACCGTCGCTGCCGATGGGTTGCAGGAGCACCGCTCAGCAGCCAGGTCGCCGACCGGGGCGGCAGTCTGCTCCCGGCCCACGGCGCCGCCGCACCGAGGACGGTACTGAGCAGCAGCGGTAGGTACACGTCGATCCGCACGCGTCATTCCCCGGTGTCCGCGTGCAGCAGCCGCTCCAGGAGCTCCTCGTCGTCCGTGGGCAGCTCGGAAACGAAGCGGGCGAGGACCGCGGCCCGATCGCTGCCCTTCACCAGCAGCGCCCGCATGGCGGCCGCGGTGTGGGCCGCCTCGTCGCGTACCGGGGCGTAGAGGCGGGTGCGCCCGGCGCGTTCACGCGTGACCAGGCCCTTGTCGTGGAGCCGGGTGAGGATCGTCAGCATCGTGGTGTACGCAGGGTCGCCGTGCAGTCGCTCACGCACCGCACCGGGGCCACCGGTTCACCGGCCACCCACAAGGTGGCCAGCACCTCGCTCTCGAGCTCTCAGCGGGCACGCCAGCCTGCCGTCCCCGGACCGCTCGCGTCGCTGCTCACGCCCACCTCTCCGCTCGTACGCGCCGACCAACGGCCACCAAGCTACTACGAGACGTAAAGCAGGTGTCCGTCTCATGGCACGTATGCGACCCAGCCGGTGCCCGCGAGCCGGTGCCCGGTCCAGTCGCGGGCGTAGCGCGGCGGTTGCTGCCCGCGGCCGGTCAGAACGGCGGAGGGCTCCCGTACCATCCGGCGCAGCAGGGCGGGCAGGGTCGTGGAACGGTTGTTCCCGGACGTCTCGGCCGAGGCGCAGCCCCCGTAGTAGGCGACAGGCAGCGCGTGGGTACCGGTGACCAGGCACGGCGGCCGCAGGCCGAGTCGGCGCAGTCCGTCTGCGGCGCTGCGGTAGTGACCGGCCGTGGTGCGGGCGCGGGCGACGTTGTGGTGCAGCACCGTGAACTGGCCGGCCAGGTGCGCCACGAGGAGCGCGGCCATGACCCCCGTGGCGACGGCGCGTGCCCGCACGGTCGGCATGCGTGCCGCGAAGGTGAGCGCCGCCGCGGCGATCGGCAGGGAGAGCAGAGCGTAAGCGGGCAGCAGGAAGCGCGGAGCCGAGTAGTCGATCAGAAGGAGGTACGGGACCGCGAGCGCGGCCGCGCAGGCGACGGGCAGGAACGTCGTGGCGGGGCGCCCGGTCCGCAGCGCCGGCACGCAGGCGGCCGCGGCGAGGATCGGCAGGGCGAGCCACCACAGGGTGAGCACCGGGTGCGTCAGCGGCACGTCGCAGGGACGGCACAGCAGCGGGCCGTTCAGGCTGCGCAGGGCGTGGCCACCGGCCCAGTGGGCGCCCATGCCGCCTTCGGTGGCACTGGAGACGTGGAGCCGGGCGCCGATCCCGCCCCACCGGATGTACGCCTCGGCGATCCATTCGGCGCCGCCCACGGCGAGCCCCGCGAGGATCGCGAGCGCCATGACGGGGCGGCGCGGACCGCGCACCACAGCACAGGCCGCCAGCAGCGGCAGCGCGAGCCAGACACCGTCCGGGGTGCGGAACAAGGTGGCGGCGGCGATGGCGCCCGCCAGGCCCACGAGCACCCACCGCGGCGCATCCGGGGCCAGGCCGCGCAGGAACCAGCCCGCGGCGGCCACCGCTGCCAGCGCCACCCACAGGTTCGGCATCGCCTGCGGCCCGTAGAGGACGGTGACCCACAGGCCGCCGAACAGCAGCGCGGCCAGGGCGACAGGACCAGGTCCCACCAGCGGGCGCCACACGCGGAAGGCCGCGTACAGCGCTACGGCGGACAGCAGGGCCAGAGCGGTCCTGAGCACGGGCGTGGATTCCGTGACAGCGGCGAAGGGCGCGGTGAGCAGGCTGATCCCGCGCGAGCGCGGGGCGCTGAAGAAGGCGGCCGGATGGCGCGGGTTCAGCTGGGAGACATACACGGTCTCGTCCCAGCCGAGGCCCACGTGCGGGACCGCGAGGACGAGTTGGAGGAGTGCGTAGCCGGCTGCCACCGCCGCGAGCCGGGGGTCGGGACGGAATCTCGGGGGCTTCGCGGGTGGGTCGGGCAGGACAGTGGCGGTCTTCGTGGTCATGTCCTGCCCTCCCGTCCCGGCCGGCCTTCCCGTCCGGGCCGTTCTCCGGGGCGGGACGGCCGGGACGGGAGGAGCGGGGACGGCCGGCCGGGCCCCCTGAGTTCACCGAGGCGACGGGACATCCGGCGGGCGGTGCCGAGCAGCCGCGCCCGGCGCAGCGTCCTACGCAGCACCCCGCGCGTACGGCCTCCGGCGGCGGCGCGGAACCGCCGGCGGGCGCGTTCGCCGCGGGTGGCGTCAAGTTCGGCGAAGAGCATCTCGTAGCGGTGGGCAATGAACCCCGGGTCGAAGCGTGCGGAGTTCTCCATGGCCGCGGCAGCCATGCGGCGCCGGCCGGGCTCGTCCTCGATGAGCTCGTTCAGGGCGGCGCCGAGTGCGGTCACGTCCCGCACCGGTACGAGGCGGCCGTCGACCCCGTCGCGGATGATCTCGGCGGGACCGAGCGGACAGTCGGTGCTGACCACGGGCACGCCGCAGCGCATCGCCTCGACGATCGTCATGCCGAAGGACTCGGCGTCGGAGGAGACGGCGAGGATCGACGCCTTCGCGAACTCGGGCTCGATCGGCGAGCGCAGCCCCATCAGCCGAACGGCGTCCTCCAGTCCGAGCCGGGCGATGCGGTGTTCGAGGCGCTCGCGCTCGCCGCCGGCACCGTAGATGCGCAGGTGCCAGTCCGGGTGCTCGGCCGCCACAGCGGTGTACGCCTCGATGAGCAGGTCGTAGCGTTTGCCGGGCGCCAGCCGCCCGGCGGCCACGACGACCTTGGCAGTGCCCTCGGACGGCGGCCCGGGCGGCTCGGGAACGCTGTTCGGTACGGCGAGCACCCACACACCGGGCAGCGGCATCCGCCGGCGGTAGACGGCGGCGTCCGCCTCGGTCATGGTGACGAGTGCGTCCAGGCGCCGGTAGTGCGGGGCCAGGTCGGCGTTGAGCCGCTTGCCGTGGACGTCGTGGCTCAGGTGCTCCTGCGCGATGCGCAGCGCCCGGCGCGGACCGAAGCGGACGAGATAGACGTTGACCCCCGGCCGGGTGCCGATCAGGACGTCGGCGCCGGTGTGCCGCAGATACTCCTCCACGCGCACGTCGACCAGCTCGCTGTACTGGTGGTGCCGGTTGTCGGACCGGGGGAAGACCCGGGAGGGCCGGCCGTGCCGCGGGTCCCGCACGTCCGTGCCGTCCGGCCGGGTGTCCACCAGCGGGACCAGCCGTACCCGGGGATCGACAGCGAACCTCGGCTCCTCTCGGTGCCGCATCATCGAGACGATCTCGACATCGTGGCCCACCGCCAGGGCCGCGGCGAGATTCAGCGTGCTGCGGATGGTCCCGCCGACCCCGTAGACGTTGTGCAGCAGAAACGCGATCTTCATACGGACTCTCTCCGGCCGGGGTGTCCGGGAGGAACGCGGCTCCCCCGGCGTAGCCGACACCGTGGCCGAGGGAGGTAAGCGCCCCGCGTGACGAAGGTGAGAGGGAGGTAAGAGGCCCGGTCGGCGGCCCCCGGGCGGCTGGTCGGTCCCGCCGTCCATGCACACTGACCGGGTGAAGAACACCGTGCTTCTGGCCGAGGACGACCGAGCGATCCGCACGTCGCTCGCGCGTGCCCTGGAGTTGGAGGGCTACCGCGTAACGGCCGTTCCGGACGGGATCGAGGCGCTGGCCGCCGTGCACCGGGAGCGGCCCGATGTTGTCGTGCTCGACGTGATGATGCCCGGCGTCGACGGGCTCGCGGTGTGCCGTGTGCTGCGCGCGGAGGGCGACCGGACACCGGTGCTCATGCTCACCGCACGGGTGGAGACCGCAGACCGGGTCGCCGGGCTCGACGCCGGCGCGGACGACTACGTGGCCAAGCCCTTCGAGGTCGAGGAGGTCTTCGCTCGGCTGCGCGCCCTGCTGCGCCGGGCCGTCCCCGAGCTGGCTCCCGCCGAGGACGGCACGGTGGAGGCCGCGGACCTGCGCTTGGACCCCTCGGCACGGCGCGCATGGCGGGGACGGCAGGAGCTGGACCTCACCCGCACCGAGTTCGACCTGCTGGAGCTGCTGGCCCGCAACGCGGGCATCGTGCTGGACCACACCACGATCTACGAGCGGATCTGGGGCTACGACTTCGGCCCCGGCTCGAAGAACCTCACCGTCTACATCGGCTATCTGCGGCGCAAGGTGGACCTACCGGGCCGGCCGCACCTGATCCACACCGTCCGCGGCGTCGGCTACACCCTCCGGGAGGAGTGAGTTGCCCCAGTTGCCCCGACCCCCAGGCCTCCGCCGTACGCCGGCACCCGTCCTGCGCTTCAGCCTGCGCACCGCCTTCGCCGTGTCCTTCGCTGCCATGGCGGCGGCCGTGACAATGCTTGTGGGCTACCTCGGCTACGACGCGGCGGCCCGGCTGGTACGCGTCGACCAGCAGCAGGTCTTCTCGGACCAGGTGACCGACCTGCGCCACCAGGTCGATCACGAGCGGCTGTCCGCGGAGGACTACTTCGGCGCCGACCCCGACCACGACGGTCCGCGCGACGAACTGAACCGGCCCACCCGCACGGATGTCCAGGTCCTGGGCCCCGGCGGGGAGATCGCGGACAGGGGCAGCCCCGCCCTGCCGGTGTCCGCCGCCGATCGGGCCACTGCCAGCCGGGCCACGGCGGCGCTCACCGTGCGGTACGAGGCCGCAGTCGGCGAGGACCGCTACCGCATCGCCACCGTCGCGCTGGGCGGCGGCCGCGGTGCGGTCCAGATCGGCCAGCAGTTCAGCGACACCGAGGACCTCCTGCGCCATCTGCAGAAGCGCACGCTGCTGCTCGTGGTCGTGGTCCTGCTCGGCGCGGGAATGGTCGGCTGGTGGCTGGCGCACCGGATCACCGGCCGCCTGGTGCGGCTCACCGGGATCGCCGAGGACGTGGCGCGGACCGCGCGCCTGGACGTGCGGGTGCCCGTCGCCGGCCGGGACGAGGTGGGCCGGCTGGGCCGCGCCATCGACGACATGCTTGGGCGGCTCGCCCGCTCCGAGGAGGACCAGCGGCGCCTGGTCCAGGACGCGGGACACGAACTGCGGACCCCCCTCACCTCGCTCCGCACCAATGTCTCCCTGCTGCGCCGCTTCGACCGGCTGCCGCCGGAGGCGCGGGCGGAGCTGGTCGAGGACATGACCGCCGAGACCCGTGAACTAACCGACCTGGTCAACGAACTGGTCGAACTCGCGGCGGGGAACCGCGACCACGAAGAGCCGGTCGAGGTCGCGCTCGCCGACGTGGCGGCCAGGGCGGCCGAGATCGCCGGGCGCCGCACTGGCCGGGAGATCGTCGTACGCGCCGACGACACCGTCGTCCGAGGGCGGCCGGCCGCCCTGCAGCGGGCGGTGGGAAATCTGCTGGAGAACGCCGCCAAATTCGCCCCCGGCAGGGCGGAGCCGATCGAGACTGTGGTCGTCGGGCCCTGCGTCGAAGTGCGGGACCGGGGCCCCGGCGTGCCCGAGGCCGACCTGCCGCGGATCTTCGACCGCTTCCACCGCGCGGACGCGGCACGCAGCCTGCCCGGCTCCGGGCTCGGGCTGGCCATCGTCCGTGAGATCGCCGTCGCCCACGGCGGCACCGCCTTCGCCCGCAACCGGCCGGGCGGCGGCGCGGTCATCGGTTTCACCGTCGGTTGCGCGGCCAGGGACTGAAGGTGCGTGCGGCCGCGGGGTGCTCCCCCGCGGCCGCTCGCACGGTGGCCTGCGCTGTCAGCGACGGCCGTTGCCGCCGCCGAAGCCCTTGTCGAGACCGGCGCGGTGCGGCGCGTCGGCCATAACACCGCCGGGGCCGGAACGCTCGCCGCCGCGGGGCTGCCGGGGCGGGGTGCCGCCACAACGGTCGGGGCGCGGACCGCGCTCGGGGCGGCCGCCACCGCCGTTGCCCTTGGGCGCGCCCGCCTCGTCCTCCTGGTGGTCGCGTGAGAATGACATGGCCCTTCGTCATTCATGCCAGCAACGGGCCTGTCCAACGAACGGCTCTGTCTCACATCCGGTAGTAACGCAACGCGAGGCTGGGTGCGCAGAGTAAAAAGTGCTGGTCGGTTGACATATTGCATGGGCCAACGCGTCTCGGATGGCCCCGCGTGAGAGATAGATTCACGCTCTGCGACCGCGCTTCAAACTGCGGGAAAGGCTCCCGGAACCAGATTCAGCGGATATGACGCTCCGTTACCACCGGATGTGAGACAGATCCCAACGAACGGTGTAACTCAGGTGGGGGCCTTGCCCCAAGGCCCCTCGGCGGACTCCACCATTGTCCGAGCGCCCCAGCACGCTGCCGGTGCCCGCACCGATCCGCCGCCGGCGCCCGCGTCAAAGGGGGCCGAACAGGCAGAACACCAGGACGAGACCGCGTGGCAGAGCCTGCACGCCCGCGTGGTGGAGGTGGTGCAGGAAGTGAGGGCGAACCGCTCGCGGGGCGGGTTCACCAGCAAGCTCCACCTGAGCGCGGACGGCCGCTGCCGCCCGTTGTCCCTGCTCATCACGCCGCGCCAGCGGGCGGACTGCACCCAGTTCAAGGCGGTGCTGGACATGATCCGCGTCCCCAAGATCGGTCCGGGCAGGCCGCGCAAGAAGCCGGACAGTGTCGCGGCGGACAAGGCCTACAGTAACGGCCCTATTCGGGATTACCTGCGGCGCCGTGGCATCCGGCACACGATCCCGGAAAAGACCGACAGCCAGGCCGCCCGCCTACGTAAGGGCTCACACGGCGGACGACCACCCGGCTTCGACGAAGAGCGATACAAGCAACGCAACACCATCGAACGGGCGATCAACCGACTCAAGCAACACCGGGCCGTGGCCACCAGATACGACAAGCGCGGCTACGTCTTCCTGGGCACGGCCACCCCAGCAGCCCTCGTCATCTGGCTCCGACATGATCGACCGGACAAGTCCTAGGCGTTCGGTTCCTCATGTGTTGAGCGCGCCTGCGGCAAGTAGTCCGAACAGCAGAACGCCGACGACGACGCGGTAGATCACGAACGCGTTGAAGGAGTGCTTGGCGACGAACTTCAGCAGCCAGGCGATGGAAGCATAGGCGACGACGAAGGAGACGGCGGTGCCCACGACGAGGGGGGCGAGGCCGACCCCGGCGCTGGTTGCGTCCTTCAGTTCGTACAGGCCGGCGCCGGTCAGCGCGGAGATGCCGAGGAAGAAGGAGAGCCGGGTGGCGGCGACCCGGTCCAAGTCGAGGATGAGCGCGGTCGACATCGTCGCGCCGGAGCGGGAGAAGCCGGGGAAGAGCAGGGCGAGGATCTGCGAGGAGCCGACGAGCATGGCGTCCTTGAGCGTGGTGTCGTCCTCGCCGCGCTTGTGGCGGCCCATCTGGTCGGCGGCCCACATCACGGCGCTGCCGACGATCAGCGAACCGGCGACCACCCACAGCGAAGCGAGCGGTCCTTCGATGAGCCGCTTGGCCGCCAGGCCGACGACGACGACCGGGATGGTCGCGTAGATCACCCACCAGGCGAACTTGTAGTCGTGGTGGTACCGCTCCTCGCGGTTGACGATGCCGCGGCCCCAGGCGGAGACGATCCGCACGATGTCCTTGAAGAAGTAGACGAGCACCGCCGCTATCGCCCCGACCTGGATCACCGCGGTGAAGCCCACGACGGAGGTGTCGTCGACGGGGATGCCCATCAGCCCTTCGGTGATCTTCAGATGGCCAGTGGAGGAGATGGGAAGGAATTCCGTGACTCCTTCGACCACTCCCAGGACTGCGGCCTGGCCGACGCTGATGGCGCTCATGGGGGTCCGTTTCTGTGATCGCCGGGTGGTCGCGCCGGCTGCGGGCAGTGTGGCGGGGTCGGTCCACCAGGTGACCGCGGCCGGGGTCAGTGGCGGGAAGCAGCTGGCGGTACCGCCGCCTCCCGTGAAGGTCGTGATGGGCTATGTGATCTTCACGCCGGGCGTCGTGCCGGCTCCGTGTCGGCTCGGGTGCGGCGCGAGCGGAGTACCTCCAGGGCCAGCGGCAGCAGGGAGAGGACGACGATCACGCCGACCACGGGAAGCAGGTAGTGGTCGACGTTGGGGATGGTGGACCCGAGGGCGTAGCCGCCGAGCACCAGCCCGACGGTCCAGGCCAGTCCGCCGGCGATCTGCCACAGGGCGAACGTCCTGGCCGGTACGCGGACGATGCCGGCCAGCGGATTGAGCACGGTTCGCACGACGGGGATGAAGCGTGCGAAGACGATCGCCTTGCCGTGGCCGTAGCGGGCGAGCAGGTCCTCCGCCCGGGCCACGCCTTCGACAAGGTGCCGGTTGCGGGCCCGGCCCAGCAGGGTGCGGCCGGCGCGGCGGCCGATCAGGTAGCCGGCCTGCGCTCCCAGGAGTGCCCCGGCCGCTGCCGCGATCAGCACCCGGGGCAGCGACAGGTGGATGCCGCCGGCCCCTGTGGTGCACAGCAGTCCGGCGGTGAACAGCAGGGAGTCGCCGGGCAGGAAGAACCCGATCAGCAGCCCGGTCTCGGCGAACAGCACCAGGAAGACACCCGCCGTGCCGAACGCGGTCAGCAGCGACGTGGCGTCCAGCGGATTGAGGGCGAGGGGCACCGGCAAGCCTTTCCTGCCGTACGCGGGCCAGGGGCTGGACCACCTGGCAGGGGCGCATGGCACACTCGGGAGGCGACGCTTTACACCGCCGTAGAAGTTTTACACGACCGTAGAACACGAGAGGGGGGACCGGCAAACCCCATGAGCACCCCGATGGAAGGCCGCGGCCCCAAGCGGGCCAACGGTGAACGCGAGGCCGAGATCCTCAGCCTGCTGCAGCAGGCCGACGGCGCGCTGACCCCGGGCGAGGTCGCCGAACGTCTCGGAGGCGAGCTCGCCTACAGCAGCGTGGTGACGATCCTCACCCGCATGCACACCAAGAACTTCCTCACCCGCACCCAGCGCGGCCGGGCCTACGCCTACGCTCCCGTGACCGACGAGCCCGGCTTCGCCGCCCGTCGCATGCGCTCCGTCCTGGAGGAGCGGCCTGACCGGGAGGCCGTGCTCGCCCGGTTCGCCGACGGCCTGTCGTCCGCAGACGCGGAACTGCTGCGCCAGTTGCTCGGCCCGGACCAGAATCCGTAGAGGGGCGCCTGCATGCGCATCGCCGTCTACCTCCCGCTGCTGCTGTCGCTGCTGGCCCCGCTCGGGACACGGCCTCTGTCGGATCGCTGCGATCCGCGCCTGGCCACGTGGCTGCTCACCGCCGTCTGTGTGGTCCTCGGCGCGGCCGGCACGATTTCACTGGGCCTGCTGGCCATCACCGGCCTGATCCGCATCCCTGAGCTGGCCTCCCTCGGCCACTGGTCGGCCGGGGCAGCGCAGCGGAACGACCCTGCGGAGGTGTCCGTGGCGCTGATCGCCGGCCTGCTCCTGGGCGCGGCGATCCTCACGGCCGCCCGCATGCTCTGGCGTCGCGCCCGCTCACTGGCGGCCGCCGCGCTGGAGGCGGCGTGCATGCCCGGGGACGACGGCCTGGTCGTGGTCGACGACGAGATCCCCGACGCCTTCGCGGTCCCCGGCCTGCCCGGCCGTGTGGTGGTCTCCACCGGCATGCTCCGCACTCTGGACGCCTCCGAGCGTGACATCCTGCTCGCCCACGAACGAGCCCACCTGACCGGCCACCACTACGCCTTCGTCGCACTCGCCCAGCTCGGCGCCGCCGCCAACCCGTTCCTGCGCCCGCTCGCCACCGCCGTGACCTACACCATCGAACGCTGGGCCGACGAGAACGCCGTCGCCCGCACAGGCGACCGCAAGCGGGTGGCCCACGCGGTCGGCAGGGCGGCTCTCGCCGCCCACCGCGCTCCCGCCCGGCCCGCATGGACCTCCCTGGGCATCCTCGGCCTCGGTTCCTCCCCGCTCACCAAAGCCGGCCCCGTACCCCGCCGGGTCGCCGCCCTCCTCGCACCACCGCTTCGCCACCACCCCGCCCTCGCCGCCGCCACCGCCGCACTCCTGGCAGCGGCGGCTATGTCCACCGTCGATGCCGTAACCGACCTTCACCTCCTGCTGGAAGCCGTCGGGGCCTGACGGGCACGTCACGGCCCGCACGCAGCGGCCGGCGGCCCCCAGAGCCGGGCAGCCCTCCGGCGAGAGGCGGCGCCAAGGGGGCTGCCCGGCCGTCCCGGTGAGCCGCTACACCGTCCGGGCAGACCCCCCGCCCTGCGCTCCGGTGCTGCGGCGTTCGTGAAGGTACGCGTAGCCCATGAACAGGAACAGGTTCTTGATCGCGTACGTTCCTGCGGTCTCGCCGATGCCGGCGGGGGGTCGGGCAAGGGTTTGCGGTTTCTCCATCTCTGTCCCTCCTGAGATGCCGTCGCGGATTGGAGAACGGCTGTCACGGAGGGGTCGTAGATGGACTGTGATGCTCGCCGCCCGCACTGCCCTCCGGCACGCGGGCACGCATCCCGCGACGGGTTCAGGTCACTATCGGGCCGGGTTTCCCGCGCAACGCGCGCACAGACGACCGACGGCCTGCGTACGCAAGACCCCTTGCCTCAGACACACAGAGCATGGCTGGCGACCTTGCCGGACTAGCGGGCACTCGTTGACGGCGCCCTACAGCGTAGGTCTACAGGATTGTAGACGAAGAGCTGTAGCTTAAGCCTGAATACGGCAAGGCGACGGCAGGGCACGCCGGAGCGCCGGGACGGGGGGCCCAGGAGACCACCGCCCGGGGCCTACCTACACGCCGCGACCGGCACCAGCGCCGCCTGATCCGGTCCCGGCCGGCACTTCTGCGGTCGCGCTGGACAGCAGCGCAATCCAGCCCGATGTCACGACAGCCTGCCGGGGTCCTCCCCTTGGTGGGGCAGGAGCAGCGTGAAAGTCGTCGGGTGGTCGCGCGGGTCAAGGTGAGCCGGCCGTCCGCGGCAGCAGCCAGCTCTCTGGCAAGCGCCAGGCCGATGCCGCTGCCGCGGCCTGTGGTGGTACCGCGGGAGAACAGGTCGTGGGGATCGAGCGTGAGAGTGCCCTCGTCTTCCACGTCCAAGGCGACCACTCCCCCAGTTCCGGCACGGTCACTCGCACCGTGCCGTGTCCGTGCCGGTGGGCGTTGTCCAGCAGAATGTCCAGGATCTGATCACTGGTACGGCCGGGAACGCCAAGCCGGGCGGTTCCGGATTCCGGTGCGATGGTCAGACGGCGCCCGTCTTGGGCCAGCGGACCATGCCACCGGCGTTCCGCCTGCTCAAGGACCTCGCCGACACAGCGGACCGCGGGGCCGCCCGGAGCGGACGCTTCGCTCCTGGCCAACTGGAGAACTTCGTCGATGGTGTGCTGAAGGTATCGCGACTGTGCCAGGGCCTCGCGCGTCGCGGCCCGCAGGTCCGCTTCCGCAGTGGACAGCGCCGTCTCCGGTCCCAGTTGCAGCCCGGTAAGCGCGGTGCGCAATTGGTGGGAGGCGTTGGCGGCGAACTCCCGTTCGTGGCGGAGCAGACCGCCGAGGCGTTCGACCATGTCGTTGTGCGTCGCTCCCACCTGATCAATCTCAGCGATTCCCGATGGTGTCGCCCCGGCGGTGAGGTCGCCGTCGGTCACTTGCGCGACCGTGGCGGCCAGTGCCTCCAGTGGTCTGGTCAGTGCCCGGGCCTGGTGCCGGGCGACGAGCAGGGCCACGCCCACTGCGGACAAGGCAACGGCGGCCAGTGCCAGGCACGCCAGCAGGATCCGCTGCCAGACCTCACCGGTGTCCGCGGAAGTCCGGACCACTCCGAAAAACGCTGTCTGCGCCCCAAGGAGTTCGAAGTCCTGGCGCTGCTGGCCCGGCATGCTGGGGCAGCCTTGTCACGGGAGACGCTGATGGCGCAGGTATGGGACGGGAACTGGTTCGGTCCCACGAAGACCCTCGATGTCACCATCGCCTCGTTGCGTCGTCGGCTGAGCGAGAGTGCCGCTGTCCTCCAGGCAGGGATCAACCTGCCGGAAATCACCACCTTGCGGGGGCACGGATACCGGCTTGAGGTCTCCTTCCCCCTGGGTCGTGAACCGGGGCGGCCTGCCGATGACGAGTGACACCCGGGCCGACGGCCACGAGTGTGCTGCGGCGGCGGTTTCAGGGCCGCCGGTTGATGTTCCTGGAGCCACACCCTGCTGCCGACCGCCTCAACCGACGATGTCCGGTGCGGGCCCGCCCTGCTACCAGGCGCAACGTCTCGAGTAGCCGGGTCAGCTGTGGTGCGGAGGCGTCGTTGGTTGCGCGTTGGCGGCCAGTGATCGATGCACGGGCTGCCTGAACGGCGCTCCCGGCTGGCAGACTCCTCGATCATCCTCCTCCCAGGGGATGGAGTCCGGCGATGTGCGCGACGGTGTCGTGCGCCGTCGAGCGGGCCCGGCTCGGTGTGTCTCTTCCCGCTGGGCCCTCGCCAGCGGACGGCCTGTCAGTAGAAGTCGTCCAGGTGGCGTGACGAACCCCGGTCCGCCCCGGTTGCCGCGAACTGCACGCAAAACACCAGCAGTCCGACGGTCAGTGCCCCACCGAAGGTGACAGCCGCAAACCGGCCGGGCGAGTCGACGGCCCCGGCTAGCCCGACTCCCCGCCAGACACTCTCCCGCAGCACTGCTGCGGCAGGCAGTCCGAGAGCCGCTACGATCACGGCCATCCGGCCGGCCCTCCGGAGCCCCGTGGCCGGGGGACGGTTGCGCGGGCTGGGATGCGCGATGTGCAGAACGGTGTTGCAGATCGCACCCAGAGCGAAGAAACCGCCGGTCCCGATGGCTGTGCCGGTCAGGAAGAGCAGGGGGCTCGCCCAGTCCTCACCCACCGCCTGCATGGTGGTGATGGCGAGACCGGTGAACAAGGCCAGGCCCGCGAGTACAGCCGTCACGTGCCGCCGGACGAGGCCAATCAGGCCGGGCGGGCACAGTGAGGGCAGGTCGTCGAGCCAGTCGTTTTGATCGTCTGGTGCGGTGGCCGCGGGGAGCAGGCGCAGGGCTCGCTGCACGGCGGCCAAACTGGCCGCGGTCAGGCAGGTCTGGGCGGCCAGGGCGCCGATCAGCCAGCCGGTCGTCCCTGTCCAGGCGTGGCGGTCTGCACGCACGGCGACGGCGAGCCAGTCCGTGAGGGCCGTCGCGGCGATCATCACCAGGGCGGTGAAGGCGGCACGCAGAAGCTGGCGCCGGCGGGACAGTTGTCCGCGGGAGTCGCGCCAGCGCAGTGCGCGCACTGCCACGAGCCCGGCCATGAAGGGCACCAGGAACGCAGTGAAGGACACCACGCCGTCGTAGGGGTCGTTCTGCCAGGGACTTGTGGCGCGGATGCCCTTGTCCTGGGTGGTGACCACAGCGAAGGCCGTGAAGGCCATCGCGCACACCCCCGCGGTCAGCAGCGCTGCGGCTGTGGCGCGCCGTCCTCGCTTCTTGCCGGCGTTGGTGATGTGGGGGTCGTCGGGTGTCATGTGGTTCCTCCACTCGTCTTCGGCCTCCTAAAACTACTACGCCGGACGATATAACGAGCCACGTAGTATCGTGTAGTGAAGCGGCGACGCCAATGTGAGGAGCGGGCCCGGTCATGGCATCCGAGAACGACCCCGCGGTACTGGTGCTGACGAGCCTTGCCGAGGGGCCCAAGCACGGGTACGCGATCACCCAGGACATCGCCGACGCGGTCGGGGTCACGCTCGGCCCCGGCACCTTGTACGGCGTCCTGTCCCGGTTGGAGGACGAGGAACTGATCGCGCCTTTGCCCGCCGAAGGCCGCCGCCGGCCGTACCGCATCACTGCGGCCGGGCAGGCGGCGCTGGCCGAACAGGCCCAGCGCATGCGGCAGGTCGCCGAACTGGGCCTGCGACGCCTGGGTGCGGCCGGAGTACACCTGTGACCTCCCGCCGCCGCACCCTTCACACGGTGGTGCTGCTGTACCCACCGGCATGGCGGGCCCGGTACGGCCCGGAGTTCCGCGCGCTCCTGGACGACATGCGCATCGGCCCACGCCAGTTGCTGGACATCGCCATCGGCGCAGTAGCCGCGTGGGCCCGGCCCGCGCGCCGCCTTCACGACCGGCCCGCCCGCCTGCGGACCACGGTGACGGTGGTCCTGTATGCATGGAGCGTGCTGGCAGCGGGTGGGGTGCTGTTCGCCAAGATCACGCATGACGGAGCCTGGAGCGCCGGCGTTACGGCCGGCTCCGAGGCGGCTCGCTGGTACGACGGCTTCGTCCTGGCCGGCGGCGCCTCGGCGGTGACGCTGGCGCTCGGCATGCTTCCCCTGCTCATGGCGGTCCCGGCCGCGGCTCACGCCGCGGGGCGCCTGCGCGGCAGCCTGACCATGCTCGCCTGGCCGCTGGTGGCCCCGCCCGCTTTCCTGGGCACTGCGGCAGCGGCCTCCGCCATGGTCGGCCCTCGTCCAGGGCGTGCTCTTGGGGCCATCGCGTTTCTGGCGCTGGCGGCACTGGGTGTGGCTACTGCCCTGGCGTGCGCTGCGGGCCCGGCAGTCGCTTTGGCACGCGCGCGTCCGCAAGGAACGTCTCTGAAAATCGCGGTCGTGGCGGGTGCCGGTGCCGTCGTGCTGATGGCTGCGGCAACCGGCGCGGCCCTGGCCAGCGAACTGCTCTGGCCGGGCCATGGGGCGACGGTTCCGTTGACGCTCTACGCCGCCGTCACCACTGCGGTCGTCACGATCGCGGCGATCTCCTGTCGGCGCGGGCTGGCGATCCTGCGCTCCGCACCGTGAGACGGGGCCGCCAAGACCGCAGTCCACCAAGTGCGGCAGGCACGCACGAAGCCCGCAGTACCTCGTCACGACGTCCTTCAGTAGGCACCCCACTGACCCACGCCGGCCAAGAGGCGGCGGCAGGGGGATCCGATGTAGCCGAGCCTTGGAAGTTCACCTGGAACTGCGGAAATCTCGCCGATGTGGAAAGCGACGACATCAGCAGGCGGGTTCCGAACCGGTGTCGAACTGCGCGATCTTCTCCTCCACCGCAGGATCCCGCGTCAGAGTCCCCGGAAGCGTCGTCTTTACCGAGATACCCAGTTCTCAACAGCAGCGTTGTAGCGGTCGGTGATCTGCCCTTCTCTCGTGATGGACCGCTCCATGTTGACCTGCTTGAGCGACATCCATGCCATCAAGGCCACTGCCGGGGTGGCCAAGTTGACGTGGCTGCTGGGCTACCGCTCGGCCTGGACACGCTCGGCACCTGGTTCGGCCTCCTCACCGGCCTTGCCACCACCACCGTGCTCCTGCTGCGCCGCTACAACCACCCCCTCAGCCGGCACCGAAGCACGCACCCGCTCCCCGCCGCCGTCTGAACCCGGCGGACCACCGCGATCCGCCACGCGGAGGGGTGCCCGTGAGACCCGGGGGCACTGAAAATCACTCTCGTGCCGCAGTTTCCCAGGAAGTCGCCCTCAAGCTGACGCCGCGATCAGGTATCCAGCGGCCTCAGGCATTGGCACAGAGCACGGAGCGGCGTTCAGCGTTTGATGCGTCCGCGAATGGCGAGGGCGCCCAGGGCCAGAAGGGTGGGTTCTAGAAGGCGGGATGCCATTTCGACGTAGGTGCCAGCGATCGTGAGGTTCTGGCCGGTCGAGCGGAAGATGACGGAGTTGACGGCGACACGGGTGGCTTTCTCGGCGCGTGCCCAACTCATGCGTTGTCGCAGGCCACCATCGAGAGTGGGATCGGGCGTGGCGGTGTTGAGGGCGATCTTGCTGCCGTGAACCGTTCCTGTGGTGGCAGGGTCGGGATCGTGGCTGGGCAGGCCGAAGCCCATGAGGAGCAGCACGGTCAAGGACATCGCGGCGAGCAGCCATGTGAAGGCACGGGACGAGCGCAGGCCATAGCCGGAGAGGAGCCAGTAGCCCCAGAGCAGCCGGCGTTCTCCGGATGGGGTGCTGGTCCGGTCGTTTCGGCGCATTTCCATCTCGCCGTAGTAGAAGTCGGCGGCGCCGGGTTCGTTCTTGCCGTCCTCGAAGGCTTTGCGCAGCTGGCGGTAGAGGGCAGCGACATCCTCAGGGTCGGGGGTGAGTTGAGGATCGGGATGATGTGGACCGGGGCGCCACTGGCGCGCACCAGGTGGGAGGAGAGTTGACTGGCCGGCAGTCTGTGCGCGCCAGTGGTGTTCCTCGGCGAGCGTACGCCTGCGGGTCCAGCGTATTGGCCACATGCCTCGACGGTGCCAGCCGGTGGGAGCGGGGGCGAAACCACAGCGGCCCTCCAGGCGGAGTTGGTCGAGGTGGAAGGCGCCGGAAAAGAGACAGTCGGTGAGGTCGGTGTCGGTCAGAACCAGGTTCGCGGCGTCCGCCCCCTGTATGGAGCTCAGCCGCACGCCAACAGAGCGGCCGGCCAAGAGATCCTCGTCCACCGCGTCTCTGGTGGTGGTGAAGGGAGTGGGGTGGGCGGTGACCGCTATGGGAGACGCCAGTACAGCGTGGCTGAGGTCCGCGGTGGCATAGCGCAGGCGCACGGTCGCGGTCGACTCCCACCGTGTCCTCACGCACCGCACCTCGGGGGCAGCGATCTCCAGCGTCACAGGAACCTCGAACACGGCACCTGACAGTTCAATCTTGTTGCTGGACACCATGGGACCGAAACTCGATGCTGCCACGAAGCGCGCGTCGTTGAACCAGGCAGCGTCGGAGAAATACGCGCCATCGAACTCGGCAGCACCAGAAAACTGCACCCCGCCGAACTCGGCAGAACCGAACCGTGTCCCGCCGAACCCTGCGTCACCAGCGAAATGCACACCGCGGAACCTGACGCGGTCGGAAAACTGCGCCCCGTCGAATCTGGCCGCGTCGGGGAACTGCACTCTGACGAACCAGGTCTCTCCAGAGAACTGTGCACCTGGGAACCAGGCACTGCCGAACTTCGCCTCGTCAAACCTGGCGGTGTCGCCGAACCGCGTTCTGGTGAACCAAGCGCTGTCGAACTGCGCCCCCAAGAACCAGGCAGCGTCGGAGAACTGCGCCTCGTCAAATGTGGCGATGTCGCCGAACCGCGTCCCAATAAAATAGGCAGCACCCGCGAACCGCGCCCGGTTGAACCGGACAGTGCCGGAGAACCGCGCCGGCCCGAATCTGGCCTCTTCGGAGAACTGCGCCCCGTCGAACCGGGCGGTGCCAAGGTGAGGATTCCCGGTGGCTGGATCTCGAAGGGCGTTGAGGAGAGAGGACAGGAGTGAATCTGAGAAGGGGGTGCCGCGGTGATCGATGTCCGTGCCCGGGACCAGGCCGGCGAAGTAGGCGTTGCGGTCGGTGTCGGACAGGTGGGCCAGGCACGCGGCGTGCCCGGGGACGTGGATGCCACGGCAGCCGATGGGGTCGGCGAGGGGGGTCGCGTTGTGTCCGCAGTGCGGCCAGGAAGGTGTCAGAGGTACGGGAGGCTCGGCTGGGCTCATTCTGTAAGAAGGCTCCGGTCGTTCACTCGTGATGGGACGGGAAGCGCTGTGCCGGTCTCAACCGGCCGAGCTTACTGCCCCGCGCGTGAGCGGCGCGAAGCGGTTCCGTCATGTCCCTCATTGTCGGTCAGCAGTCGCTGCAGCATCCGCTCGTCTTCGCTGGACAATTCTGAGACGAAGCGGGCGAGTACGGCTTCCCGGCCCGGTCCCGCGTCGAGCAGGGTGCGCATGCGCTGTGCCGTGTGGGAGGCCTCCCCGACGACTTCACACCTGTACCGGCCCTCGAGAGGACCCAGCCGTGACCGCCTCCCGACTCCTGCGCGCCGCCACGCTCATGGCGCTGCCCGCTCTCGCGGCCGCCCATGCGGCGCCCGTCGTCTCCACCTTCGGGCCGCTGCGCAACCGCGTCATGCCCCGCCTGTCCGGGCAGGGCCGCAGCGACCACGTGGCCCTGACCTTCGAGGACGGCCCCGACCCGCTGTCCACGCCGTTCTTCCTTCGTCTGCTCGCCGCCCGCCGGGGGCGCGCCACGTTCTTCGTCCTGGGCACGCAGGCATGCCGCTCCCCCGGTCTGGTCCGCGACATCGCCCTGGCCGGGCACGAGATCGCCGTCCACGGGTGGCAGCACCGCCCACTGCTGCTGCGCGGCCCCCGGGCCACCCACGACGACCTGGCCCGCGCCCGCGACCTTGTCGCCGACCTCACCGGCCGGCAGCCCCGGCTGTTCCGGCCCCCGTACGGTGTGATGACCACTGCCGCGCATCTGGCCACGCGCCGTCTTGGGCTCACCCCGGTGCTGTGGACCTGCTGGGGCGAGGACTGGAGGGCGCGCGCCACCCCGCAGTCCGTACACCGCACGGTCACCGCCGATCTGCGCGGGGGCGGAACGATCCTTCTCCATGACTCCGACTGCACCTCCGCCCCCGGCGCATGGCGCTCCGCCCTCGGCGCTCTGGCCCGCATCCTCGATACCTGTCAGGAGCGTGGCCTCACGGTCGGCGCGCTGCGTGATCACCGGAGCGGGGGCGGGCAGATGGTTGACCCGCTTGACCCGGGGCCTGAAGGGCCCGGGCCAAGCGGGTAGGGCACGGCTGGCTGTCGCGCGGCATCCCGCGTCTGGTCACATACGGAGTGGTGACCGGGACGCGTGACTCACCTCGCGGGAGATGTTGCGGGAAGCGTCGAGATCTGCGTGCGCGACGACGCCGCATCACCTGCACTGGAACCGGGCCTGCGAAGCCCCCCTGACCGGAGTCTCCGGCGCCGGTAAGACCACCCTGCTGCGGGCCTTGATCGGCCGTCTTCCCGACGGAGCGGCCGTCAGCGCCGGCACCGTGACCGGCGCTCCGCGAGATGGCCCAGCCCTTGGCCCGGGCGCCGCTCCACCGCTGCCAACCGGTGGGCCGTCGCTGTCCCGTACCTGCCCGCTACACGCGCGCGGCGGCCGGTTCCGGTGCGGCGGCGGGCTCGTGCACGGGCTGGACGTCCGCCTTGGTCACCGCCAGGTAGGCAACCATCAGCACGATCAGGGCGAGCAGGGCCGAAGTTACCGGCCCGTCGCCGAGGCCGAGACCTCCGACGGAGCGGGGCTTTGCCAGGCCGTCGGCGATCGACGCGCCGAGCGGACGGGTGATCACGTAGGCGGTCCAGAAGCAGAACACCGGATTCCAGCGCAGCCATCGGTAGCCCACCGTAGGAACGAGGATCAGCACTGCGAACACGGCCGCGGAGGTGAAGTAGCCCAGGTGCAGAGTGAAGGCGGTGAAGTCGCCCAGCGCGGTGCCCATGGCGAAGGTGACGACCACTGTCGCCCAGTAGAACGCCTCTCGGCGCGGGGAGTCGATGCTGTGGATCGACAGAGTGCCCTCGGCGCGACGCCACAGCCAGAACACGGCCAGCAGCAGCACCGCGTACAGAACGCTGGAGAAGGTGTAGGGCACGCCGAGGGCCACGTGCATCACGTCGGCTGCCATCGTCCCGAAGATGCCGACCATGGCGACGGCGAACCAGTACGTCCATGCCCGGTATCGGGCCTGGCGGAACTGGACTACGAGCGCGACGAGAAAGGCGGCGAATCCGAGCACCACCGCGAGCTGCGGCGCCATGGCCTGGACGAGATAGTCCGAGGCCCCCTCCCCCAGCGCCGTCGACAATCCCTTGACGATCCAGAAGGCGGTGATGATTCCGGGAACGCGAACGGCGCCTCGGAGTACGCCTGCGGTAGCGCTGCCCGAACGGGCATGACGAGTAATCGAAGTCACCGGGCGACCCTACGGATCCCGCAGCGTGTTTGTCTACACGCCTGTAGAAGGTCTAGCCTTGCGCAAACGCGAGGGGCGCCCCTCCGCACCGTCACCCGTTGCACGTGAGGGGTTACATGACGACCACAACGGCGTCCGACAGTCTTCGGACGCCCTCTCGAGAAATGCTGAACAAGGTTCCCGAAGTCACGGTCTGGTTTTGGGTCATCAAAATCTTGTGCACCACGGTTGGCGAAAGCTTTGCCGACTGGATCAACATGAGCCTCGGTGTCGGTCTGATCAACACCGCATTGATCTTCACCGTCGTTCTGGCCGGCGTCTTGGGCTGGCAGCTCAGTACCAAACGCTACATCCCGCTCGTGTACTGGCTCACCGTGGTGGTGGTGAGCGTGACCGGCACCCTTTACACCGACATCCTCACCGACAGCCAAGGCGTTCCCCTCGCGGTGAGTACCAGCGTGTTCGCCGGCGTTCTGGCTGTTGTCTTCGGGATTTGGTACGCCCGCGAGCGGACCCTTTCGGTCCACAGCATCGTCACCCGCCCCCGTGAGCTCTTCTACTGGCTCGCGGTCCTGGTCACCTTCGCCCTCGGCACTGCGACCGGGGACTGGACCCTGGACCTGACCGGTTGGACGGCGGGCGTTTCCGTGCTCCTTCCTCTCGGGTTGATCATCGCGATCGTCGTCGCGTGGCGCCTGGGCGCCAACGCGGTGCTCTCCTTCTGGCTGGCCTACATCCTCACCCGTCCGCTCGGCGCCAACCTCGGTGACTGGCTCGGCTCGCCCAGCGGCGATGGGGGACTGGGCCTCGGCACCGCGGCAACCAGCGTGATCTTCCTCATTGCGATCCTTGCCACGGTCCTCTACCTCACGCGCAGCCGCAGCGATGTCATCGAGACCCTTGACCCGACCCGCACTCCACGGGCCGTGAACCCGGTGCGTGAGCGGATCATGCTCGGTTACTTCGCCGTCGTGGCAGTCGCGACCGCGGCGCTTCTGGTCTGGGCGCACCAGCAGCCCCACGCGGCGGCGGCCGGCGAAGAAGACACCCCCGCACCCGTGACCGCCCATCTCAGCCCGGACCAGGCGACGTCGTCGTTTCCTCCGGCCGACATCGCGAAGTTCCGCACGATCGCCACGGACACCCTGGCGAAGCTCGACTCGGGCGATCAGGCAGCCGCGACCGCCCGGGTGACCGACCTCGAGACCGCGTGGGACGACGACCAGCCCTCCCTCGAGCCCGAGGACGGGCAGGCCTGGCACTTCCTCGACGGCGAAATCGACCAGGTCCTGACCACGCTGCGAACTCCGAACCCGGACAAGGCCTCCGAAGTCAAGGTACTCGAAACGCTTCTCACCTCGCTTGGCTGACCAGGTACGATGACCGACTGCCCCGACGCTGGGGCAGTCAGCATCAACACCGTTGCGTCTGGCAGGTCGTTGGTGCGTCAGGCCCGGTGGCCGGCTCCCGAGGCTCGCGGCGGCCTCTCAGCCGCGAGGCTTGTCCCCCTGCTCGGTGGCAGGGGGACAAGCCTCGCGTGCCAGGAACAGGACGCTGGTGACCACGGTGCCGATGCCCAGTCCGCCGTCGCCCGTCGGCTGCGACAGGTAGTCGCCGATCGACGCGCCCAGGGGCCGGGTCAGCACGTACGCGATCCAGAAGCTCCACACCGCGTT
>NZ_JBSFLB010000050.1:0-41628 GCF_053598835.1 Streptomyces sp. NPDC001070
GCGATCGTGCCGTCGGCCACGGTGTAGTTGACCGGCAGCACGGTGAGCCCTTCGGGCATGGACAGGGCGATCCTGCCCACCCCGTGCGTGGACAGCAGCCCCCAGCACTCCTCGCTGCCCAGTTCCATCAGTTCGGCGCGGCCCGCCGCCTGCCCGCGCCCCGGCGGCAGATCGGCCTCACCGCCGCCGAGCGCGGACACGCTCGTGCGAAGGGCCGTGGCCAGGCTCTGCAGCGTCGCGATGCCGGGAGCGGCCGTGGAGTCCTGCTCCACGTACCGCAGGTAGCCCGGGGCGATCCCGGCGCGTTCCGCCGTCTCCTCCCGGGACAGGCCCAGTTCCTCTCGGCGCATCGCGATCCGACGGCCGATGTCCCCGGGAGCGGTGGCCGTGGGGTGCTTCGTCATGACCGGTCACGTCCTTTCCTCGGTGCGCGGTGTGCGGTGCCCGGTGCGGGTTCGGCACGCCGGGCCGGTCGCGGTCCTTCCCCGCGGCGATGCACCGGCGGGGGCGCCGGGCCGCCGGCTCCGGCCACCTCGCCCCTGCGGTGGTCCGCGGCGTGCTCCGGCACCGCGAGCCGCCGCCGGTACTCCTCGTCGTCGATCTCGCCGCGTGCGTACCGCTCGGCGAGCGGCTCCCGCGGGCTCGGAGCCCGCCCGGGGTCCTTGCAGGGGCTCCTGGCGGAGCCCCCTGCAAGGCGCATGCCGCAGCAGGGCCGTCACGGCGAGCGCGACGAGGACCAGGAGCACCAGCCGGCCGAGCGGCATCAAGGTCCAGCCCAGCCGTTCATGTGGTCGTAGAGGTACACGGCCTCCTCCTCACGGGGTGCGCAGCCGTTCGTCGGCGATCCCGCGGATCGCGTGCCCGACCGGCCGCTGCTGCGTGTCATCGAGCCGGTAGGTGAGCCGGTTCACCACGGCGACCACGCCGTCGACCCGCCGGGTCATCGCCTCGGCCAGCGGGATCTCGCTGCGGCGCTCCACGCGGCCCTCGAGGATCACCACGCCGTCGCGGACGCTCACCCCGATGGCCCTCGGGGCCAGCCACAGGGCACGGACGACCACCTCGTCGATGATCTCGGCGCGGATGTCGGTGTCCGTGCGGAGGAAGATCTGGAGCAGGTCGCCGCGGGTGACGATGCCGACGAGGCGGTCCTCGTCGTCGAGCACGGGGAGGCGGTTGACCCGGTGTTCGGCCATGGTGCGGGCCGCGACGGCGATCGAGTCGCCCGCGCGGACGGTGATCGGCGGGGCGGACATGAGCTGTGCGGCGGTGCGGGCGCGGACCCGGACGGCGTTCCTGCGGCCGGCGGGGGACAGCGCCAGGCGCCGGCGTGTGCCGTCCTGCCGTGCCGCCTGGCGCACCATCAGATCGGTCTCGGAGACGACCCCGAGCACCCTTTCGTCGTCGTCCACCACGGGCAGGCCGCTGATCCGGTGCCGTGCCAGCAGCGCGACGACGTGCTTGAACGGCGCGCCCTCGCGGACGCTGACGACGTCCGCCGTCATCACGTGCCCGGTCTTGCGGTGTTTCATCGTGATCTCCTCCTCCGCCGGCCGCGTTCACCTCAGCCGGCGCAGATACGGGTCGTGGGCGTGCCGGGGGAGCACACGGACGCGGACGTCGAGGGCCTCCACCCCGCCGGGGCGCGCGACCACGGGGTTGAGATCGGCCTCGGCGAGCTGTGGCAGGTCGGACGCCATCGCGGACAGCCGCAGCAGCAGCTGCTCCAGCCCTTCCAGGTCGACGGCCGCCCCGCCGCGGTGGCCGAACAGCAGCGGTGCGCACCGGGGGGCGGTGATCAGGTCGTGGACGTCCAGGTCGGTGAGCGGGGCGAGCCGGGCCGCGTGGTCCGCCAGCACCTCGGTGGCGGTGCCGCCGAGCCCGAACAGGACCAGCGGGCCGAACACCTCGTCCTGGACCACGCCGGCGAACAGTTCGGTGCCCCGGGCCGCCATCGGTTGGACGAGCACACCGGTCAGCACCTCACCGAAGCGGCCCCCCAGTTCGCGGTATCCGGCCCGGACCTCGTCCTCGCCCTGGAGGTCGAGCAGGACCGCACCGTGGTCGCTCTTGTGCACCAGGCCCGGCCAGTGGGCCTTGAGGACCACCCGCCCGCGCGGCCCGGCGAGCCGGGTCGCGGCCGCCACGGCGGCCTCCTCGTCGTCGGCCCTGATGTGCGGCACGCGGGGGATGCCGTAGCAGTCGAGCAACTCCGCGCAGGCGTCGGGGTCGAGCCAGCCGCCGCCGGGGTGGGAGGCGAGGTACGCGTCCACCACGGCGCGCGCGGCGGCCGGGTCGACGTCCGTCAGTTCGGGGACCGTTCCCGGCGGCCGGGCCAGCCGGCGGGCCCGCGCGGCCGCGTGGGCCAGGGCCTGCGCCGCGGCGCGCGGGTCGCTGTAGGCGGGCACGGCCGCACCGTCCTGGGCGTGCAGCAGCCGTACGCCCTCGGGCTGGCCGAGCAGGACGGCGGCGACGGTCGCGGGCCCGCGGCCGGGACCGGCGTGGGTGAGGGCCCGCAGCGGGTCGTCACCGGTCGCCGCGGCCAGGGCGGTGGGGACCAGGACCAGCAGGACGGCGTCGACGGCCGGATGCCCGCCGAGCCGGTCCACGCAGGCGCGCAGCGCACTCTCGCTCACCGCGGCGGTCGTGTCGACGGGGTTCGCGGCGCTCGCGCCCGGCGGCAGCAGGTCCAGCAGTTCCCGGGTCAGAGCGTCGGGCAGGACGGGCACCGTCAGGCCGGCCTCCTGGCAGGCGTCGGCCGCCAGCACTCCGGCGCCGCCCGCGTTGGACACCACGGCGACCCGGGTGCCGGCCGGCAGGGGCTGGGAGTGCAGGAGGGCCGCGGTGTCCAGGAGTTCCCCGATCGAGCTGGTCGCGATGACGCCCGCCTGGGTGAACAGCGCCCGGCGGGTCATCGTGGGCGTCGCGGCGGCCGCCGTGTGCGAGGCCGCAGCGCGCCGCCCGGCCTCGGAACGGCCCGCGTCGACGGTCAGCACGGGCATCGCGCGCGCCACCCGGCGGGCGGTGCGGGAGAAGGCCCGCGGATTGCCGAACGACTCCAGATGGAGCAGCGCCATGCGGGTGCGGCCGTCGCCCTCCCACCACTGCAGCAGGTCGTTGCCGCTGACGTCGTACTTGTCGCCGAGCGAGACGAACTCCGAGACCCCGATGCCGAGCCGGGTCAGCCCGCCGAGCAAGGCGATGCCCACGCCGCCGGACTGGACGGCGACGCCGGCCGTGCCGGGCAGCGGCCGGTGCGCGGCGAAGGTGGCCTCGAGGCGCACGTCCTCCTCGGTGTTGGCGATGCCCAGGCAGTTCGGGCCGACCAGCCGCATCCCGTGCCGGCGGCAGGCGCTCAGCAGCGCCACCGCCTGCCCCGAGTCCAGCCCGGAGGCCAGGACGACCAGCGCGCGCACCCCCGAGCTCCCGCACTGCCGGGCCACCTCCGGTACGGCGGCGGCCGGTACGGCGAGCACGGCCAGCTCGGGCACCTGCGGCAGGTCGGTGACGCAGGGGTACGCGGGGACGTCCTCGACGGCGCGGGCGTGCGGGTTGACCGCGTACAGAGGGCCGGTGAAGCCACCGCGCCGCAGGTTGCGCAGTACGGCCCGTCCCACCGACGACGGCTTGGTTCCGGCTCCGACGACGACCACCGAACGCGGACGCAGCAGCGGCCGCAGGCTCGCGGTGTCGGCGGTACGCCCGCGCTCGTCGCAGGCCGCCAGATAGCGCTCGTCGGGGTCGAGCCGGACGGTGCAGTGCACTTCGGGGCCGTCGAAGTGGCGGGCGGTGCGCAGCCCCAGGTCGGCGAAGACCTTGAGCACGGCGTGGTTGTCGGCGAGCGCGTCGGCGTCGAAGACCTTGATGCCCTCGGCGCGGGCCGCGTGCACCAGATGCTCCAGGAGCAGGGTGCCGATGCCGCTGTGGTGGACGTCGTCGGCGACGGCCAGGGCCACGTCGGCCGCCTCGGGGTCCGGGCCGGTGGCGTACTCGGCGACGCCGACCGGCCGGTCGCCGAGGAGCGCGAGCAGGGTCAGGCGTCCGGGCCCGGCCGGTTCACGGAGACGGTCGGCGGCCAGCTGTCCCGAGCGCCGGCCCGTGCAGAAGAACCGCAGTCGCAGATTCTCCGCCGACATGCGCGCATACAGGTCCCGTACCCGGTCGTGGTCGTCGGGCCCGGCGGCCCGGATCCGCACGGTCCTGCCGTCGGCCAGCAGCGCGTGGACCGGCCGCGGGTCGCGCAACGCCGTGTCCGTCATCGTGGTCCCCTCTCCTCGGTTCACCTCCACCATCGGGCGGCTGCCGCGGCGTCCCCAGGGGTCGGCCGGGGCACGGCCCTGGGCCGATGGGCCCTGATCCGCGCCGCCCGGACGAGGCGTCGTCTCAGGACGTGGTGCCGTCCGGTGGTCGCAGGAATACGGCGGGCCGGGACGCACGAGGGCACGGGCGAGATCGAGGCGGTCGCCCATGACGACCACCCGATCCTTCCGCGGGTGCTCACCGCGGCGGGCGGGTCAGCGGTGTGCCGGGGCCGGACGGGTGGTGTCGTCGGTCCTCCAGCCCAGTACAGCCGGGCCTCGGCGTCGCCGACGCCGTCCACGCCGCGGAACAGCTCGGTCACGACCGCCACGAGGCTCCCGCGGTGCGGCACGCCCTCCGGGCAGACGAGACCTTGCCGTCGACGACGTGGACGGTGACGGCGTTGGGCGAGAGTCCGAGCGTCTTGACCAGCAGGTCACCGGTGATCTCCTCGCGGATGGCGCGGTCCCGCGCAGGAAGAGCCGCAGCAGGCCGGCGCGGCTGACCACACTGACCAGCCGTCCGTCCCGTCGACCACGGGCGGGCGCGCTCCACCCCGCGCCGCTTCATGAGCCGGGCCGCCTCGACCACGGACCACTCGGGCCGGGCGACGACCGGCGGGCTGCTCATCAACCCCTCGGCGGTCGTGGCCGCGACGCGGGCGCGGTCCTGGGGACGCGGGTGAGGAGCGGGCAGCACCTCCGCGGTCCACGCGTCCCGCCTGACGCCTCACCGCTGCCCGGGCACCCCGGCGGGCGCCGCGACGGGGACGACCACTACCGGGCAGTGGGCGTGGTGCAGCACGGCGTGCGTGACCGGGTCCAGGCGCGTACCGAGCCTGCTCGCGCGGCGGAGGGCGGGCACCACGACCAGGCCGGCGGTGCGGGTCGCCTCGACCAGGACATCGGCCGGCCCGCCGCGCACCGTCTCGACATCCGCCGCGACCCCCGGGTACACCTCGCGCAGCCGCGCCACCGCGTTCAGCGGTACCGCCTCCTCCTCGCGGGCGGTCCCGGTCAGGCCGCCGCCGCGCCGTACTTCGGACGCTGACGCGGCCGCGGATGCGGGCGTGCGGTGGGCCGTGGTGTGGAGCACGGTCAACGGCACACGGCGGCGGTCCGCCTCGGCGAAGGCGAACGCCGCCGCCTCCACACCGGCGTCACGGTCCAGGGCCAGCAACACGCGGCCCCGCGCGGCGGTTCGCGCGGGCGGTTCACCGCGCACGACGAGCAGCGGACAGGCGGAACGCGCCGCCAGGTGGAGGCTCACCGAGCCGAGCAGCGTCCCGGTGACGCCACCGTGTCCGCGGGTCCCGACCACGACCAGCCCCGCGTCACGGCTGCGGCGCACCAGCACTCCGCGTGCGTGCCGGTCGACCAGTGAGGTGCTGACCCGCAGCCCCGGCCGCAGTTCGGCGGCGCGCGCGGCGGCGGAGGCGAGCAGGGCCTGCGCGACGTGGTAGGGCCGGATGCCGTGACCGGTGGCTGCGTGGTGGCCGCCCCAGGGCTGCGCGTGCACGATCTCCAGCCGCACGTCGCGCCGGCCGGCCTCCGCGACCGCGGCCTCCAGCGCGCGCCCGGAGGCCGCCGAGCCGTCCACCCCGACGACCACGTGGCCGAACAACTCCGGGTCGGGCGGCGGCTCCCACCACGTGGAGCCCAGGTCCCTGTCCATGCCGGCGTCCATCTGACCTCGTCCCCTCCGCTCCCGCGGCACGGCACCGCGCCGGCCGCCACACCCAGCGTGGGGGCGCGCGGCCGGCGGCGCGTGGGGCCGAAGGTCCCGGCCACCGGGCCGAAGCGCCCTGGCGCGGTGCGGTTTCCCCGCCGAGGGCCGAACCCGTGGGCGGGCGGGGCGGATTGCGGCCGCGGGAATGCCACTTGCCTTCCCGGAGGAACCGTCAGCCGGCGGTGCGGGCGGACTTCTGCGATGAGGAGTCCTCGATGACCCCGAGGAGGCGGTGGCGCGCGAGGGCGTGGGCGAAGTCGGGGACGGTGCGGGTTCCCTCCCGGAGATCCCGTGCCAGGTCGGTGTAGAGCGCGGCGACGTTCCTCGCCGGTCCGGTGAGGCCCGCGGGGATGCCCGCGGAGTACTCGGCGGGCACCTCGAGCGGGGAGACCGTCGCGTCCGTGCCGGAACCGGCCTGCAGCGTGAGGTCGATGACCTGGATGTTGCCCCATGGTGAGGTGAGGACGATGTCCCCGTCGGTGCCGTTGATCTCCCAGCGGAAGTTGTCGCCCCGGGAGGTTCCGCCCCGGTAGAAGACGGAGGCCGCGGCGCCGTTGTCCAGGGTGCCAGGATCTGGTCGACGCCACCGGCGTGGGCCGCCGCTCGCTGTACGCGGCCTTCGGCAGCAAGGAAGGCCTGTGCCTGGCGGCCATGGACCGCTACCGCGAGCGGTACGCCATGCCCCTGATCGAGGTGCTGCGCGGAGGCGCGCCGGCCCGTGAGCCGCTGCGCGAGGTGCTGGTCGGGACGGTGGACGAGATCGTGAACGACGGCGGCCGCCGCGCCTGCCTGATCGTCGGCGCGGCCATGGAGCGGGTCGCCCACGACCAGGAGGTCGCCGCTCACGTGCGCTCGACGACCGCCTCGCCGGAGGACGCGCTGGCCCAGGTGATCGCGGAGGCCCAGGCGGACGGGTAGCTGCCCGGCAGGCGCGACGCCCGGGACCTGGCGCGGTATCTCGTCGTGACGATGCACGGCATGCGGGTCATGGGCGCCATCGACCCCGACCGCGATTCGCTGATGGCGGTCGCTGACGCGGCCATGGCCGCCCTCGACTGAACGTCTTTCCCGACCGAACGGTCAAAAGAATGTTCGCTCGGGACGGCTCGGTGCGTGGCGGAAAGGGGGCGCCACGCCGATGGCCTCCGCCCGCGGCCTCGGGCACCTGTGGCTGCCGGCCGATGTCCTGGTTGGGATGTCTCGATGAGGGCGACTGCTAGAACCCCAGACTCCGCAGCAGACTGCCCACGAACCGTCCCGCGGCGGCCCCGAGGGAAGCGGCCAGGGTCTGTGTGAATTTATTCAACCAGGACCGGAACGACGAATCACCGGTTCGGCGAATCTCCAGCAGATCCTCCGCTTGGCGGCGGAGCGCTTCGACGAGCATCGCGGCGACGCGAATGGTCTCCTCGAGCGCCGCCCTCACCTCGGAGGACTTGAATTGATGCCCGCAGGCGCAGTAGAAATTTGTTTTCCACACGCCCCAGGTCGCCCGGCATCCTGTGCAGCGCACCAGTGACTTGTCCGGGTCGACGTCCAGGTCCCCGCCTTCGGCACAGTTCCGATGGCGACTGGTGGCCCAGGACCGGCTGCAGTCCGGGCATTCGGGAAAGGGGAATTCAACCCAGGCCATGGCAGCCCCTATTCCGGACTGAGTCGATTGACCTTGCGGGCTCTTTCCTTCTCCTTGCTGTACGCGTTGCGAAAACTGTCCCTCGCGTTGAGCGCGATGGTTCGTACGTCTTCGAGGAAGGCCTGCACCTTGGCCAATGAGATCCCCAGCGACTCCGCCACCCTGCGTGCCGCCGAGTCCAGCCACTGTCGGAAAGAGATATCGGACAGGCGGACGATGTCGGCGAGGTTCTCGTCGTTCTCCTGGAGGGTGGCTCTCAGGCGTTCCATGATGTCGTCGAAACTGCCGGCGTTGCCTGGTTCCGCTGTCACGAAGCGCCGCCCCTGCCCTCACGCTTGATGAAATCGAGCAGTCGCGCCCTGCTGGCGGTCGCGGCGCGAAGTTCGGCCTCCGACAATTCCTCGATCGCCTTTTCCAGCCGCATGAGGTCGTTGCCGTGCTGCTCGGCGGGCTCGAACCTGGCGGGTTCGGCGTGCGGGCCCGGTGGAGTGCCGCCCGGAGGTTCGGACGCGTGCGCCGGCTGCCTGACTTCGGCCAGCCTGGTCGCCTGCGCCGCCTTGAGCAGCTTGCGGTCCACGAGCTGGGTGAAGTCCGCGAGGTGCATGCGCTGCTCCAGTACCCACCGGCGCTCGTCGGGTACCGCATGCATCATTTCCCTGAACAGCCCGGTGAGATTGAAGCGCTTCAGCGCGGAGTACGAGACCGCCTTGCCGCGCCATCCGGGCAGCACCGCCCGGATCTTCTCGGAGAAGTCCGCTTCACGCTGGCGCAGCGCCTCGGACTGCGCGGCGGAAGGCAGGTTCGCCCGGGGATTCCAGTCGCCGGGGTACATCTCATCGGCCTTGTTCAGACCGAAGACCAGCTGGTTGATCAGGCCGGTGTGGCGGCCGAAGAGGTCTTTGAGCGCGTACTGGATGAGCTGGACCATGCGATCGTCCGCAGCGTGGATCCACACGATCGCGTCGGCCAGTGGCAGCACCCGGAGGTAGAGATCCCGGTACGCGTTGTAATTGCTCAGGTCGTCGCCCAGCCCCGGCATGTCTACGACGATCAATTCGCCCTTGCTCGCGTTGAGCGGCACGGGAATGGCGTAGGCATGGTCCGTGGTGGCCCGGGTGTGGCCGATCTCCTGTCCCGCGTTGAACAGTGCGTTGATGGTGGTCGACTTGCCGACACCGGTCTCGCCGATCAGGACGAGCGTGGGAGGCGGTTCGTTGTCGTGGGCCTCCGATATGCCCCGTGCGATCTTTTCGCGGTCCTCCTTGGACACATCACTGGATCGTTCGACGGCGTGCTTCATTCGCCGTATGAAGTCGTGCGCGGTGCTTGCCACTCGTCCCCCTTGCGTGCTTTCGGTCATCCTGCCACCTCTCCCCGGGGATCGCAGGAAAAACCCTGATTCCTGCTGAGATCACTTCTTAAGGGGTGAGAGCTCCGCTTCCTGCCGGATCACCACCGGCGTGGCCGGTGAACAGGCTGACGGGTGGACGGCGACCGTGCGGCGAACCGGGCATCCGTACGGCGGGAATGGGGCATGCGCTGCCGCCGACGACGAACGGTGCTCTCGTCGCCGGGGCGGGCGGGGCGCACCGTCGCGCATGCTCGCACCCGCCCCTCCCGGGGTGGTTAGGCCGTGCCGGAGCCCTGCCCCGCCTTCTCGCCCCCGGGCCCCACCGCGAACCAGGTGCCGCCGACGCCCTGGCCGTTCAGATCGCCCGGCTTGGTGTCTCCCGCGAAGCGGTACACCGGCATGCCGCCCACCGTCACCTGCACCTGACCGTCCCGGCGGCGGATGGCGCCGACCTGATCGCGCTCCACGCCCGCAAGGTAGACGTTGCCGCCCTGCTGGACGGTGACCGGGGGCCACTGGGCGGCGCAGGCGTCGTTGCAGTGGGACTGCGAGGGGTCGGCGCTGTCCGCGTCGAAGCGGTACAGCGCCGCCTGGTTGATGTTGATCAGGTGCGGGGCGGAGAGCGGCGGCGAGGTGACGGCCGACATCTGCACCCAGCGCGGCGGGCTCTCCTGGACCGCGGCTCCGACGACGGTGCCGCCGTTGCCGGTCAGGCCCGCCTGGGCGGCCGTGCTGTCCACCACCTGCAGTCCCGTGTTGCCCGCGGGCGCCGAGGGAGAGGCAGGGGGCGGCGCTGCCGGTGAGGACGCCGCCGGGGCCGCGGGAGCGGAGGCGTCGCCGATGGAGATCGTCTTGCCGCAGCCGGCCAGGCCCGCCACGCCGCACAGGACCACCGCGGTGGCGACGAAGGCACGGCGTACCGGACCGCGTACGGCGGCACCGGGGGAGAGGTGAAGAGAGGTCACGCCCGACACACGATGCCGCGCCCCGGAGGGTTCACGTCTTCGCGCGGAAAGACGATTGAACTCCGCGGCCCGTCCCTCCCGTGTCACCCGTGAGGCCGGAAGCGGCGGAGCACGAGGGGATCGGCATGGCCCAGGACATCTACATACCCGGGGACGAACTGCGGGAGGCCCAGCGCATGCTGGACTTCGTCCACGACTTCATCGACATCGGGCACCGCACGTTCGACTTCGACGCGGCGTTCGGCCCCGAGCTCTCCCACGGCTCGGCGCAGCACTTCGAGAACAAGTGGGAGGACGGCAAGAAGCAGCTGCAGCGGCAGGTGAAGGGGATCAGGGACGCCATCGGCAACATCCTCGACTCCATCGACAAGACCGACCAGGACGCCGTGAAGAACCTCGACGACGGAAAGAGCCGCCAGTGAGCGCCGGGACCGCGCACCGTTTCCTGCTCGACATCCCCGACCTGTGGGACACGATCGACCTCAGCGGAGAGGAACTGGCCCGGACCCGCGCCAAGGCGCTCGCGACGACCGGCGACCCCCGCGAGAAGGCCCGGATCAACGACATGTTCCGGCAGGGCCGCGAGGTGGCCCGGGCCGCCCGGCGGCACGGTGCGCTGCTGGCGGCCGGCACCGCGACCCTCTACGGCGACGACCTGTTCATGGCCTACGGCATGGTCTTCGCCGTCACGACCCCGGAGGGCTCGGAGCTGACGCTGCCCGTGCTCTCCGCGCAGCTGGGCGTCTCGTCCGCGAACGGCACGGCCCCCAAGGACCGGCGGATCACCTCCGTGAAGGTGCCCCACGTCGGCACGGTGGCCCGGGTCACCGGCACCGAGGTGACCCGGCTGACCGGGGACATCGATGTCGAGCTGCTGACCATGCACACGATGATGCCGGTTCCGGGACGCTCCGAGGACTTCCTCGTCGTCACGCTCGCCAGCCCCAACCTGCCGCTGAGGAGCGAGGTGTACGACCTCTTCGACGCCATCACCGGCACCTTCCGCTTCGTGTCCGAGGACGGCGCTCCGCTGGCCCCCGCCGCCACCGCCTCCTGAGGCCGCGTACGCCGAAGGGCGGCCGGGACGAGATGTCCCGGCCGCCCTTCGTGTCACTGCCGGTGGCTCACACCTCGGTGCCGGACAGCGGCACCTGCACCGTGAGCGGCGTACCGTCGCCCAGGTGCAGCAGGCCGCGGCCGGGCTGCGGCGCCTGGCCGACGACTCCGCGGGTCAGCCTGACCCCGATGACCTCGCCGTCGGCCAGGTTCTGCGGCGACAGCAGCATGCCCGTGCGGTTCCGCTTCACCTGGCCCATCCAGCCGGCCAGGCTCAGCGACAGCGACTCGGCGTTGCCCGCCGCCAGCACGCCCCAGCCGTTGCCCGCGCCGCCCCGGGCGAGCAGCGCCAGGTCGGCGTCGATGTCGGAGCCCATGAGCAGCTCGGCGTCGTCGACGACGATCACGGCGTTGTCCTGCGGGATGTCGCCGAGCACCTGACGGAACGCGTCGACCGTCACCTGGGAGTCGGTGATGACCGCCGCCACTGCGGGTCTGCCCTCCAGCTCGCGCAGCGGCGACCGGCGCGGCGCGAGCACGACCAGGCCCGTGCCCGCCGCCAGCAGCGAGTGCGCGGCGGTGAGCAGCGCGGTGCTCCGGCCGGTGCGCGGCGGGCCGGCGATGACGAAGGTCGGCACGTCGGCGAGATCCGGGCCCAGCGAGGTGAGCGTGTCGCCGCCGATCGCGACCAGCGGGCGCATCGGGCCGCCGCGGGTGTGCAGGGCCAGGGCGTCCCGGTAGGTGATCCGGTCGGGCAGCACGTCCAGGCGCAGCGCCCGGCGCTCCTGGGGCACTTCGGCCTCGCGATCGGCCAGGTCCGTGCCCAGGTCGGTGAGGAACTGCCCCTGGGCGGCGCCTGAGAGATCGCCGGACAGCACCGCGATCTGTGACTCTGCGAGGTCCAGGGTGCGGATGCCGCGTCCGGGGGACGGATCGCTCGGCGCGGACTTGGTCGGGACGCCGACCGACGAGTAGTCCTGGCGGTCGTTGAGCTTCAGCACGATCTTGTCCTCGGTGGTGCCGGAGAACCGGCTTCCACCGAGCACCCGGTCGCCGGCGAGCACGAGGTGGATGCCGACGCCCGCCCCGTCGCGCAGCAGCCTGGTCATGCGCTCCATGAAGCTGCCGTTGTCGTACGAGGTGAACTCGCGCTCGAAGACCTCGAAGCGGTCCACCATCAGCACGATGTGCGGCAGCCGCTCCCGCGGGGCCTGGGCCCGGCGCAGTTCGGCGAGGTCCGCGGCGCCGCGGGCGCCGAGCACACCCTGCCGGGAGGTGAGTTCGGCGTTGAGCCGGTCCAGCAGGCGGCCCAGGCGTTCGACCTGGTTGCGGTCGACGACGGCGCCGCAGTGCGGGAGCCCGGTCAGCGCGTTGAGCGCGCCGTTGCCGCAGTCGATTCCGTACAGATGGACGTCGTCGGCGCCGTGCGCCCGCGCCAGCGCGGCGGCGAGGGTGCGCAGCGACTGGGAGCGGCCGCTGCGGGGCGAACCGATCAGGTGCAGATGACCCGCCCGGTCGATGTCGAACTCCAGCGGGGTGCGGCTCTGCCGCGCGGGCAGGTCGACCATGCCGTAGGCCACGGGCGGCAGTTCGGCCTCCCGCTCACCGGCCGGCTTGGGCGCGGGCGGCGCCGTCCACTCCAGCACTTCCGGCAGCGGCGGCAGCCAGGGGCTGGCCTGTCGCGGCACATCGGCGAGCCGGGCCGCCTGAGCGACGGCCGCGGTGAGGACGGCCAGGTCGGTGACGGGCTCGGCCTGGCCCGCTCCCGCGCCGCCGCTCCGGGAACGGCCGGTGGGCAGCGGCCCGCCGAGCTCCCTCCACGTCACCGCGCGGGCGCGCACCGGCACCTCCGTGCCCTCCGCGACCGCGCCACCCGGCCGCCGGCCGCCGACGCGCCCGGACTGGAACGGCAGCAGCGCCGACGGCCCGAGCCGGGCGTAGGCCCGGCCGGGGTTGGCGGGCGATATGTCACCGGAGTCGGGCGCGTCGATGATGTCGCGGCTCTCGGCGGTGTCGGTGGTGCGCAGCGCGATCCGCAGGTTGGTGTTGGCCCGGATGTCGGGGGTGACCGCGCCACCGGGGCGCTGGGTCGCCAGCACCATGTGGATCCCCAGCGAACGCCCGCGCTGGGCGATGTTGACCAGACCCGAGATGAAGTCGGGCAGTTCGCGCACCATGGACGCGAACTCGTCGACGACCAGCAGCAGCCGGGGCAGCGGCGGCAGCACATCGCCGCCGCGGGAGCGCTTGTCCAGGTAGTCCTCGATGTCCTTCGCGCCGGCCCGGGCCAACTGGGTCTCCCGGCGGCGCAGTTCGGCGCCGAGGGAGACCAGGGCGCGCTCCACGAGGTGGGTGTCCAGGTCGGTGACGAGGCCGACGGTGTGCGGGAGGTCGGCGCACTCCGCGAAGGCGCTGCCGCCCTTGTAGTCGACGAGCACGAAGGTCATCTCGTCGGGCCGGTTGACCACCGCGAGCGTGGCGACCAGGGTCTGCAGCAGCTCCGACTTACCCGAACCCGTGGTGCCCGCGATCAGCGCGTGCGGCCCGTCGCGGACCAGGTCGACGGAGAAGTCCCCGTCGTAGCCGGTGCCCAGGACGGCCCGCGTGCTGCGGCCGCCGAGCGACCAGCCGGCCACCACGGCCTCGGCGGTGGGCGGCTCGATGCCGAGCAGGTCGAGCAGGCGCACCGAACCGGGCAGGGCGCTCTCGTCGCTGTCGCCGACGCCCCGCAGCGGAGCCAGCGCCCGTCCGAGGTGTTCGCACCAGTCGGGCTCCGGCGCGTCGGTGCGCACGTCCTCCAGCGCGGAGCCCGTACCGGTACGGACCCGCGAGGTGCCCGGGGCGCCGGTCCCGGTCACGACGACCGCGCCGCACTCCTCGGGCAGCAGCCGCTCCTCGCGGTCGATGCAGAGGGTGTGCACGCCCACCGACGGCCCGTCGCGCAGCAGGGCGATGACGCCGGGCAGCGAACGGGCGCGGCGTGCCTGCTCCAGGACGACCAGGATGTCGGGGTAGCCGTTGACGCCGCCGCGGATCAGATCGGGGCCGGCGGCGAGGCGGGACGTGACGATCTGGCCCAGTTCGCCGATGCGCCGGGCCAGGGAGTCGGCGGTGCTGCCCACCAGAGCGTAGGCGTCCTCGCCCTGGGCCTGGGCGTGCGGCAGCCAGCGGGTCCACGACCACGCCGCCTCGCCGTCGGGCCCGGCGAGTACGACGATCCGCAGGTCGGCGGGGCTGTGCAGGGCGGCCGCCTGGGCTGTCATCCAGCCGGCGAGCCGGTCGGCGCCGGGTCCGGCCAGCCCGGCCACCCCCGCCCTGCGCAGGGGCACGGCCACCGGCACCTGGTTCAGCAGCGGCACCGTGGTGCGCCGGTGCTCGTCCCTGGTGGGGTCCTCGACACCGAGCGACGAGGGGAGATCGGCCGTTCCCACGCGTACGGAGAGGAAGTCCGGGTCCTGCCAGCGGCGTTCCCACAGCCGCTCGGACGGCTGCGTGGCCATCTGGAGCAGCGACGCCGGGTCGGGGAGCGACAGCCGCAGGCCGCGCTGCTCCTCCAGGACGGCGGTCTCGATGTCCGCCGTGACCCGCTCCAGCGTGCCCTCGTACTCCTCCTGCTTCTCCTGGTACTTCAGCATCGCCTGCTTGCGTCCGCCGAACTGGGTGAACAGCGCGGCCAGCGGCGAGAGGAGGGCGATGAAGACGAAGACCCAGCTCTTGGTGACGAAGATGGCGATCGCCGCGCTGCCGGCCGGCAGGAGCAGGATCGGCAGCAGCGGAATCGGCCGCTTGTCGGGCCTGACCGGGGCGGTCGGCAGCCGGAACTTGCCGCCCGCGGGGGCGGGCAGGAAGCGCGGCGGACGGTTGAACTCCAGGCCCAGGCCGTCGGAGGCCGGGGTCAGCGGAGCCGTCGCCGACTGGCGCGAGGCCAGTTCGAGCAGGGTCTCGCCGACCGCGAGCTGGCTGCCCTCACGCCAAGCCGTGCCGTCCGCGGGCGGCCTGCCGTCGAGCAGCGTCTCGGCGGCGGTGAGCAGTTCCGCGCCGCCGTCGAGCCTGATCCGCACCCGGGCCGCGAACGCGGGGGTGTCGTCGGCCAGACGGATGCGGCAGGTGCGGTCGCTGCCGATGTCGTAGTCGCCGGGCACCAGCCGGAAGACCGTTCCCGCGCCCCGCCCCGAGACCAGCCGGATCTCGGTGCGGCCCTCGGGCTCGGACTCCGCCGGGAGGGCGGAGCCGAGCCCGAGGTCCATGCCGTCCCGTACCCCGGCGGCCTGGAGGGTGGCCTCCGGGCCGATCTCCTCGGCGCCGGCGTACAGGGCCGGCACCCCTGTCGCCGTCCCGTCGGCCCCCACGTGGTCGACGGCTCGGGCGAGTTCCGCCGCGAGGCGGCCCGCCCGCGCGGACGGCTCGGTGTCGACGACGACGGTGGTGGACACCCCCTCGACCCGGGGGTCACGGACGCTGACGTTCAAACGCACGAGGCATCGTCTTTCTCACGAAGGGGCGGTGACGGGGAAGGCGTGGCGCCGGCGTCAGCCGAGGTTGGAACCGAGCTGGTCGTCGGTCTGGGAAAAGGCGTCGCCGACGGACCGGACGTACTGCCCGATGCCCTGGAGGCCCTGGTTGACCTGGTCGAAGCCCTTGGCGAACTCGTCGAAGAACGGCGAGAACTTCTGCTGGGCCGCGGGGGTGCTGTAGCCGTTGGCGAGCAGGTTGGAGATCTTGCCCTTGACCTCGCTCAGCTTGTCCTGGAGCTGGGAGAAGTCGTTGAGCAGCGCCTGCGAAGTGGAAGCGGTCTCGTCGGAGTTGACGCGGTAGTCGGGCATGTCGGTGCTCCTTGCGATGTCAGGTGTTGTCGGGTGAAGAATCCATCCCGCCTGGGATGGAGGCCTGTGACGCGATGCGGGCGGGGCGGGGCTAGCGGCCGTCGGCGCCCGCCGTCCCGTCGTCACCGCCGGGACTCGTCGGCGCGCTGGAGGAGCCGCCGCGGGAGGGGGCCTGCTCCCCGCCCGCGGAGGGGCTGGAGAGCGGCCCCGTGGCGGATCCGCGGCTGCCGGGGTCGGCCGGGGAGCCGCCACCGCCCGGGGGGTTCTGCGGCGGGGTCTCCAGCGGTGTCGGCGACGGATGCCCGGCGGCCGGGGACGACGGCGGGGGTACGTCCGCCGGGGCCGGTGCCGCCCCGCCGGGCCCGGTGGGTGACGCGGGGGCGGTGGGCGTGGTCGGGGGAGTGGGCCCGGTGGGCGACGTCGGGGATGCGGGGGCGGCGGGGGCGGTGGACGTGGTCGGGGGAGTGGGCCCGGTGGGCGACGTCGGGGATGCGGGGGCGGCGGGGGCGGTGGACGTGGTCGGGGAAGTGGGCCCGGTGGGCGCGGTCGGGGACGACGGCGGGGGTACGTCCGCGGGGGCCGGCGTGGGCGCCGCGCCCGTTCCGGACGGAGCCGGGGTGGTGGTGCCCGGACCGGTGGAGCCCTTGACGGGGATGCCGTCGGCGACGCCGTCGATCTTGCGGCCGAGACCCGCGACACCCACCGGTCCCGCACCCAGCTTGGGCGCCGAGTTCGCGATCTCGCCGGCGGCCACCTCGTTGGGATCGCCGCCCTGCGCGACCCCGACGCCGATCTTCGTGCCGAGCGTCGCGCCCTCCTCGATGAAGCCGCCGACCTGGTCCGAGGCCCGCTTGTCGATCGTGTCGCCCAGCGCGGGGTCGGTGGTGTCCCCGAACCGGCCGCCGCCCCCGGACGGAACCGGCGGATTGCCGCGCGCCGAACCGATCCTGCCGATCCCGCCCTTGAACGCGGCTCCGGCCACCGCGCCCGCGGCGGCTCCCGCGAAGACCCCGGCCGCGGTGATCTTGTCATGGTTGGCGGCCTTGGCCCCTGCCTCCAGCGCGGAGTTGGTCAGGAACTTGCCGGTGACGTCCACCGTTGTCCTGCCCACCGGATTGGCCAGCACCGCCCCGACCGCCTTGTTGGCGGCGATGGAGTCGCCGACCCTGGTGATCGTGCCGGTGACCTTGGTGACGGCGGCGGAGTTCTTGATCGCGGCGACCGCCGCGGGGGCGATCGCCTGGACCGCCTTGCTGCCGAGCCGGAACAGGGCGGCACCGGGCACGATGCCGATCAGACCGGCGATGAAGTCGCCCGCCTTGACGCCGCCCGTCTGACTCGCGACGACTTGGTTGAAGACGAACAACGCCCCGCCGAGCAGCGCGCCCACCACGGGGAAGAACACGGCCACGACGGCGATCAGCGCGGCCAGCAGGATCTGGACGAACGGGAAGTCCTTGAAGAAGTCGGCGATCTTCTGGAAGACGTTGCGCTCCGGGATCGCCTCCGAGGCGGCGCGGTCCAGGGTGTCGGCACACGTCCGCTGTGCGGACTCCCGCATCTGCCGGGCCTGCTGGGCCAGGCTCTTGGCGGCACTCATCTCGCTGTTGCCGGCGTCGATCTCGTCCTGGACGGCGCGGGCCTGGGCCCGCTCCTGGTCGGTGGGATTCTCGCCGAGGGTCCTGGGCGTCCGGCCCGCTTTGGCCGCCGCCGACCGGGCCTGGTCCACGGCGCGGTCGAAGGTGTCCTGAGCCTCCTGCAGACGGGGGATGTAGTCGCTGTAGGCCCGGGCGGCGTCGTGGTAGGAGTTCGCCGTCTTGCTCAGCTTGTCGGGGAGGTCGTCACCGATCTTCTGCCTGAGCTGGTCCATGGCCGATCCCCGGCCCCGCGAGACGCTGCCGTCCTTCTTGAGGACGTTCAGCGCCTTCTCGGCCGCGTCACCGACGTCCTGGTACCGCTTGATCACCCCGCGGATCAGTTCGGGGTCGCCGGGCGTCGGATCCCGGTCGAGGCCGACGAGCTCGAAGTCCTCGGCGCTCGCGTGCTGGCGTGCCATCTGTTCCCCTCCGCGATCAGCGTCCCGTTGTCGCATGCCACACGAGACCGGACGCCGTTTGGGTTCAGATCCGCTTCGAACCTTTCCTCAGGGGCGCTTCGTGTAGGGGGTGACGGAGCCGGGGCCCGGCCCGCACCAGGACGACTTGGGTGGAGACGATGACAGACGGCGGCAGCGCCATTTCGCGGCACCGGCCGAGGGCCGAGAGGACCGACCCCGCTCGTAGGGCGGCGGTGCGACGCGCCGCCGCCGCTCTGCTGCTGGCGCTCTGGGCGGTGTTCGGTGCGAGCGCCGCTCCCGCGGGCGCCGACGACGGGGACCGGCTGGTGAAGGTGTTCGTGGTCCAGGACCCCGCGCAGACGGGGAACGTCCCCGCGACCCTGCAGTCGGTGGCCGCGAGCACGCTGGGCGATCCCGCCCGGGCGGCGGAGGTCTTCGACCTCAACCGCGGGCTGGCGCAGTCCGACGGCGCGGCCCTCACCAGCCCCGGTGAGCAGCTGCACCCCGGCTGGATCCTGCGGCTCCCCGGGGACGCCTCGGGCCCGGACGTACGACTCGCCCGGGACACCGCGGAGCAGCAGAACCCCTCGTCCCCGCCCGCCGCCGGGCAGAACGGCGACGGCGCCAACGGTGCGAACGGCACGGTGGCCGCCGGTGACGCCGCCTTCGTCGTCCCGCTGCCCGCCGCGATCGCGGTGGTGGGCGCGGTGCTGCTGGCCCTGGCGACCGCGGGCATCGTCGGCAGGCGCCGGGTGCGCGCGGCGTGGGCGTCCGCGGTCCGCGCGGTGCGCAGGCTCGGCGACCCGATGGCACGGCGGCGCCGGCTGGCGCTCCGTCGCACGCTCGGCAGGCGCTTCGCCGCCGACGCCGGTTCGGTGTGCCGCGCCTACGCCGCCGTCGCCGAACTGTCCGGCACCGCCGACGCTTCGGAGAACCCGGTGCACGCCCTGCGCGTCGACGACGCCGGGGTGACGGCGAGGCTCACGCCGGACGCCGCCCCGGGGACGCCGTGGACCGCGCTCGACGGGCCCGGCGGCACGCGCTGGCGCCGCAGCGGCGGCACCGGGGAGTCCGGGGGACAGGATCCCCGGGCCTGCCTGGTCCGGGTCGGTGTCGACGCCGACGGCGAGGCGATGTTCTACGACCTGAGCCGGCTGGACGGGGTCCTCAGCGTGACGGGTGACCCCGCCGTCGCCCGGGACGTGGTGCACGGACTGCTCGCCGAGGTCGCCCGCAGCCGGCCGAGCACCCCGGTGACCGTCCTGCGCGGCAGCGACGGCACAGCGCCGCTGACCGTGCCGGCCGGCCTGCAGCAGGTCGTCCGGATCGAGGCGGACGAGGAGTTCCCGGCGCCCGCGGCGCGCGGCACGCTGCGCGTCGCCGCCGCCCGGCGGCCGGTCCGGGGCCTGGTCGTCATGGCGGGCACGCCCACCGGCAGCGAGGCCGCCGAACTGGCCGCGCTCTGCGGCCCCGGAGGAGCCGGCTGGACCGGCCTGGTCTGCGGTGACGTCGGCGGCGCCCACTGGCGCTGGCAGGCCGGCGCGGACGGTGACGTGGACATCCCCGTGCTCGGGGTACGGCTCACCGTGCCGGCCTGAGCGGGCCGGTGGGCGCCCGCGGCGGCGTGCTCAGGCCGCCGCGGCCCCAGCCGTGGCCCCGGTCCCGGCCCCGGTCCCGGCCGCGGCCGCGGCCGTGGCGCCGACCCGGGTGCGCAGCTTGCTGAGCGCGTAGTGCTGGCGCGACTTCACCGTGCCGGCCGGAACCCCGAGGATCCGGGCCGTCTCCTGGACGGTCCTGCCGCACAGATAGGTGTGTACGAGCACCTCCCGGTGCTCGTGCGAAAGGTGCCGCAGCAGGGCCCGCGCGTCGACGGAGGCCAGCACCGCGTCGGCGTGGTCGGTCTGGAGCACGTCATGGTGGTCGGCGCCGACCGTCTCGTGGCGGGAGTAGGCGCTGCGGATCCGGTCGATGGCCAGGTTGCGGGCCACGGTCAGCAGCCAGCCGCGCACGGACCCCTCGTTGGCGTACAGCCGGTCGGTGTGGTGCCAGGCGCGTATCAGTGTCTCCTGGACGATGTCCTCCGCCATGTGGCGGTCGCGCAGCAGGTGCTCGGCGTAGGCGAGCAGGGGTTTGGCGTGGTCGGTCACCAGCAGGTGCAGCAGGTGGCCGGAGCGTGCCGCCGGGCGGACGCCCGGTACGTCGGCGAAAGTCATGGTCGATCCCCGTGAAGGCCGTGCAAGGCCGTACTCGTTCCCCGTCGGCGCTCCTTGCTCTCGCACCCCGGCCGCGAGTCGGGCGGCCGGAGTGTGGATCACCGAAGGACGGGGTCGGAACGGGCGCCGGCCGGACGGGCATGGGGCCCGCGGGCCGGCGGGCACGACGGTTCGTGCCTGCTTCGGCGATCTTCCTGGCGGAAGCAGCGCGTGCCGCGAGCGTAGGCAGGCGCCGATGCCGAAAATCTGACGCGATTCTGATCACGGACGGCCGGGCCGGGCGCCGGGCGTCACCTCGTACGGGCGTGCCGCTGCCCGGGCGGCGCGAAGGCGCGGCACCCCGGGCACCCGGGGGAGGGGGGATCAGCCCTTGGCGGCGGGGACCGTCTTGCCGCGGTCGATCGTGATGTCCTGCTTGACGGCGAACCAGACGCCGCCCACGTACTGGCCGTTGGTGTCACCGGGCCGGCTGTCGCCCTTGAAGGTGTAGGCGGGCCAGCAGTTGAACGCCTCCTGCTTCGTGCCGTTCGGCGTGGTGAAGGTGAACAGCGCCTTCGGGTCGATTCCTGCCTTCTCGGCGTCGGCTGCGGTGACGGGGGTGGAGGGGGTCCACTTCTGCAGGCAGGTCGCGTCGCAGGCGGTCCTCATCGGCCACGGCTGGTCCTTGGTGAACAGGTACAGCGTCCGGCCGTCCTCGTCCTGCAGGACCTTCCCCAGCTTCGGGTCGTTCAGCACCCCGAGGGCCGGACGCTTCACGCCGGCCTTCCAGCCGTCGGGCGCCGAGGCGTACCAGGCACCTTTGACGCCCTGGCCGTTGGTGTCACCGGGCTTGGTGTCCTTGGCGTAGTAGTACAGCGGCTTGCCCGCGAGGGTGAGCTGCTCGGTGCCGTCGGTCCGGGTGATGGAGCCGAGCAGGTCCTGGTTGAGGCCCTTGGCGGCCCGGGCGTCGCCGGCCGGGACCGGCGGCCACTGCGCCGCGCAGTCGTCCACGCAGCTGGAGGCGCCCGGGGCGGTGTCCTTGGTGAAGACGTAGACGGTCATGCCCTTGCCGTCGACGACGATCGAGTCGAGCGCGCCGTCGGGGCGCACCGACAGCTGCCCCGCCGATGCCGTCACCGCGGGCGCCGAGGGGCCGGCGGACGCCGAGACCGCCGCCGGCTGCTGAACGGCCGCGGGTGCCCCGGCCCCGCTCTTCTCACCGCAGGCCGTGACCGCCGTCAGCGTCAGCAGCGCCGCACCGGTCAGGAACAGGGCGTTCCGCTGGTTCCTCTTCATCGCACATCCTCAGGTACACCGGACATCCGCTCCGGACAGGAGTTCCGCGCTATACACGGCCCCGTGGCACCAGGGGGTTCAGTCCGATGTCCCGTAGCCTGCCGCGGACGCCCTCCGCGTCCGGATGACCGATGCCCTCCAGGATGGCCAGCGCCTGGCGCAGCGCGTCGGCCGCGCTTCCGGCGCTGTCGGAGTCGAGGTGGGTGTCCGCGATGTGGATCAGGGTGTCTGCCTCCAGGTACGCGTCCCGGATCTCCCGGTACATCCGCAGCGCGCGCCGGAAGCAGTCCAGCGCCTGGTCGTGACGGCGCAGCCGGTGGTAGGCGCAGCCCAGGCTGTCCCAGGCGGCGGCCTCGCCGTTGCGGTCGCCGGTCTCCTGGTGGATCGCCAGGGAGCGGCGGCACTCCTCGACGGCCTTGTCGTACTCGCCGAGCAGCAGATACGTCCAGCCGACCTCGTTGTGCACATGGGCCTCGCCGTTGAGGTGCCCCGCGGAGTGGTACAGCTGGCTGGCGAGCCGGTAGTGGCGGAGCGCGTCGGCGTGCCGGCCGTGCCGGTTGGCCAGGAAGGCCCAGTAGCGGTGGACCCGGCCCTGGCCGCACGGGTCGTCGATCTCCCCGAACAGCTGCAGCGCGCGCGTCAGGTGCTCCTGCGCGCTGTCCCAGCGGTCGAGCCGGCCCAGGGCGAAGCCGAGGGCGCGGTGCGCGTGGGCCTGGCCCAGGACGTCGCCCTGCCGCTGCGCCGCCGTGATCGCCGTGCTCTGCGCGGTCCGCTGCTCCTGCCAGCGGCCGCTGCGATCGAGGTACAGCTCGAGGACCGAGGCCAGGCGCCAGCTGTGCGCCCCGCTCCCGCGCCTGCCGTCGTGGTCGATCGCGGCCAGCAGCACGGGTCGTTCGCGGTCGAGCCAGTCGGCCGCGCCGCGCTGGTCGGGAAACCGCTCGGGGACGGTGTGCGCGCCCGGCCGTCGCAGCGTGATCCGTTCGCGGTGCGGGACGAGGGCGGCCTCGGCGGCGTGCGCGCTGTGCAGGTAGTGGTCGAGCAGCCGGCCGGTGGCCGCGTCCGCCTCGTGCGGGTCGTCGTGTTCGCCGGCCAGCTCCGTGGCGTAGGCGCGGAGCAGCCCGTGCGAGGAGAACCGCCCCGGCACGTTCTCGAAGAGCAGGTGCGCCCTGACCAGCTCCGCCAGCAGCGGGCGCACCTGGCCGGGGCGCCGGGTCGCCAGACTCGCCGCGGCGGCCGTCGAGCAGTCGGGCCCGGGATGCAGGGCGAGCAGACGGAACAGCCTGGCCGCCTCCGGTGTCAGCGCGTGGTACGACCAGGAGAAGACGCTCCGCGCGTCGCCGAGGGGCGGCTCCCCGGTGAAGGCGTCGAGGCTGCCGTGGCTCTCCCGCAGCTCGTCGGCGATGGCGGACAGCGGGAAGCCCGGGTTCAGGGCCGCACGGGCGCTGACGATGGCCAGCGCCAGCGGCAGGCGTCCGCACAGGGTGACGATCTCGGCGGCCGCGCGCGCTTCCGCGGCGACCCGCTCGGCACCCAGCCGGCGGGAGAGGGGCGCGACGGCGTCGGCCTCGCTCAGCAGGTCGAGCGAGACCGAACGCGCGCCCTCGGCGGTGACCAGCCCCTGGAGCTGGTGACGGCTGGTGACGACGGCGAGGCAGCCGGGCGCCGAGGGGAGCAGGAGACGCACCTGCTCCGAGTCCCGGGCGTTGTCCAGGACGACCATGACGCGCCGGCCCGACAGCAGGCTGCGGTACAGCGCGGCCTGCGCCTCCAGCCCCGCGGGGATCCGGCCGACGGGCACGCCGAAGGCGTCGAGGAGGGCGCGTACCGCCTCGGCCACGCTCATGGCCGAGCCCGTGAGGTGGAAGCCCCGCAGGTCGATGTAGAGCTGGCCGTCCGGGAAGTGGCCGGCGATCCGGTGGGCCCAGTGCACGGCGAGGGTGGTCTTGCCGACCCCGGCCATGCCGCTGACGACGACGGCCTGCGCGGGTTCCGCGGGGCCGGGCACCAGTGTGTCCGACAGCGCCAGTTCGACGTCGCGGCCGGTGAAGGCGCCGAGGTCCCTGGGCAGCTGCGCCGGGCGCAGCGGCTCGGGTGCCGGCGCGGGAGCGGTGCTCCCGGGATCAGCGTCGGCCGTCACCACCGCCGCCGGCGGGACCGGGCGCTGGCTCAGCACCTTGCGCTGGGCTTCCCGCAGCTCGGGCCCGGGGTCGAGGCCGAGCTCGTCGGCGATCCGCGCCCGTACGGCCTGGTAGACCTCCAGTGCCTCCGCCTGGTGTCCGGTGACGGCGAGCACCTCGATCAGCCTCGCCTGCAGCACCTCGTCCAGCGGATGGTGAGCGGCCGCCTGGCGGAGGGTGACCAGTACCCGTTCGGTCAGCGCGGCACCCGCCGCCGGGGCCTGCTGGGCCGCCTCCTTCACGGTGAACAGATGCTCGTTGTCGACCGCGGTGAAGACCGGCTGCGCCCGCGTCTCGGGCGCGATCCCCGAGGCCGTGGGGCCCCGCCACAGGTCCAGGGCCTCGACCAGGAGCTCGGTGGCCCGCACCGGCTCGTCCAGCAGTGCCAGCCGTCCCGCCTCCGCGCGCAGCGCCCGGAACCGCAGGAGATCCAGTTCGTCCGGCCCCACCTCCAGGCGGTAGCCGCCGGAGTCACGGACCAGCCGGCTCGAGGCGGTGCCCGACGGCAGTTCGGGTTCGAGCAGCCGGCGCAGGGCGCCGACGTGGCGGTGGACCACGTTGACCGCGGTCGCCGGCGGGTCCTGTCCCCACAGGGCGTCCACGATCCCGTGCAGGGTCACCGGCTGGCCCCCGTGGGCGAGCAGCAACGCGAGGAGGGCCCGCTGCTTGGGAGGGCCCAGTTTCACGTCGGTGCCGTCCCGCCAGGCCCGGACCGGCCCGAGGATCTGAAAACGCATGACCAGCGATTCTATGAGGCCCCGGCCGCCCGGGCGCGCGGCGGTCGCCCGCGGATGACCAGGCGGGGGCCGTCGGGGCCCTCGGCGGCGGTGCCGTGGGAGCCTTCGCGCGGGGCGACGGCCCGCCTGCGCCCCGGGCGGTCCCCGGGCCGGCGGGGCATCGGCCGGGTACGCCGAGGCGGACGTCCGGGACGTTCGGGCAGAAACCCCGGACAGTCGAACATGGCCCGCCCATGGGGCACAGACCTACGGTCGGTCACGGACAGCGTCACACGTCTCCGCCCCTCCCCGCGGCCGGACCGCCGGCCGCCCGGCGGCTTCCCGCCCGTGGGGACGTGTCCCTGCTGTCGCTCTCTTTTTTGGTTGTCCGTCCCGTTTTCCGATCGTGTACCAAAGGCCTCACATGACCACTGCAGAGAACAGCCGTCCCACCGTCCTGCTCGTCCACGGTGCCTGGCACGGCGCCTGGTGCTGGGAGAAGCTCGTCCCCGAGCTCACCGCGCGGGGATGGCGGGTCGACACGGTCGAGCTGCCCAGCGCGTCGCCGGACGCCGGGAACCCCGCCGGGATGTACGACGACGCACGCGTCGTCCGCGAGCGCCTTGACGCCGTCGCGGGCCCGGTGACCGTCCTCGCGCACTCCTACGGGGGCATCCCCGTCACGGAGGCCGCCGCGGGCGCGCCGAACGTGTCCCGCCTCGTCTTCCTCGCCGCCTTCGTGCTCGACACGGGCGAGTCCATCGACAGCCTGAGCGGGGGGAAGATCTCCGGCGCCGACGTCGCGACCCTCTCCGCGCACGGGCACTACGAGGACGCGAAGGCCGCCTTCTACGCGGACGCCGCCCCGCAGGACGCGGAGAGCGCCGCCGCGCGGCTGGTTCTCCAGACGGCCAGATCCTTCTGCGAACCGCTCACCGCCACCGCCTGGCGGACCGCGCCCGCCACCTACATCCTCACCGAGCAGGACACGGCGCTCGCCCCGGAGTTCCAGGAGGCCATGTCGGCCCGCGCGGAGCGTACGTACCGGCTGGCATCGGGGCACTCCCCGTTCCTGTCCATGCCCGCCGAACTGGCCGAGCTGATCACCGCGGACGCCGGCCGGTAGTCCGCGGACTTCCCCGGGACGCCCGGGGCTCCGAGGAGGGCGACGGCGCCGCGGGCCATGACCCGCGGCGCCGTCGCCGTCACACCGCGCGCACCCGCTCGCGACGGGGCGGCTCCGGATCCTCGTGACGGTCTCGCCCTGCCGCGCGGTACCGCCCGGGCGACGAGCCCATGGCGCGTTTGAAGGCGTGGCTGAAGGAGCTCTCGGAGCGGTAGCCCCAGTGCGCGGCGATCGACGCGACGGTGCGGTCGCCGGTCCTCAGCTCCCGCGCGGCGGAGCGGATGCGCCAGCCCGCGAGGTACTCCAGCGGCGGGACGCCCACGGTCTGCGTGAACCTGGCGGCGAACCGGGACCTCGACATCCCGCTCTTCGCGGCGAGCTCGGCGACGGTCCACGGGTGGGCCGGCATGTCGTGCATGAGACCCAGCGCGGCCCCGATGTGGCGATCGGCGAGCGCGGTGAGCCAGGCGCCGCCCTCGGCGCCGTGCCCGGCGACGTGCGCCCTGAGCAGGTGGACCAGCAGAACGTGCGCCAGCCGCTCCGTCACGAACGGTGTGCCCAGCGCGGGCTCGTCCGTCTCCGCACGGAGGAGTTCGAGCGCGGCCCGCACGGCGGTCGCCGCGCCCGACCCCGCACCCGCGTGGACGAGGGGCGGCAGGACGTCGAGGAGCACGGCGGCGTTGGTCTCGTCGAGGTCGAATCCGCAGCCCACGACCACCGCGTCGGGAGCCGAACCGATCCGGACCGTGGACCCCTCGGTGTAGCTCGCGAAGACCTCGGTGCTCGGTACCGCGCGCATCGGGGGGCCGCCGGCCAGCACGTAGGCGCGACCACTGCCGATCAGGTAGCAGTCGCCCTCCGTCAGGGTCACCGGCTCCGGTACCCCGGCCACCACGATCCTGCAGGTGCCGCGCAGCACGGCACCGAACTTGATGTGCCGGTACCCCGAGAAGCCCACGGCCCACGGCTCCTGGGCCTCCAGCCGTGCGAAGTGCGCGCTGCGCAGGTCGAGCAGGCCCAGCACGTCGGTCAGCGGATCCGTCACTCTTCCTCCGGCGCCGGCGGCACACGTACGTCTCCCACGCCCGGGCGCCGACGCAGCCGGCGGGCCGGTGGGAGTTCCCGGGGGCTTCAGGTTACCGACCCGGGAGGACGAGCCGCGCCGCGCCGCCCCCCTGCCGGTCACCGCCGGGGGAGGGGCCGCCCTTGCCCACCCGCAATGTCCGCGCCTAGGGTGAATGCGCTTTCAGGAACATATGCGGTTCGTCCGGCAGGCTCCTGGGAGCGCCGCCGGAACGGAGGGTTCCGGCCGGATCGAAGGAGCTTGGGGTTGCCTCAGTGAGCACTGTCCCCACGGTGTACGACGTCGCCGGGCAGGCGGGCGTCTCCATCGCCACCGTGTCGCGGGTCTACCGCAATCCGGAGTCGGTACGGGCCCAGACCCGGGAACGGGTCCTCGCGGTCGCCCGCGAACTCGGGTACGTCCCGAGCGGGAACGCACGCGGCCTCGCCAGCCGATCCACGGGCGTGCTCGGGCTGTGCTTCCCGGACTACTCCGACCCGGACGCGGAGAGCGAGGCGGGCGACGCCGAGGACGACGCCGCCATGCTCTACTCCGACCAGATCATCCGCGGCATGGAGCGCGCCGCCCGCCGGCACGGCTACGCGCTGCTGATCGCGGCCTCGCTGCAGGGCGGGCCGGAGAGCCTGGTCGCCAAGGTGGCGGGGAGGGTCGACGGCTTCGCCGTCCTGGCCAGGACGGTGCCGACCGAGGAGCTGGAGGCGATCTCCCGGCGGCAGCCCGTGGTGATGCTCGCCGGCCCCCGGGAGGACGACCAGCTGGACCACCTCGACCACATCGAGGTCGCCAACCAGGACGGGCAGCGGGAGCTCACCCGGCATCTGATCGAGGACCACGGGCTGCGTCGGCTCGCCTTCGTCGGCGGGGACAAGGCCTCGCCGGACGCGGAGGCGCGGTTCCGCGGCTACCACGAAGCCTGCCTGGCGTACGGCATCGCCGTGGGCGACGAGCCCGACCTGCGGATCGACCCGATGACCCAGGCCGAGGGCGCGCGAGCGGCCGAGGCGCTGCTCGATCGCGGCGGGGAGCAGCCGCAGGCCATGGTCTTCGCCAACGACCAGATGGCGGTCGGCGCCCTGCACACCCTGGAGCGCCGCGGTGTCCGGGTGCCGCAGGACGTGGTGGTGACCGGCTTCGACGGCATCGCGCTGAGCCGGCTGGTACGGCCCGCCCTGACCACGGTGCGCCAGCCGATGCTGCGCCTGGGCGAGGAGGCCGTGGAACTGCTGGTGCGCCGGCTGGACGGCGGCCGCGCGGACGAGCCCCGTTCCCTGGTGCTGCCGGTCACGGTGGTGCGCCGGGCGAGCTGCGGCTGCGGATAGCCGCGCCCTGTCCGAGAAGGGATGCGCCGGGGACCGACCCGGCGCATCACGCGGGGATGTGCGGACGTCCCGATGGCGGCGTGAGGTCACCGCCCCCTGCCCGCCACCCCGGCGCCGTGTGCCCGCGGATGTCCGCGCCGTTACGTGAGTGTGACCAAGCCTCCCCTTGCGCCGCCCCGGGCGTCTGGACCAGGGTGAATGTATGCGCTTACAGGATGCGCATACATTCACCGCAGTGCTCAAGGAGGAGCCCGCTCATGCGCCGAGCCGTCAGAAACTCAGCGGTCGCCCTCACATTGGCGACGACCGCCTTCGCCGCCGCCGCGTGCGGCAGCTCCAACGGCGGCAAGGAAGTCGCGGCCGACAAGAAGCAGACGCTCACCGTCTGGGCCATGGGTGCCGAGGGCGAGAAGCTGGGTGAGGTCGCCGAGGAGTACCAGAAGGCGCATCCCAACATCACCGTCAAGGTGACCCCGGTCGGCTGGGACGTCGCCCACCAGAAGCTGGTCGCCGCCGCTGCTGCCGGAACGCTGCCCGACGTCGCGCAGATGGGCGGCACGTACCTCGGCGAGTTCGCCGACCTCGGGGTGCTGGAGCCGGTCGACACCAAGGTCTTCAAGAAGGGCGACTTCTTCCCCGCCGGCTGGGACCAGGGCGTGGCCGACGGCACGGCCTACGGTGTGCCGTGGTACGTCGACACCCGCGTCCTCTACTACCGCACCGACCTCGCCGAGAAGGCCGGCATCGCCAAGCCCCCGGCCACCTGGCAGGAGCTGCAGCAGGACGCCGCCGCGTACCAGCACAAGGCCGGAACCAAGTGGGGCCTGTACATCCAGTCCAGCGGCCTGGACACGGTGCAGAGCTTCTACCCGTTCCTGTACTCCGCCGGCGGCACGCTCATCGACGACGGCGGCAAGGCCGCCGTCAACTCCCCGGCGGCCGTCAAGGCGCTCGAGTACTACGGCAGCTTCTTCGACAAGGGCCTGGTCCGCAAGAGCGTTACGCCCGGCTACGACGTCACCAAGGACTTCAACACCGGCGACGTGCCCATGTTCTTCTCCGGCCCCTGGCACCGGGGCATCCTCAACGAGCAGTACCCGGACCTGAAGGGCAAGTGGGCCGTGGCCGCCGTCCCGTCCGACCAGTCGTCCACCTCGATGGCGGGCGGCTCCAGCCTGGTGGTCTCCAAGGACAGCGAGCACAAGGCCGCCGCCACGGAGTTCATCAAGTACCTCACCGACGCCAAGAGCCAGGCCGACTGGTACCGGCTCACGAGCGACCTGCCGGCCAACACCGCCGCATGGGACTCCGGTGAGCTCACCCAGAGCCCCGACCTGCAGGTCTTCCGCAAGCAGATGGAGACCGCCAAGGCGGCGCCCACGCTGGCCAACCTGACCGAGATCACCTCCAAGGTCGACGAGGCCATCGGCGCGGTGACGCAGGGCAGGAGCCCGGCCAAGGACGCGGCGGACAAGGCCCAGTCCCAGGTCGAGAGCCTCCTGAAGTAGGACGCCATGAGCACCACGACAAAGACGGCCGCGAACGCGGCGAGCGGGGCGACCCGGCCGGGGGAGCACCCCTCGGCCGCCGGGCCGGCCCGGGGCCGCAGACGCGGCTCCCTGGGCGTGCAGAACCTGGCGGGCTGGCTGTTCTCCACCCCGTTCCTGGTGCTGTTCGGCGTCTTCATGGCGCTGCCCATCCTCGCCACGCTGGTGATGAGCTTCACCGACTTCAGACTGCGCGACGTCACGCACCCGTTCGACGCGCAGTTCATCGGCCTCGACAACTACGTACGGCTGTTCGGGGACGACAAGTTCCTCACGGCGCTGTTCAACACGGCGTACTTCGTCCTCGTCGGGGTCCCGCTGACCATCGTGATGGGCCTGGCCGCCGCCCTGGCGCTGAACAACGGCATCGACCGGGCTCGGACCTTCTTCCGGGTCGGCTTCTACGCGCCGGTCGTCACCAGCATCGTCGCCGTCGCCGTCGTGTGGCGCTTCGTCCTCGATCCGGCGGACGGCCTGATCGCCGGGCTGTTCGCGGAGGTCGGCCTCACCGCACCCGACTTCCTGGGCTCCGGGTCGCTCGCCATGCCCTCGCTGATCGCCATGGCCGTGTGGCGCAACCTCGGCACGGTCATGGTGCTGCTCATCGCCGGCCTGCAGGCCATCCCCACAGAAGTCCGCGAGGCGGCGCGGCTCGACGGCGCCGGCGCCTGGCAGGAACTGCGCCGCATCACCGTCCCGCTGCTGCGGCCCACGCTGCTGTACGCGACCGTCATCACCACCATCGGCTACCTCAACGTCTTCGAGGAGCCGTTCGTGATGACCCAGGGCGGCCCCTCGGACCGCACGCTGACCGTCTCGCTGGACATGTACCGCGAGGGGTTCAACTTCTTCCACATGGGCTATGCGAGCGCGATGGCGTATGTGCTCTTCGTGGTGATCCTGGGCATCACGGCGCTCCAGCTCCGACTGCTGAAGGACAACACCCGATGACCCCGACCCGCACCGGCACGGCCCGCCCCGTCCCGGGGATCCGCAGGCCGCTGACGTACGTCCTGGTCTCCGCCGCACTGGTGGTCATGGCCGCGCCGTTCCTGTGGATGGCGCTGTCGGCGTTCAAGACCGGCCGCGAGCTGACTGCCTCACCGCCGGTGTGGATCCCGCGCGAGTGGACCCTGGACAACTTCCGCCGGCTGCTCGACCGGCTCGACCTGCCGCTGTACTTCGCCAACTCGCTCGTCGTCGCGGTCCTCACCACCGTGTGCAACCTGGTCTTCTGCTCGATGCTCGGCTACGCCCTGGCCAAGCTGCGGTTCGCCGGGCGCGGCAAGATCTTCGGGCTGGTGCTCGGCGCCCTCATGGTCCCCGGCAACCTGATGCTGCTGCCGATGTTCGTGCTGATGAGCAACCTCGGGCTGCTCGACTCCTACGCGGCCCTGGTGCTGCCGTTCGCGGCCGGGGCGTTCGGGGTCTTCCTGATGCGGCAGTTCATGCAGGCCATCCCCGACGAACTGCTGGAGGCGGCGCGGCTGGACGGCGCGGGCGAGTGGTACATCTTCTGGCGGATCGCCATGCCGCTGGTGAAGCCGGCCCTGGCCACGCTGGCGATCTTCACGTTCCTGGGCTCCTGGAACAACTTCGTGTGGCCGCTGATCGCCACCAACGACCCGGACAAGTACACCCTCCCGGTGGCGCTGGCCACCTTCGCCACCGACCCCAACCGCTCGGCGGGCTCCAACGGCATGCTGATGGCGGGATCCCTCCTGGTCGTCCTGCCCGTCCTGCTCGTCTTCGCCGTACTGCAGCGGCACTTCACCCAGGGCGTCGCGACCGCGGGCATGAAGTAGCCCGCCGGCGCACGCCCCGCGCCCCGTAGCGCCGCGGCCCGCCGCCGCCCCCGGCACACCACCCGGCGGCTCCCCGCGGCCCCGTTTCCCACGCACCAGAAAGACTCAGCGATGACGCACGCCGTGACCCCGTTCCCCGAGGGCTTCCTGTGGGGGGCCTCCACCGCCGCCCACCAGATCGAGGGCAACAACACCAACAGCGACTGGTGGCGCAAGGAGCACGACGAGGCCGCGGGCATCAAGGAGCCGAGCCTGGACGCCTGCGACAGCTACCACCGCTGGCGCGAGGACATGGACGTGCTGGCCGGACTCGGCTTCACGGACTACCGCTTCAGCATCGAGTGGGCCCGGATCGAGCCGGCGCCCGGCCACTTCTCCCGGGCGGAGCTCGCCCACTACCGCCGCATGGTCGAGGGCGCGCTGGAGCGCGGCCTGCGGCCGATGATCACCCTGCACCACTTCACCGTGCCGCAGTGGTTCGAGGACCGCGGCGGCTGGACCGCCGAGGGCGCCGTGGAGCTGTTCGAGCGCTACGTGCGGGCCACCGCGCCGGTCATCGGCGAGGGCGTCGGGCACGTGTGCACCATCAACGAGCCCAACATGATCTCGGTGATCGCCGGGCTCGCCAAGTCCGGTGAGCACGGCTTCCCCCCGGCGGGCCTGCCCACCCCCGACGAGGAGACCACCCGGGCGGTCATCGCCGCGCACCACGCGGCCAGGGATGCCGTCAAGGAGATCAACCCCGGAATCCGGGTCGGCTGGTCCGTCGCCAACCAGGTCTACCAGGCCCTGCCCGGCGCGGAGGACGCCACCGCGGCCTACCGGCACCCGCGCGAGGACGTCTTCATCGAGGCCGCCCGCGGCGACGACTGGATCGGCGTCCAGTCCTACACCCGTACCAAGATCGGCGCCGACGGCCCGATCCCGGCACCCCAGGACGCCGAGCGCACCCTCACCCAGTGGGAGTACTACCCGGCCGCGGTCGGCCACGCCCTGCGCCACACCGCGCGGATCGTCGGGGACGTCCCGCTGATCGTCACCGAGAACGGCATCGCCACCGCCGACGACTCCCGCCGCGTCGACTACTACACCGGAGCGCTCGGCGAGGTCGCCGCCGCCATCGAGGACGGCCTGGACGTCCGGGGCTACCTGGCCTGGAGCGCCCTGGACAACTACGAGTGGGGCTCCTACACCCCCACCTTCGGCCTGATCTCCGTCGACCCCGAGACCTTCGCGCGCACCCCCAAGCCGTCGGCCCGCTGGCTGGGCGGGCTCGGCCGCAGCCGCGAACTCCCGCGCGCCGCCGGCTGAACCTCCCTCGCCCGGCCCGTCGTACGACGGCCGACCGGACCCGGGAGCCGGCGGGCTCCTGACACCCGCCGGCTCCCGCACATCGCCACCCGGCCGTTCGGCCACCCGGCCACGCGACCACCTGGCCGCACCGCTCGCGCCACACCGCTCACGCCGCACCGCTCGCGCCACACCGCTCACGACAGATCCCACCTCACCCACCTCTCCCAGGAGCTGGAGCCGTATGGACCGTCGTACCTTCCTCACCGCCGCCGGAACCGGGGCCGGAGCGCTCGCCCTCGGTCTGGCCTCCGCGCCGCACGCCTTCGCGTCAGCGGCAACGTCCGCGCCCGGCGCCGGCGCGGAGCTGCTGCGCACCTGGTTCCGCGCCACGTACCGCTCGATCGCCGCCATGACGACCGGACTCGGGCTCACCTCCGACAAGATCGACGTCAGCGGTCCCGGGCGCCCGGTCCCCGCGCGCCAGACCTCGCCCACCAACATCGGCAGCGGGCTGTGGTCCACGGTCGCCGCCGCCGGCCTCGGCGTGATCTCCCGGGACGACATGCACCGCGACCTGTCCCGCACCGTCGCCGCCGTAGAGCTGCTGGAGCGGCACCACGGCTTCTGGCTCAACTGGTACGACGCGTACGACGGTTCCGTCCTCACGACCTGGCCGGAGAGCGGCGGCCCGGTCCGCCCGTTCCTCTCCTCCGTCGACAACGCCTGGCTCGTCACGGGACTGCGCATCGCCGCCCACGCCGACCCCGCGCTGCGCCCGCGCATCGCCCGGCTCCTGGCCGACGCCGACTGGTCGTACTACTACACGCCCTACGACCCCGCGGACCCGGCGGGCCATCCCGGCCAGCTGCGCGGCGGCTTCTGGACCGACAACGGAGAGCCCACCGGGCACCACTACGGCGCACTCAACACCGAGCCCCGCATGGCGAGTTACCTCGGCATCGCCGACGGCAGCCTGCCCGCCGAGCACTATTGGCACCTGTACCGCACCATGCTCCCCGAGTGGGAGCAGGAGCAGGCGCCCGGCGGCTGGTACGCCACGATCGACGGCTTCCAGGTCTGGCAGGGCCACTACACCTACCGCGGCCGCAAGCTCGTCCCCACCTGGGGCGGCTCGATGTTCGAGGCCCTCATGGTGCCGCTGTTCGTCCCCGAGCCGGAGTGGGCCCCGCACTCCTGGGGCACCACGCACCGCCGCTACGTGCGCAGTCAGATCGAGCACGGCCTCGTCGAGGAGGAGTACGGCTACTGGGGCTTCTCGCCCGCGAACATCCCCGAAGGCGGCTACCGCGAGTACGGCGTGGACGCCATCGGCCAGCAGACCGACGGCTACTACTCCCTGGGCGTCGTCACCCCGCACGCCTCTTTCCTCGCCCTGCCCTTCGCCCGCGGCGAGGCGATGGCCAACCTCCGGGCCCTGGCGAGCGACTTCGGCGCCTACGACGAGGAGTACGGCTTCCGGGACTCCGTCAATGTCACCACCGGCCGGGTCAGCGACTTCGTGCTCGCCCTCGACCAGGGCATGATCGCGGCCGCCATCGCCCAGCAGCTCCGCCCCGGCCTGCTCCAACAGCCGTTTCGCACGGGCGGATTCGCCTCCCGGGTGCGTCCGCTGCTCTCCCGGGAGCGCTTCAGCATCTGACGCCCGGTTCCTCCGCCCCTCGGTCCTCCGCCCACCGCACCGGCGCGCCCCGTCCGCGGCGCGCCGGTGCCGCTGCCGCCGGAGGGCGGCAGGGGTCAGTGCTCGGCGGCGGCCAGGAGGTCCCGAATGGTGCCGGCGGAGGCCGGGGTGGCCTCGGCGTTCGCGAAGTCCGCGGAACCGCCGGCGTACGGCAGGCCGTAGACGGGGGTGCCGGGCTGGGAGCGCCAGCTGTCGGCGAGGGTGCCGTAGGCGAGGGCGTCGTATCCGAGCAGGTCGAGAAGGTCGGTGGCGTGTGTGACCGCGGCCGGGTCGTCCCCCGCGATCGGCAGCGAGGTCCGGTCGGGCGAGCCCTTCGGGCGGGCCAGCGCGGCGAGGTGACGGAAGAAGATGTTGTTGAACGCCTTCACCACGTGGGCGTCGGGCAGATGGCCCTGGAGCAGCCGGCTGTCCGTGGTGGCGCCGTCCTTGAGCGCGGCGATCTCCCCGTCCCGTTCCGGGTAGTAGTTGCCGGTGTCGATGACCGTCTTCCCGGTCAGCGGGGCGACCGGGACCTGGTCGAACGCCCTGAGCGGGATGGTCACCACGACCCAGTCGCCGGCCGTGGCGGCCTCCTCCGGGGTCGCCGCGCGCGCCCGGGGGCCGAGCTCGGACACCAGGTCGCCGAGTGTCTCCGGGCCGCGCGAGTTGCTGAGCACCACATCCAGGCCCGCGTCCACGGCGAGCCGTGCGAGGGTGCCGCCGATTTTTCCGCTGCCGATGAGTCCAAGAGTTGCCATATACCTCGGAACCCCGGGCTCCGCCGTTCTGTTTCCGCAACCCCGCAAAGCCCGGGCAAAACCGACTTCTGACCCCAGGGCGCGGGGCCGCGCCCTGGGGTCAGAAGTCGGGGGCGGCGGGCTGCCCACGGCAGCCGTGTGGCGCGCGGTCGGCTTGGTCTGCGGTCCCCTGGTGGCGACGGCGGGCTGGGCGGTGCGGCACGCGAGCGGGCCGCGCCGGCACCTGGGGGTGGCGCTCAACGGGGCGTGGTGACGAGCGAGGGCCTGTATCCGGGCGTGGCGCTCCGGCACTGGGGCGAGGCCGCTGTGTTCATCGCGCTCGGTTGCCCGCTGACGGCGGTGCTCCCCCGCTTCCGGGCCCGGAGGCCGGGAACCCCGTTGCGGGGCCACGACGACGGTGGGTTGACGACGGAGGGCCCATGCGTCACCACCCTGGGACGTAAGCGCATGACTATCCGTTGCGGCGCCGGAGCAGCATGGCCCTTCGCGCGTCGCGTGCGCGGGCCGTGGTCGGTGAAGTGCCCGCTGCGCCACCTGGCTCGCCTTGGCTTGGGAACCCCGTCGGGCAGCACGCGGAGCGTGCCATCGCCGCGAGTCGTGCGAACTGCTCGCCCATGCCCCGCGTTCCGCTCAACGGGGTCCGGGCATGCGGCCACACGGCCTTGGCGAGCGCGGCATGACGGGCACCGCCGAGGATCACGACGGGGTCGAGGGCGGCTATCCCGAGGTACTCCGCCTGGCCCAGGAGGACTCGGGCCGTCACCGCGTCGGCGGCGCCGTGCGCTGTGTCGTAGGGCTCGATCTCGTCGTCGAGGTCGAGCAGACCGTAACGGGAGGAGAGGATCACGAGCCGATCCGGCCGGAGTGCCTCGGCGGCCTTTCGGCACGCGCGGTGGTAGGAACCGATGTACATGTCCGCCGCCCGTGCGCGGTGGTCCAGCTTGCGTGCGCCGCAGGGGATGACGATCAGTTCCGGGGGGATGCCGTCGGTGTGGTCGTTCGGAGTCATGCAGGTCCCTTCCAGGTCCGTCTACGGTCGCGTTCGACGCGCACGTGTCCAGCGGCGCCGAGTTGCGGTGTGGGGAAGGACAGCGCCGGCATTGATCCGCGGATCTCCCCGGACCGCTGACGGCACCTGGCCGTCAGGGCCACGTTCGCGGATTCCCGGTCTTGCCCGGGCCGTCCCGTTCGAGGGGACCCGCTGACCGCGACCGGGCGCGGTGTTGTGCTCTCGACCTCCGGAGTCGGCTGCGTCCCTGACGCCACGTAGAACGCGGCTCGGGGAGCGGGCGAAGGCCGTACCGGAGGACATCGGGCCCTCGGATCCGGACATGCCGCGCAGGCGCCCGCGGCCTCCGGACGCCGACGTCCTGATCTGCCGCGATCCTGGCGTGCCGGGGGCCCCGACGTTCCGGGCAGCCCTCGTGACCTCGAAGCCGCCGACGAGGTCCACGGTCCCGGCGCCGCGGTCCGCCTCGGGCCGAGGTGGTGGCCGGGCTGCGCCGTGTGGGCGATGTCGATGTGCTGCGCGAGTCGCGCGGCGGATTCCTCGTGGTCGCCGCAGGTGCCATGACGCGAACGGCGCTCGAGGCGGCGGAGCTGTGTGCTCGGTGGGGCGCGTGGAGACCACGGTGGTGGATCCTCGGTGGGTCAAGCCGCTTCCGCTTGAGCTGCTGCGGCCGGCCGCCCGTCATCCCGTGGTGGTGGCGGTCGAGGACGGACTGCGCACGGGCGGCGTGGGAACCGCCGTGATCCAGGAGCTGCACGATGCGGGAATCGCCGCGGATGTGCGCGTGCTCGGAGTGACCGTGGGCTTCCCCGAGCAGAGCAGCCGCGCCGCGGTGCCGGCCGAGGCGGGGGTGACCGCGCGGTCCATCGCCGAAGCGGTCGTGGCGGGGGCCGGCAGGGCCGAGACCGCGTGAGCTTGCCGCCGCCTGCCGGCCGCCGTCGGCGAGGCGTCGACCTGGCGCAGGCGCGTACCCGGCGCACCCGGCCGCTCCGGTTTCGGCAAATTCTTGATTCAACAAGTAAAAAGCTCTAGGCTTCGTTGAAGCGTCAAGTCAGGAGTGAGGTGCGGGCGGGTCCCGGCCGGAGCACGCAGGGCCGCCCCGTCCATCGCGACGCGCACCAGGCCCGCCGGCGCCCGCCCGCACCGGTCGTTCCCGCGGGATCCGCGCCGTTCGCAGGAAGAAGGAGTACGACCATGGCACAGCCGCAAGGCGAGGAGCTGCAAGCGCTTCTGGAGCGCCAGGCGGAGCTGAGGGACCGGTATCTCGTCCCGACCGCGGAGCGGACTCCGTCCACGGCACAAGGGGTCCACCACGCCGCGTTCATCGCCCGCGACGTCGAGGAGACCATCCTCTTCTACCGGGACGTGGTGGGATTCCCGCTGGTGGATCTCCTCGAGAACCGGGACTACCCCGGATCGACCCACTTCTTCTTCGATCTCGGTGGCGAGAACATGCTCGCCTTCTTCGACTTCCCGGGCCACCCCCACCCCGACTACGCGGAGACGGTCGGAGGCGGTCACCACATCGCGGTGTCCGTCACAGCGGAGGCGTACGACGAAGTGAAGAGCCGCCTCGACGAGCGGGGCATCCCCTACGCGAGCTTCCCGAGCGAGGTCGCGAACAGCATGTTCCTGGCCGACCCCAACGGGTTGCGGATCGAACTGATCACGGAACCGAAGGGGTACGCGCTCGGCGAGTACCTCCTCTGACCCGATCCGGGCCGCGGCCGCACGGTGCCGCCGGGCCGGACGGAGAGGTGAAAGGTCGCCTGTCGGCCGTCCTCTCCGCCCGGCCGGTTCCGGCGGTCGTGCCCCGGCTGAACGAGCCCCGGTGCCGGGCCGCCGATAGAGTGATGGTTGCCATGCAGGCCGAGCGGGGAAGGTGACGACGGCCATGGCCGGACGGTTCAGGTACCGGCGGATCTACCAGGACACCTCGTCGCAGGACGGCAGACGAGTACTCGTGGACCGGCTGTGGCCCCGCGGCGTCAGCAAGGAGCGCGCCCACCTGGACGAGTGGCTCCGCGATGTCGCGCCGTCGCCCGACCTGCGCCACTGGTACCACCACGACCCGGACCTCTTCCCCGAGTTCCGTGAGCGCTACATCGCCGAACTGGGGGACGCCGATCACCGGCCGGCCGTGGAGCACCTGCGTGACCTGGCCGCCCACGATCGGGTCACGTTGCTCACCGCCACCAAGGACGTCGATCGCAGCGAGGCCGCCGTGCTCGCCCAGTGGCTGGACGCCGCCGACACCACGAGCGGTTAACGTGGTGGCATGCGCCACGAGGTGACCGACGCCGACACCGCGGCAACGGTGGGCAGCGGAGATGTGCCGGTGCTGTCCACGCCGCGGCTGATCGCGTGGATGGAGGCGGCGACGGTGCGGTCCGCCGCACGGTTCACCGCGACGGGTCAGACAACGGTGGGGACGGCGCTGCGCATCGAGCACGTCCGTGCCACGCCGGTCGGGGGACGGGTCGATGTGTTCGCCGAAGCTCCGGCCTCCTTCGCCGGCCGGCGCCTCACCTTCCGGGTGCGGGCCGTCGACGGTTCGGGCCGGCTGGTCGCGACAGGTGAGATCGACCGGGCCGTCGTTGATCGGCAGCAGTTCCTCGCGGACGCGCTCGACGCGGAGCAGACCGCCGAACCGACGTGACGACGCGGGCCCGCCGCACTGCGCGAGCCGGTCCGGCTGCCACTGCGGGGCGATACCGGAACCACCCTCGGACTTCACGGCGCGGCCCGGGTCCGCGCGGACGCCCGTCCGGCCCGCGGCCGGGGCGACGGCTGGCCGTCGCCGCCGACCTGAAAGACGCTCCGAGCACGGCCCCGGCCGGACATCGTCGTGGTCCTGACCGGCGGTCAGACACCGTGGCGGGAGAGCCGGCCGGAGTGCCGCACGGTGGTGGGCCTGTTCCCCCGGCTGCGGGCTTTCCGGTCGTGGCGCGAGGACTCTCCCGACTATGTGCCGGACTCACCGCCCGAGTGGGCGCGTGTGGTCGAGATCGGGTCCGGTCCCGCTGATCGCCGCGCGGCGTCGAGCTGAGCGATCATCACCTCACAGTCGATCAGAATCCCTGTGCACAGGCGTTCCCCTGCGTCCCGCGCGGCCCCTAAGATCACCCCGCCAGTCAGGGGACCGCGGCCGCCGGGGAGGCGACGTGAGCGACAGTGCACCTCAAGGGGAACAGCTCGAGAAGTACGGCTACACCCAGCAGTTGGCGCGTTCACTGGGTTTCTGGGACCTGGTGGTCTACGGCCTGGTCTTCATGGTGCCGATCGCGCCCTTCGGAATCTTCGGCGGGGTCTTCCAGGGCTCCGGCGGCATGGTGGCCCTCGCCTACGCCATCGGCATGCTGGCGATGATGTTCACCGCGCACTCGTACGCGCAGATGTCCCGGGCCTTCCCGATGGCCGGGTCGGTCTACTCCTACGCCGGGCGGGGCATCGGCGCGCCGCTCGGCTTCCTGTCCGGCTGGATGATCCTGCTCGACTACATCCTCGTGCCGGCGCTGCTCTACCTGATCGCCGCCGTGGCGATGAACTCGCTCGTGGCCTCGGTGCCGGTCTGGCTCTGGCTGGTCGGCTTCGTGGTGCTCAACACCGCCGTGAACTACCTCGGCATCGAGATGACCGCCAGGATCAACAAGATCATGCTCGCGGCCGAACTGGTCGTCCTCGCGATCTTCCTGGCCGTCGGGGTCGTCGCGCTCGCCCGGGGGAAGGGCAACGGCTTCAGCTTCCACGCCTTCTACAACTCCGGCACCTTCTCCTGGTCCCTGATCTTCGGGGCGGTGTCGATCGCGGTGCTCAGCTTCCTGGGCTTCGACGGCATCTCCACCCTCGCCGAGGAGAACCGCGAGTCGGCCCGGGCGATCGGCCGCTCGATGGCCGCGGCGCTGCTGCTGGCCGGGGTGCTGTTCATCGTGCAGACCTGGCTCGCCGCGATGCTGGTGCCCGAGCCGCAGCAGCTGATCAGCGACGGAGACCCGGACGGCACCGCCTTCTACGACGCCGCGCGGGTCGCCGGAGGCGCCTGGCTGGGGACACTGAGCGCGCTGGCCACCGCCATCGCCTGGGGCTTCGCCAACTCCCTGGTCGCCCAGGCGGCCACCTCCCGCCTGCTCTTCGCGATGGCCCGCGACCGGCAACTGCCCGGTTTCCTCGCCAGGGTCGACGCCCGGCGCCGCGTCCCGGTCAACGCCACCGTCCTCGTCGCGGCGGTCTCGCTCGTACTGGGCCTCTATATGAACTCCCGCTCGGACGGCATCACTCTGCTCAGCTCCCTGGTCAACTTCGGGGCGATGACGGCGTTCCTGGTGCTGCACGTCTCCGTCGTCGTCCACTACGTCGTCCGCCAGGGCAGCCGCGACTGGTGGCGCCACCTGGTCGCTCCGCTGATCGGCTTCGCGATCCTCACCTACGTCGTGATCAACGCCAAGGTCACCGCCCAGCGGCTGGGATTCCTGTGGCTGGCGGTCGGCGCCGTCCTGCTGGTCGGCCTGCTCATCGCGGGCCGGCGTCCGGAACTGCCCACCGAGACCTCCGCGGCCAGGGAGGCCGAGCAGTCATGAACGATCTCGACGTTGTACGACTCCATCCCACCCCCGAGCAGTACGCCTACGCCTTCGGCGGTCGTGAGCCGCTGCTGCGGGTGCGCCCGGGGACCATCGTGGAGCTCTTCACCGAGGACTGCTTCGGCGGCCTGGTCCGGGGGCCGGAGGACCTCCCCAGCAAGGTGTGCGAGTTCCCCTACCTCAACCCGGTCACGGGCCCGATCCACGTCGAGGGGGCCGAGCCCGGTGACACCCTGGCCGTGCACTTCGTCGACATCGCGCCCGCCCGGGACTGGGCGGTGTCCACCACCTTCCCGCACTTCGGCGCGCTGACCGCGACCCACTCCACGGCGATGCTGCACGACCCGCTCCAGGAAGTGGTCTGGACGTACGGGATCGACCGCGACCGCAACAGCTGCCTGTTCCGGGCCCGGTTCTCCGACCACACGGTCGAGCTGCCGCTGGACCCGATGCACGGCACCGTCGGCGTCGCCCCCGCCGCCGGCGAGGTCGTCATGAGCATCACGCCGGGAGCGCACGGCGGGAACATGGACACCCCGGAACTGCGCGCGGGCACCACCCTCTACCTGGGCGTCAACGTACCCGGGGCGCAGCTGGCGATCGGCGACGGCCACTGCCGGCAGGGCGAGGGCGAGGTGTGCGGCACGGCGGTGGAGGCGGCGATGAACACCGTGGTGGTGATCGACCTGATCAAGGGCGGTGCCCCCGCCTGGCCGCGCCTGGAGAACGACCGCTTCCTGATGTCGACCGGCTCGGTACGGCCGCTGGAGGACGCCTACCGGATCAGCCAGCACGACCTCGTCGGCTGGACGGCCTCGCTCACCGGCCTGCACCAGTTGGACGCGTACCAGCTGGTCAGCCAGGCCGGACTGGCCCCGATCGGCAATGTGGTGGACACCAACTACACCGTGGTCGCCAAGCTCCCCAAGAGCGTGCTGGACGGCGCTCCGGCCTACGACGGCCTTCACCGCGCGCTGCGCGAGAAGGGCCTGGAGTACCTCCGCCGACGCTGAACCGCCGTCGACGGGCGCCGGCCTGTCCCTGCCGCCGGGGTCGGCGGCACGGGGACAGGCGGTTTCGGTCAGCCGAACTGGCCGGGCTGGTAGGAGCCGGCGGGCTGCTGGTTGATGACGTTGA
>NZ_JBSFLB010000051.1:0-40615 GCF_053598835.1 Streptomyces sp. NPDC001070
CTGTCCGTCACCCTCGCCGGCACCGTCCTCTACCTCGGGGGTGGGTTGCTGCCCGGCGTCTCTCTTCAGACGTGGACGTACGGCACGGCCGCCGTGTGCGTCGTGCTCGGGGCCTGGCTGCGCACCCCCCGGGCACGGCGACTTCCGAGCAGGCGTCGGTCGCACACCTGACGCGCCGTGAACCCAAGTCGGACCATCTCGACACAAGCCGAATGTGGCTTCTTGCTGCCGATGGTGGCAGACACGAGCGCCATTTTCCTTCCAGAACCGGAGTTGGACTTGATCTGCCCGTTGTGGGGTGCTGATGAGAGGAGGGCCAGGTCAGGTTCCTGACCTGGCTCTCTCCTATTCGTTGTGTCCCCGAGACGGTGTCAGCTGACGCGGACCGTCCAGGCCGGCGAGTACGAGGCGGGCAGTGCCGTCGTCGCCGGGCGGTAGACGCGCAGGGTGTAGGTGCCGGTGTGAGTGAAGGTCACCTTGCCGGTGGCGGTTCCACGGGTGCCGAGCGTGGCGGTGGTGATGGTGGCCCAGGTGCCGTTGCTCCGGCGGATCTGGTACTGGATCTTCGGACCGGACCTTGCTCGTGATGGCCGAGCACTTGGCGCCTCTGCTCGGAACTGAGGCCGACGCAGGTTGCGGGCAGCGAGGCGGCGCAAGAGTTCCTTCTCGGAGGCCACCAGACACACGAGCGAGGAGTACCCTCCCGGAGCCCGGGAGGGCCCTCCTCGCACGTCGGGATCGGAGCGAAGCCGGAGGCCGTGCTTGAGGACGACGGAACGGCTGGCGTCCAGCAAGTCCGCAAGTTGCCCCCGCACCGTCTCGAGTGCAGGGGCCTCGCGCTCGGAATACTCGTACTCGGCTGGTCGACACCGGCCTCGGCAGGGGCCTGGGCGAAATCGGCGGGGGATCGTCGGCGGCCTGTGTCGAGCGGAACCAGCAGGGTGGCTCTCCGCTCGCGCTCACGGCGCCCGCTTCCCGGCCGGGCGTCCCACGTCGGCGGCAGGACAGCCGTGTGCCGGTCCGAGGCCGTCCTCGACGGGGATCAGTCGCGGGACAGGCGCGTGAAGATCTGAGTGGCCGCGCTGAGCAGGGCGAGGGCGCCGCCGAAGGCGAAGGCCGCCGGAGCGCCGTAGCCGTCGACGACCATGCCGCCGACGAGTGATCCCGCGGCGAGTGAGATCTGCAGCACGCTGACCAGGAGCGCCAGGCCGCTCTCGGGAGCGTCGGGGGTCGCGCGCAGGATCCACGTCTGCAGTGCCAGGGGCACCGCGCCGAAGGCCGCACCCCACAGGAGGACGAGCACGACGACGGCGGGTGCGGCGCCCGTGAGGGTGTTGAGCAGGACGACCGTGGCGGCGAGCAGGACGGCCGCGGTGACGTAGACCGCGCGCAGGCTGCGGCCGATGATCGCGCCGGCGGCGAAGTTTCCGGCCAGTCCTGCCACGCCGTATCCGAGGAGCACCAGCGTCACCGCGGACGAGCCGAAATGCGCCCGGTCTTCCAGGTAGGGGGTGATGTAGGTGTAGGCGGCGAAGTGCCCGAGGAACATCAGCGCGGTGGCCAGCAGGGCGATGCGGGCGGCGGGAATGCGCAGGGACGCCGTGAGCGTGGCCATGCGTATCACGCCGGTGGGCGGCAGCGAGGGGAGTCGCAGTGCCAGAGCCACAAGGGCGAGCAGAGCGGCGCCCGCGGCGATGAAGAACGCGGTTCGCCATCCGGCGAGGTGTCCCACGAGTGCGCCGAGCGGCAGGCTGACCACGGTGCCGGCGGAGATGCCGGCGGTGATCAGCGAACTGGCGCGGTTGACCGCTTCGGCGGGCACCAGTCGGGCGGCGACGCCGGCACCCATCGCCCAGAATCCGCCGACGGCGACGCCGAGGAGGATTCTGGCCACCGCCATCACCGGCATGTTGGGGGCCAGTGCTGCCACGACGTTGGAGGCCGTGAAGGACACCGCCAGCGCGATCAGGACCTTGCGCCGGTCGAGCTTTCCCGAGGCGATGGTGAGCAGAGGCGCTGTGACGGCTGCCGTCAGGCCGGGTACGACGACGACCAGGCCCACGGTGCCGACGGAGACGTGGAGGCTGGATCCGATCACGGGCAGGAGCCCGATCGGCAGGAACTCCGAGAGCACCAGCACGAAGGACATCAAGGCGACCGAGGCGACGGCCGGCCAGTTGCCCTGCGGCGAGGGTGCGGCGTGGCCTGCCGCTTCCAGCGGTTCCCGCCGGCCCACGACCGGTGCCGTGGTGGAGTGGTCACTCATGCTTCTTGTCTCCTGGACGGATCAGGGGCCGTGCGTGGCCCATGCCGCGGTGTTGCGCGGCGGCTGTGCCGCGACGGTGGGACGTGAGCGGCAGGGGTCACAGCGGCGTGACCATGGAAACGAGGCGCGCGCTCGGGCCGGTGGATCACCGGGCGGGTGACGCGCACCACAGTCGCGCCGGTGACCTGCTGCGTCGTCCGGGCGGTGTCCGCCCGGTACGGCAGGGTCACGCGGCAGGCGAATCCCGTCTTCCCGCAAGCGGAGGGCTCTCTCGCCCCCCGCTGCGGAACGGGGGACATTCAGATCTGGTTCAGCCCACCGTCGACGTACAGCTCGGTGCCGGTGACGAAGCTGCTCTGGTCGGACGCGAGGAACAGAGCAGCCGCGGCTGCTTCGGCGGGCTCGCCCATGCGGCCGAGGGGAACCTGCTGCGCGAAGAAGGCGTGGAGCGACTTGGCCTCTTCCTCGTTGGGCGCCAGGCCGGTGAGTCCCGGGGTCTTGATCGGTCCGGGCACCAGGGTGTTGACACGAATACCACGGCCGCGCAGCTCGTTGGCCCAAGTACGCGAGAAGGACCGGACGGCGGCCTTGGAGGCGGCATAGACGCCGAACGCCTCTCCGCCGGTGGTGGCGGCGGTGGAACCCGTCAGGATCACCGAGGCGCCGTCGTTGAGGAGCGGCAGTGCCTTCTGAACGGTGAACAGCGTCCCGCGGACGTTGATGTTGAACGTGTCGTCGAAGTGCTGCTCCGTCACCTGCTCCAGGGTTGCGAATTCCCCGCCCCCGGCGTTGGCGAAGAGCACATCGATGCGGCGGCCCTGCTCGGCGATGACCGAGAAGAGCCGGTCGAGGTCGGCCGGGCTGGCTATATCTCCGCGGACGGCGGTGACATTCGTGCCGATCTCGGCAGCGGCCGCGTCCAGCGCGTCCTGACGCCGGCCGGTGATGATCACGTGGGCGCCCTCGGCGGCGAAGCGCCGCGCCGTGGCCAGTCCGATGCCGCTGTTCGCCCCGGTGACCACGGCCACCTTGCCTGCGAGTACTTCCGTCATGACGCGCCACTCCTCGATAGTTTTTGACTGCTTCGTCCACAACATTAACCGTTGTGGACGATGCGGTCAAGAAAGCGTATGCTCAGCGTCATGGCACGACCTCGGAAGTTCGACGAGCAGCAGGTACTGGCGACCGTGCGGGAGCGGTTCTGGGCGGGTGGGTACGCGGGCACGAGCATGGACGACATCGCCGCCGCGACCGGCCTCGGCAAAGGCAGCCTGTACGGCGCGTTCGGCGGCAAGCAGGACCTCTTCCACCGCGTGTTCGACGACTACTGCAACTCGGTCGTCGACGCCACGGCCCAGCAGCTGCGCGGCGACGACGACGAGAACGCGTACACGCGGCTGTCCGCCCACGTTCACGCGGTGGCCGCGGCCACCGCCGCGGACACCGCCCAGCGCGGATGCCTGCTGGCCAAGGGCACCGCCGAGCTGGCCGAACACGACAAGACCGTGGCCGACCGTGCGCACACTGCCATCGAAGCGCTCCACGCACTGCTGAAGGACGACATCGCCGCCTGTCAGCGCAACGGCGACCTCGACGCGAACGCGGACCCCGGACGGCTGGCCGCGCTGGTGCTCGCCGTTCTGCGCGGCATCGAAGCACTGGGCAAGGCCGGAGCCGACGAGGAGATGCTGACGGACATCGCCCGCACCGCACTCGCCGTGCTGCCACGCCCCGCGAACTGACGAACCCATCGGACCACGTCGTCAGGGTTGCGAGAAGGGCAGGAGGGGCCTTGCTATTCGGCAGGACGGCGGGACTGCCACCGAACACCCCCTGACCACCTTCGATAAGGCCGAGTCCGTGGACGACTCATCGCGCTGACGGCGTCGGCCTTCGTCTCGGACGTCGAGAAGGTCGTGGCCAAAGCCGGACTGCGGAAGGCCAAGGCGGTCATCTATAGGTTGTCCCGTATGAGGCGTGAGTTACCGAGTCAGGGCCAGGTTGTGTAGCCGGGCGATGCCGAGCATGGCCTGGTGAACGCCGTTCAACCTCCAGGCTTCGGCTGGCGAAGACCCGGGACGCGTATTTGGTCGCGCCTGACCTGGGCTGCTGTCACAAGCTGTCGCGGTAGTCAGCACAATGGCGGCTGCGGCGGTGAGGGTTCGTTTCATCGGGAACCTCCGAGGAGACCCCCGCCTTCAGGCGGGGGAGGAATCGGACTCCTGCGGAGCAGGGCAGGGAAAGCCGAACTGCCCCCGGGGCGGTTCGGTGTCCACTCCCGACGTCACGTCAGGTAGTCACAAGCCAATGCAGTATCTTGTGAGCTGTGGCCACTTGTGTGAGGCGGGCGTTCAAGTACCGCTTCTATCCGACCGATGCGCAGGCAGCGGAGCTGTCGCGCACGTTCGGGTGCGTGCGCAAGGTCTACAACCTGGCGCTCCAGGCCCGCACCGAGGCGTGGACGCTGCGGTCCGAGCGGATCAACTACAACGCCACCTCGGCGATGCTGACGGCGTGGAAGAAAACCGAGGAACTGGCGTTCCTCAACGACGTCTCCTCGGTCCCGCTTCAGCAGGCGCTCAGACACCTTCAGACGGCGTTCACGAACTTCTTCGGCAAGCGGGCGAAGTACCCCCGGTTCAAGTCGCGGAAGAAGTCCCGCACGTCCGCCGAGTACACCACCAGCGCGTTCCGGTTCCGCGACGGCAGGCTGACCCTGGCGAAGATGGCCGAGCCACTGGACATCGTGTGGTCGCGGCCCCTGCCGGAATACTCCACCCCGTCGACGGTGACCGTGTCCCAGGACGCGGCCGGGCGCTGGTTCGTCTCGATGCTCGTCGAGGACCCCACCGTGAAGCCGCTGCCCGCAGGCGGCCGGGCGGTCGGTGTCGATGCGGGCCTGGACCACTTGCTGACCCTGTCTACCGGGGAGAAGATCGCCAACCCGAGGCACGAACGCAAGGACCGTGCCCGGCTGGCCAGGGCGCAGCGGGAGCTGTCCCGCACAGCACGGGGCGACGGCGCGAACCGGGCCAAGGCCCGCCGCAAGGTCGCCCGCGTCCACGCCCGGATCGCCGACCGCCGCCGGGACCACCTGCACAAGCTCACCACCCGACTCGTCCGCGAAAACCAAGTGGTCGTGATCGAGGACCTGACGGTCCGGAACATGCTCAAGAACCGCAGCTTGTCCCGGGCGATCTCCGACGCCGCATGGTCGGAATTCCGCAGCATGCTGGAGTACAAGGCGGCCTGGTACGGCCGCGAGGTGATCGCGGTCGACCGCTGGTTCCCCTCCAGCAGACTGTGCTCGGCCTGCGGCACCCTGCAAGAGAAGATGCCGCTGAACGTCCGCACGTGGACGTGCGACTGCGGCACCGTGCACGACCGCGACGTGAATGCGGCGCGCAACGTCCTGGCCGCCGGACTGGCGGTGTCGGCCTGTGGAGCCGGTGTAAGACCCCAACGGAGTTCTCCGGGCGGGCAGTCGGCGATGAAGCAGGAAACCTCACGGCGCGAGCCGTAGGAATCCCCCTCCTTCAGGAGGGGGAGGAAGTCAAGCGGTAGATGTTGGATGCGGACACATCTCCGACGGCCGTCGTGTAGCGGAGCTGTGACTGTACGTTCGGTCCGTGCGGGCGATGTTCGGTTGGGTGCGAGGAAGACGCACCCCCGTGCCGCTGCGCGCTCTGAGCGGACCGGAGTGCGGTCGGCAGTGCGGCAGAGCTCCTGGGGGACGCCGCGCGCTTCTGCGGCGGACTCGGCCGTGGAGGTGAACTCCAGGCCGACGGCCTTCAGCGGCCGGGCGGGGGAGCCGCGTCATCTGGACGGTCAACTGCTTGGTGACCATGCCCCATCCCGCCTCGTCGAACGCGGCTCCAGGGAAGAGGAGTTCGCGCAGCAGGATCCGCATCCTGCTGACGGAGGGCGCAGACTTCTCGAGGCGGCCGAGCGACGACAGACCTTCGCCGACCAGGGCGTGATGGACGCACGCAGGGCGTTTCACAACTCGGCGGAAGCTGCTTCATGACTGTTCGCGCTAGTGCTGTGACCGCATAGGTTCGCCGGGGTCGTCAGGCTGCGGTTGTTCGTGCGCGTCCGCCCCAGCGGATGCCTTTCTCGCTGCGGATACGGGCGCGTTCTCGGCGTTGGGCGGCGAGGACGTCGGGGTGGCGGGCGTTGGTGTTGCGCCAGCGCAGGTAGGCGTGCAGGGCCCGGGTCTGGACGGTGTGGTTGCGGTGGTGGGAGTTGGCCAGGGTGAACTGCCGCAAGGGTCCGAAGTGGGCCTCGATGGGGTTGGCCCAGGAGGCGTAGGTCGGGGTGAAGCACAGCTCGACCTTGTGATTCTTCGCCCAGCGGCAGATCTTCGCGCCGGTGTGGGCGGACAGGTTGTCCAAGATGATGTAGATCGGGGCGCCGTCCGGGCGGGCGGCGCGGATCGACTTCAGCGCGGCCAGGGTGTTCGCGGTGCCTTTTCGGTGACGATTCACGCCCCAGAGGGTGTCGTCGCCGACGGAGTAGCAGCCGTGGAAGTAGGTGACGCCGTGGGTGCGGCGGTAGGTCGCCGGCAGCCGGTCGGGCTTGCCCTGCTCGGCCCAGCACGAGCCGGCGGTGGGCCGGATGCCCAGGGGCCCGAACTCGTCGAAGGCGAAGACCCGGTCCGGGAAACGATCGATGACCTGCTCGATCCGGTCGAGCTTGGCCTCACGGTCGGGGTCGGGTGATTCCTTCCAGGTTTTGGTGCGCTGAAAGGTGATGCCGCGGCGCAGGAGAAGGCACCGTAAAGCTTCGCGGCCGATCCCTATGACGCGGTCGTGCACGCGGCGTAGGTAGGCGGCGAGTCTGCGGATGGACCAGCGGGTGAAGGGCTGGCCGAGTGTGGTCGGGCGGGTGGTGGCCGTCTGGATGACGAAGTCCTCGTCGTCAGGGGTGAGCAGGCGGGGACGGCCTCCCGCCCACTGAGGGTCCAAGCAGGCCAGGCCGATCTCGTTGAACCGGTGGATCACCTCCCGCACCGTGTCCTCGTCGGCCTGGACCAGCTGGGCAATCACCGGAACGCGGTTCCCGCCGGCGGACGCCAACAGCATCATCGCCCGGCGATAGCGCACCGAGTTGGTACTGCCCCGGCGCACGATCTGCTGCAGCTTCTGCCCTTCCTGGTCCGTCAGTCTGCGCACCCGCACAGGCTCGGCCACCACACCTCCCGGCAGTTGGAAAAGACGTCGCCGCCCATCCAACCGCCCCGACCGTCGACCCGGCGAACCTATGCGGTCACAGCACTAGACCTCCACTGGGTCCCTACCGACGTGTGGCTTGCCCTGACTCGCGCGAGGCAAGCCACACGGATCAATCCCTGAATCCGAATCGGTGGGTTGCTACAGGGCAAGGTCGGTGAGGACGAGTACGCGTTCGTAGGTGTAGTCGTCCATGGCGAACTTCACTCCTTCGCGGCCGACACCGGACTGCTTGACGCCGCCGTAGGGCATCTGGTCGGCCCGGTAGGAGGGAACGTCACCGATGACGACACCGCCGACCTCCAGAGCCCGGTGAGCTCGGAACGCCGCCTGCAGGTCGTGCGTGAACACTCCGGTCTGCAAGCCGTACTTGGACTCGTTGACTGCCGCGAAGGCCTCGGCCTCGCCGGAGACCTTGAGCACGGTGAGAACAGGTCCGAAGACTTCCTCGCAGGCCAGTGTGGTGTCGGCTGGAACATCCGCGAGAACGGTGGGCGCGTACGAGGCGCCGTCGCGCTTGCCACCCGTGTGGAGCGTGGCACCGGCGACAACGGCTTCGTCGACCCACGATTCGACGCGGCACGCGGCGTCCTCGCTGACGAGCGGGCCCACATCGGTCCTGTCGTCAGAGGGGTCCCCGGTGACCTGTGCTTCGACTGCCGCGACGATGCGGGGGAGCAGGCGGTCGTACACCGCGGCGTCGGCAATGACGCGCTGCACGGAGATGCAGGACTGTCCGCCCTGGTAGTTGGAGAACATGGCGATCCGGTCGGCGGCCCGGTCGAGGTCTTCGTCGCCGGCGAAGTCGCCCAGCACGACGGCGGCACCGTTCCCGCCGAGTTCCAGCGTGCAGTGCTTCCTGGGTACCGAGTCCATGATCGCGTAGCCGACCCTCTCAGAACCGGTGAACGAGATGACGGGCAAGCGTTCGTCCTGTACCAGCGCAGACATCCGGTCGTTGGCGACCGGCAGGATGCTCCACGCGCCTTCCGGCAGGTCGGTCTCGGCGAGCAGGTCCCCGAGGAACAGGGCGGAGAGAGGGGTGTTCGGCGCCGGCTTCAGGATGATCGGGGCGCCGGCCGCGATGGCGGGGGCGACCTTGTGGGCGCACTGGTTGAGCGGGAAGTTGAAGGGCGTGATACCCAGCACGACCCCCTTGGGGAAGCGGCGGGTGAGCGCGAGGCGGCCCTGGCCCGCTGCGTCCGTGTCCAGTCGCTGAGCCTCACCGCTGTTGAAGCGGCGGGCTTCCTCGGCGGCGAACCGGAATACGGACACCGAGCGGCGCACCTCGCCGCGGGCCCACTTGATCGGTTTGCCGTTCTCCGCGGAGATGAGCTGTGCGATCTCCTCGGTGCGCTCCACGAGTCGCCTGCTCACGTGGTCGAGGGCGGCGGCACGCTGGTGGGCAGGGGTGGCCGCGAACTCCTCGCGAGCGGCGTATGCGGCGGCCACCGCCATCTCGACCTGATCATCGGTCGGCACGCTGACCTGGCCGACCACTTCGCCGGTCCAGGGCGAGGTCACAGCCAGCGTGGTCTCGCCGTCGGCCCGGCGGCCGGCGAGCCAGAAGGAGCGGGGGGAAGTCATGTCCGGTCACGGCCCTAACGTTCGGGGTGCGCTGACGCGATTCCGTCAGCGGGTCTCACCGTAGGACCCGCGTCGCCAGAGGAGATTTATACAAAATGTAGCGATCCTCGGCCCGCGGACTCCGGAAGGCCAGTTCTCCTCCGACTGCTGATTTCGGTACCACCCGTGCTTGCCCTATCGCAGTAGGTATGGCGTTGTCTGGTGCCGTATGCGGACGGGCGAGTCGGGTATGCCCGCAGCTCGGTTTCGGAAAGGAATTCTTCGACGCTGAGAGCTGCATCCGACATGACGTCGTACTGTGGAGAGTCCGCTAAAGGCTGCCATCGCGGCCGTGAAGGTCCAGACGTGAAGTCTGTGCTCCATGCGGCCGCGTGCCAGGTCGATTCCGTGCACGCGGTTCGACCATCAGGGCGCCGATCCGATGTATTCGAGACCGTGCTGCAGCATCTGCGCTTCGAGAACTTGCTGGAACAGCGATGTTCTTCTCCGGGGCGATGACAATTTTTGCCCCCGAAGGGGTGAGGTCCGGCTTCGGAGAATACGTCGTTGACGGTGCCCACGCGGAGCTGGCTCCGGCGGTGCGCCGGATCGTGATGGACGGACGGGGGCGAGCTGTGCGGACTCTGTGCCAAGGCTCGTCCGGAGGTGACTCGGGGGCGCTCGCTCAGGAGTGTCGACTCGCGTCGGGCACCTGCGGAAGCGATGATCGCTGAGACGTCACGGAAATAACCCTCTCAGGGCACTCATGAAACGGAGTATGTCTTTGACCGGCCGCAAGTATCTAGTGGCTCCCAATCTCTTCGGCATCAGTTTTGGAGTGGCAGGACTGGCCCAGGCGTGGACAGTGGCGCACAGCGTGGCCCGCACACCTGAATGGCCGGGAATCGTGCTGTGGTTGTGCGCCGGCCTCTTGTGGCTCCTGACAATGGTCGCCTACGTGGTGAACATCCGCTCTCGGGGCCATCTGGCGAAAGAATTCACACACCCGGTTACCGGACCATTTATTTCGCTGGTGCCGATTGTTCCCATGCTCTTTGGTGTCGCACTGAAACCGTATGCGGACACAGCCGGTAAGTGCATTTATCTCATTGCATTTGTCGCCACCGTTATTCTGGGAGGATGGCTGACGGGGACGTGGATTCGCGTCGAAATGAGACTCGTGGACTGGCATCCAGGATATTTCCTGCCCACCGTTGCCGGCGGTCTGTTGGCGGCGGGTGGGGCAGCGGCATTCGGCTGGGTCAGGATTTCAGAGCTCATGTTCGGGTTCGGATTCATCTGCTGGGTCGTCCTCGGCTCGATTCTCCTCCTCAGATTGTTCACGCAGCCCGCACTGCCGAACCGGCTGCTGCCCGTTATTGCAATTGAACTCGCGCCGCCCGTCGTAGCCGGTAACGTCTGGTTCGCGATGAATGGAGGGAAAGCGGACTTCATGGCGAGTGGGCTGGCTGGCTACGCATTGCTGATGGCGCTCGTGCAGCTTTCGATGATTCCCTCGTATCGGACGGCCCTTTTCGGGCCGCCCTTCTGGGCGTTCGCCTTTACCTACGTCGCCGCTGTCACGGATGTGATCTTGTGGCTGAAGGCGGAGGACGTTGATTACTCAAAGCCGATCACATACGTTCTTCTCGCACTCTCCACTCTGGGCTATGCAGCACTTGCCGCACGTACGGTGAAGGGTATCATTCGAGGCACATTTCTTCCGGAGTATCCTGTTGCCCGCTGATTCGACACGTGCCCCGCTGGGGCCGGCGGGAGGAAGCAGGGTGGTGACGAGGGGGGATCCCTACCGCATTCTTTCGAGTACTTCGTCAGTCGGCAGCAACGCATGGGCGAAGAAGCGGTAGTTGATGATCGCCGCCTGATAGCCGTCGCCCCAGACCGGGTGTCGGGGGCCTGCTGTCGCATCCCTGACCACGGTGACCTCGAATCCCTCCTCGATGAGGTGACGCATATGGGACTCGACGCACATGTTCGCCAGCATCCCGCCAAGAACGATCCTTTGAATTCCCCGCTTACGAAGTTGCAGGACCAAGTCGTTGCTTTCCGGCCCGAACACCTTGTGCGGGCTGGCGACCACCGTTCTGCCGTCCTCGATGTAGGGCTTGAAACGGTCCAGCCAGTCCGCCCCGGAGTTTCGGAACCCCGTCAGATCGAGCTGCCCCGCCCGTGCGAAGGTGTGGGTCTCGAGCTCGCTCGTCTCGAGTGGCCCGTTCATTCGCCATCCGCTGTCGGTCGGGTAGAAGTAATGAGGCGAGATGAAGACCTCGTATCCGCCCGTCTTCGCCGTCTCGAATATTCTCTCCATGTTCTCGACGGTCCGGTTCTCCGTGACGCTTGCACCCACCACAGCCCAATTGGCCCCGTGCTCGCTCAGCACGTCATTCTGTGGGTCAATGAACACAACCGCCGTGTCAGACCTATTGATTTCCATCTGGCGCTCCTTTTGTGATAATGACGACTGGCGTCACGATTCTTGGGTGGCAATATGCGTTTGGCGGATGTTCTGGCCCTTCCAGCTTGCCCCACTGTCGAGCGTTGTGCATCGGTCACCTGCTGTACCTCGGTTGTCGTCCCGGCTTCCTCCGGCGGCGAACGGGCTGCGAGGACGGCTTCCGGGCAGGAGCGGATCCGCAATGCGACGAACAGTGAGCTTTTTCAGAGTGGCCACTGATCGAGTGATGGCTGAGCCGAAGCACGCTAGTTGTCACATAGGCAGGCTTGCTGTCGTTGTGGCCGAGGCTGCATGCGTTGGACTTGACCAGATGAACACCGATGCCACTGAGGCTGATTGAGGCAACCAGGGGTTGTCAGTGGCTGGTGGCAGGATCACCGGCATGGTTTTCGTACGTACTACTCCGCCGCGGCCCGTGGACGTGACCGCGGTCTTTCCCGAGCTGGCGCCGTTGGCACGTCCTGCGATTCGGCTGCACCCTCGTCCCGGGTCGCCTTCGACCGGGGAGAGCTCGGTCGGGGGGCCGTTGCTGTGGCCGGCTGCGGAGCCGTGGCCACACTGCGAAACCTCGCACCTGCACGTGGACAGCGGGTTCCGCGAGTCACCGGACGACGTGCGGCTCTTGAGGCGCATGCGGGTCCGGTGGCACGGCGATCACGGTGGTCCTGGGACAACGCCCGAGGAGGCAGCGGTCAAGGAACGTAACGCCGCGAGACTCGCGGAGCGACTCGACGCCGGCCCGCCGCCTGCGGACTGCCCGGTCCCCATGCTGCCCGTGGCCCAGCTGTATCTGCGCGACATTCCCCTGCTGCGGCCGCCGGGACAGGCCGATCTGCTCCAGGTGCTGTGGTGCCCCTACGACCACGATCCGGATCACAAGCCGTTGACCGCACTGTTCTGGCGGTCCGCCGCCGAGGTTGTCGACATCCTCGCCACACCGCCTGAGCCGTACGAGGTGAACTATGAGGGCTATGTGCCGGAGCCGTGCGTGCTGGCACCGGAAGAGATCGCCGATTACCCCGACAGCCTCGATCTGAGCCCGCAGATGCGGCTGATGGTGGAGGACTGGGGCAGGTGGCAGGCGGCCGGCGCCAGCGTGGACAGCTCCTACGCGGAGTATCCGCGGGACTTCTATGACGAGCATCTGGCTGATGCGCCCGGCTGGAAGGTCGGCGGCTGGCCTCCGTGGGGCCGCACCGATCCCAACCCCCGATACTGCGCTGTGTGCGACGCCCGGATGGTCCCGCTGCTGACCATCGCCTCCCGCGAATGGGACGGCGGCGAGGGACACAGCTGGACGCCTCAAGAGGACCAGGCCGCCGCCAACACCGCCGGGCATTGCTGTGGCCAGAGCCCCTCGGGGCCGACCAAGGTCGAAGTCGGCAGCACCGACAACATGCAGATCTACGTCTGCCCCATCTCTCCCGAGCATCCGCACACCGACCTGATCCAATGAGCTGCCGGGCCTGTCACGCACCCTCCGCAGCCGGAGACAGAAGTGCCGCCGCGTCAGGGTGTGTGACAAGCCATTTACCTCACGGCGGCGGGACCCGCAACGCACAAGGCTCCTGTGCCGTTGGAGGAGGTGTTCGAAGTCTCAACCCGCTGGCACAGGAGCCTCGTTGGTTTCCCATCCAGCCGCACTCGACCTGTCGCACGTGCTGGTTGAGTGGGTCACCATGCTCATCGTCACCCGTGAGGGTGACCGCCGCTGCAAGCTCCCACCGCACCAGCGCGCGCTGGTCGCCTTGGTGTTCCTGCGCAAGCACGACACCCTCGCGCAGATCGCCGCCGGCTTCGGCATCTCGGTGGGCACCGCCCACGCCTACACCCACACCGTGGTCGACCTGCTCGCGGTGCGGGCACCTGGCCTGCTCAAAGTCCTCCGTGAAGCCGACCCGGACTTCGTCCTGCTCGACGGCACCCTTTCCGCATGCGACCGCCTCGACGCCGGCCGGGCGGACTACTCCGCCAAGCACCGCCGCCACGGCGTGAACGTCCAGTCGACAGGGGGCAACAGTCATGCCGGGCCCAAAGGCCGGCGGCCCCATTGCAGGACCGCGAAGAAGATAACGGGGCGGGACAGGAGACCCCTCGTTTCACCGATGTGCGTTCTTCGGTGGCTGGAGGACGAAGTCCCTCACCGTAAGAATCGGATTCGACTGGGCGTTATCCTGCGAGTTCAAACCCAGAAATCCCGTTTACGCGCCGCCACGCTGGGCCAATACATTTCGACGCGCGATCGCGCGGCCACTCGGGTAGAGTCCGACGAGGTGCCTGTGTTGTCACGGCGCCGATCTGACGAGTTCTGGACCATCTCGAGAGGAACTCCGACATGCCCTTCGCCACAGCCAAGGACGGCACGCAGATTTTCTACAAGGACTGGGGGTCCGGCCAGCCGGTTGTCTTCTCCCATGGCTGGCCGCTGACTGCGGACGCGTGGGACCCCCAGATGAAGCTCATGGCTGACAACGGCTTCCGCGCGATCGCTCACGACCGGCGGGGCGGGGGACGATCCGGCCAGGCCTGGGGCGGCAACAATCTCGACACGTACGCCGACGACCTGGCCGCTGTCATCGAGGCTGAGGACCTTCACGATGTCATCCTGGTCGGCCACTCCACCGGCGGCGGTGAGGTCACCCGGTACATCGGAAGGCACGGCACTGACCGGGTCGCCAAACTGGTCCTGCTCGGCGCGATCCCCCCGCTGATGCTCAAGACCGAGGCCAACCCGGAGGGCCTGCCCATCGAGGTCTTCGATGAGATCCGTGAAGGTGTGGAAACAGACCGCTCACAGTTCTACAAGGATCTGAGTGCCGCCTTCTACGGCGCAAATCGCGACGGATCAACGGTCACGCAAGGAATCCGCGACGAGTTCTGGCTCTGGAGCATGACAGTAGGCATCAAGGGCGCCTACGACTGCATCAAGGCATTCTCAGAGACGGACACCACCGAGGACCTCAAGAAGGTCGACGTGCCCACGCTGATTGTGCACGGCGACGACGATCAGATCGTGCCCATCGTGGCGGCTGGTGACAAGTCCTCCAAGCTCGTCAAGGACGCGATCTACAAGGTGTATCCGGGCGCCCCTCACGGCCTGGCAATGGTCCCGAAGTTCGCCGAGACCTTCAACCGGGACCTCCTCGAGTTCGCCCGCAGTTGAGTCGAAGACGTGACTACGCCGCGACAGCTCGGCCTGTGCCCCGCCCGCGGGGCCCGGGCCATGTTTGTGCGCGGTGTGTCGCGCAGCCTGAAGTCCGGCGTGGCGGGGCGCTGGGTCATGTGCATCAGGTCTTTTGGCGCCCCGGTCGGCCGGCGAGAGTTTCCGGTTGCCCGGGACTGTGTGCTGCCCGCGACGGGTGGCTGGCCCACGGGGAGGAAATCGCATGGATTTCGACACTGAGGTATTGGTCGTGGGTGCGGGGCCGGCGGGGCTCCTGCTGGCAGGCGACCTGGCGGAGTCCGGTGTCAGCTGTACCGTCGTCGAGCGGCGCGTGCGGGACTCGGAGCTCACACGCGCGTTCTCTGTCAACGCGCGGACGCTGGAGCAGCTGGATGCCCGCGCGGTCGCGGATGATCTGATCTCGACGGGTCTGCGAAGTCCTGTTCTCCAGTTCCTGCAGATCGATCTGTCGCGGTTGCCGACTCGCTTTCCTCATGTGCTCGTGACGCCCCAGTACAACACCGAGCGGGTGCTCCGCGCACGCGCCCGCAGCCATGGAGTCGAACTCCGGGAAGGGTGCGAAGTTACAGGTGTCCGGCAGGATGCCGATGGTGTCGAAGTGCAGGTGCGGAACGCCGACGGTGCCGATCACACTCTGCGCGCGGCTTATGTCGTGGGCGCCGACGGACGCAACAGCACGGTGCGCCGATCCCTCGGCCTGCCGTTTCCCGGCCGCGCGGCGGTGCGGTCGATGATGCTCGCCGACGTGCGGCTCGCCGAACCTCCGCGGAAGCCTCCCACGGTGGGGGCGGTGGGGGATGCGTTCGCCATTGTTGTCCCCTTCGGTGATGGATGGTTCCGGATCATGGCGTGGAGCCGCCGCCACCAGATGCCCGACACTGCGGCGGTCGATCTCGAGGAGATCAAGGCGATCGCCCGCCGGGCGCTCGGGCGGGACTTCGGCATGCACGACCCGCGCTGGATCTCCCGCTTCCACAGCGACGAGCGGCAGTGTCCGCGCTACCGGGACGGCAGAGTCTTCCTCGTCGGGGACGCCGCCCATGTGCACTCGCCGGCGGGTGGCATGGGCATGAACACCAGTATTCAGGATTCGGCCAACCTCGGCTGGAAACTCGCCGCGGTCCTTCGCGGCCGAGCGCCGGACGCTCTGCTTGACACGTACCAGGCCGAGAGGCACCCGGTGGGGCGCAGGGTGATCCGCAGGAGCGGCGCGCTTCTGCGCGGAGTATTGACCACACCTCAGGCTCTATGCGGTCTTCGGGACTTCGCCGCCCGCACGGTCCTTCACTTCCCTCCGATCGCCAAGCGCCTGGCACGGGCCATGTCCGGGATCGACATCGCCTATCCTGCCGCGGTCGGCACCCACCCGCTCACCGGCAAGAGAGCTCCGGACATCCCCTTGATGGGCGGGAGACGCCTCTACGAAGCCCTCCGTGCGCGCCGGTTCGTGCTGGTCACGCCGGCGGACGCGCCGCTGCCTTCCTCGATCGCCGACGAGTGGGGCGGCGAGGTGGAGTTCGCCACCTCAGCCGGTCCGACCGGCAAGACGGTCCTGGTCAGACCCGACGCCTACATCGCCTGGGCGACATCCGACCAGTCCGCCGAGAGCCGGGACGCCGAGATCCGACAGGCCCTGGCCAGGAACTGTGGCCCAGCGGCGGCAGAGGAGTAACAACGTTACGCGGCTGCCTTCCGGGTTGCGACAAGAATTTCGTCCAAGGTCAGCGTTGCGTGGGAGATTTGGGGATAGCGCAGGATTATCGCGGCCACCAGGTTCCGCATCGCCTTGGTCAACGCCTCACGTCCAGGCCTGCGCTTACCCGCAAGCGAGGCGACGGTGAAGTCCGCGCCGTCCGGGCAGCGCAGCGCCATGGCGCAGTCCGACGCCCAAGACGCTCAGCCGCACATCGTCGACGGCCCTGTTGTCCAGAGCCACGAACCGCGGCGGCCGGCTACGCAGCTTCTTCATCAGCGCCTACAAATCCATCCAGGAGCGCCGGGTACGGTCGCCCGCGAGCGGCGTCCAGACCGGGCCGGACGCCCCGAACTGTTCGATGTCCTCCAGCACCGCCGCACCCAGCTGGACATGCCCGGCGAGCTGGGTCACCAGCGGGTGTCCCGCGACCATGGCCCGCAGGTCCCCGATCCGCCGTTGCAGCGCATCCGGCCCCGCGCCGGTCAGGACGAACAGCACGCGGGGAAGCGCGGGTAGAACCGCTGCCAGGCCAGCATCGCGTCCTGGTCGGCGACGGTGCCCCGCCGCCCGGGAGGCTGCGGTACGTACTCGTGGAACCGCGCGTACGAGATCAGCTTCCTCGCGAGGCGCTCGCTGCTCATGGTGGCGCGGTCGACTTCCACGAAGGCCCGGTACTGCAGGCGCTGCGGTCTCGTGGCGGTGTAGTGCAGGACGGCGTCGGCGATCAGGCGGTCCTCACCGCCGGTGTCCGGCAGCCGGTGTGCGACCTCGGGCACCCAGTCCAGTGGCCCGTACTCGTCCCCGCGGGTGCGGGCGTCGGTGAGGAACGCCAGGTGCGTGCGCAGCACGGTGAGGGTGTGGGAAGCCGGCAGCGAGGCTTCCACTGGGCTGCCCGGGGCGAAGGCGGGCTGCCCGCGCAGCTCGGGCCACCCGGCGACGGCCCGGGCGCCTTGAGCAGTCAGGAACCAGACCTGCATCCGGCTGTCGACCATCGCGTAGGAGACCAGTTCGGCCTCGCGGAGCATGTTGAGGGCGCGGCTGGTGAACTGCCGGGTGGCGTCGGGGGCGACCAGTTGCTGCAGGTGCGGGGTGGTGGCCAGGCGGTGCTGGGCGAGAAGGGCCAGGGCTCGGTGCGCTGCCGAGTCGTCGGTGGCGGGCTGCGTCCCTGCCTCACGGTCCGGGTCGGTGAGCATGTCCTGGGCGGTGTCGTCGGTGAGGTTCATCGGTACTGCTTCTCCTCTTCGGTGACATCAGCGGCGGACTGTGACGGCTGCTGCGGCTTGGTTGCGGCAGTGGTCGACGGCTGGCCGGCGCCGCTGCCGGTCGCCTGGCCGGTGAGGAAGTCCAGGACGGAAATCTCGTGCGTGGAGGCCACGGCGGTGAGTTCCGACAGCGGCTTGGCGCCGGTGTTGTCGTGGGCGGCCCGGAGCAGTGAGCCGGGCTTGCTGGGCCGGTACAGGTCCCGGAACACGTCGTTGAGCTCCGGTCCGCGGATCCGCAGCGGCCCGACGCGCTTGCCGCCGACGGTGAAGGACGCGAAGTGCTGGTAGCGGCCGAGCTCGGCGGCATCCGCGGGGCTGATCTGCTCACCCCACTCGTCCATTCTGGGTGGTGCGGCCCCGCCTGGGTTTGCGGACATGGCCCTCGAGGCGGGGTCGCCCGTCACCCGTGTGCGCCGCCCAGCTGGCGGCCGGGCTTGGCCGGGGCGAGTCTGGGTGCAGTGCCCTAGGGTTCGCTCACCTCCCCCAGACGACCCCCAGGCGCGAGAGAAGCCCCCGCCGCAGTGATCCGACCGGGGGCTGTCTCATGCCGGACGTAAGGAGGCCCCCACCGCCAGTGCTCGGTGGGGGCCTCGGCCGTCGGCCTCCCGTAGTGCTCGCCGTCGGAGGCCGGCGGCCGCTCCACAGGGAGTACCTGCGCGGCCGGGTCGGCCCTTCCCGCTTTGCGCAGGCCTTGATGTCGGCGCACAGGACAAAGATGCCGCCCGGGCCCGATCCGGACTCGACCATGTAGGAGCGGCCGTTCTCGGTGTGGGTCTGGCAGCGTGCACAGGTGCCGGAGACGCGCTCGCTGTTGTCGCTCATCGCGCGCCTTCCCGGTGGCAGGAGCATCCGCAGCGGGGGGTGACGACGATCGATGGGTAACCGGGCATCGTGTAGTCGTCGAGGCGACGGCACCCGTGGTGCATGTCCTCGTAGCCCGGACGGCGGGCCAGGTTGCAGTGCTCCGACAGGGCCCGGCGGCTCAGAGCGGATCCCCCCTCCAGCCGCCCGGCGGGGAGCCTGCGCCCCCACATCGTCAGGGCCAGGTCCTCGGGCCGTGCCGCGAAGCTCCGGGGCCCGAGCCGTACGACCAGTCCAGGTCCGTCGCCCGCAGCCGGCACCCCTCGATCGCGACACCGAAGTGCGCGTGTGCTACGCCTGGACCGGCCTGGGTGCCGATCCAGGCCGCCCGAGCAGCGGCCTCTTCACGGGCGGGTCGCGGACGACCCCGCGGGCCGCGCCTCCCAGGCGGCGGGCTGATCGGCGCGTCGCGAGGTGACACCGAGGACGGCGAGCGGTGGACGTCAGTTCATCGGGCCGGGGGCCGAATCCCGAACACGGTCCCCCGGGCAGAAGCCGCGTAGACGATCCCGTCGCCGAGGACCGGCGTGGCGAAGATCCTGCCGATCGCCGCGTCGGGATCGCTTCGCTGGGCCGACCTCCAGACGGTGCGCCCGCTGCCCGCGTCGAAGCTGGCGAGGCGCCCGTCGGCGCCGACAACATAGATGCGGCCATCCTCGCCCACCAGTGGGCCCGGGGAATCGATCCCGGTCGGTCTCGACCACAGCGTGCGACCGGTGTTGGTGTCGATGGCGTGCAGGTCACCGTTGCGGCGGGTCACATAGAGCACGTCGCCGATGAATTGCGCCTCGCCAGCCACTGGTTCCTGCAGGGGGATTCGCTGCTCCGTGCCGGTTTCCCTGTTCCAGTGAATGAGCTCGGCGACACGCCCGCCATCGCTCGAGGAGCCACTGCTGATCATCGTCCACCGCGTGCCTGCGACGTGGATGAGCCACGAACGGTTGTCCACGTCGCGGCGAGTCCACAGCGGCTTGAGTGTGGTGGGATCCAGACACGTGATCGCCAGGTTTCCCGCACGGTAATCGCTGATGTACAGGTTCCGGTCGTCTGTCCGTATGACCGGGCCTGTTTTCTTCCGCTCCGCGATCTGGTGGCCGGTGCGCATGTCCAGCGCGATCAGCGATGTCCGTGGCGTCTCGATCGTCACATAGCCGACGTCGCCGATGAGTACGGGATCCTCATGACGGCCGGTGAGAGTCTTCGTCCACCGTGTCCCGCCGGTCATCGGGTCGAGAGCGGTCAGGACTTCCTTCTCGCCGGCGACCAGGATGAGGTTGCCCCCCGCCACCCCGATAAAGCGCGCATCGCGATCGGCCCCGGAATGCTCCACCTTCCAGAGGACGGCACCCGTCCGTTGGTCGATGCGGGCCGCCCACAGGGATTCCGACCCGCATACCAAGGCGCCCGCTGCCGATGTACACCATGGATGGGCGTACAGGGCGTCTTCGCCCTCGAAGAGGCGGGTCTCGAAGAGCGCCCAGCCTTTGGGGCGGAGTGCGGCGGTAGGCTCGACGACTCTGGTGGACCAAGAGTTGGCAGCGGCATTGCTGACGCCCCTGTCCGGCAACCAGACGAACGCCGCAGCGACGAGCAACGCGAACACGGCTCCCGGGACACCGGCCCGCAGTAGTGTGCGCCGGCCGGGAAGTCGAGCGTTCAAGCGGCCGCGGGAGCTGTGCAGGCTGCGACCGGCGACGAGATGGTCCAGAAGTTGGCCCGGGGCAGGGCGCTGAGCGGGATCTTTTGCCAGACACGCGTTGATCAGAGGCTCAAGCAAAGGGGGTACGCCGGCCAGGTCCGGCGCCTCGTAGACGATGTTGTAGGCGGTCGTCAGAGCCGAGTGGGTGTCGAAGGGACCGCGCCCCGTGGCGGCGTAGGCCAGGAGGGAACCGAGGGCGAAGACATCCGCCGGCGGGCCGACGGTCTTGGCATCGCGGACCTGTTCGGGAGCCATGAACGGTGGAGTGCCCAGGAAGGCACCCGTGGTGGTGATACCCCGGCTTTCCTCCGTGCTCCGTGAGATCCCGAAGTCTATTACCCGCGGTCCGTCACTCGTGATGATCACGTTTGAGGGCTTCAGGTCGCGGTGCACCAGGCCTGCGGCATGAATGTCCTGCAGAGCCTCCGCCAGGCCGCATGCCAGTTCCCAGACCTCCTCGGCCGGAAGCGGGCCCGACGTGGTGATGCGCTCGCGGAGCGATGTGCCGTCGACGTACAGAACCGCCATCCACGGATCGTCGGCGTCCATGTCGGCGTCCACCACGGGGGCGGTGAATGCGCCGCTGACCTTTCGGGCCGCGCTGACCTCCTGGCGGAAGCGGGCACGCAAGGTGGCGTCGTCGGCCAGGGCCCGGCGGATCATCTTCACGGCCACCTGCCGACCGGACGGTGAGATCGCCAGGTAGACAACGCCCGTGCCGCCCTCGCCCAGCCGCCGCTGAACCCGATAGCGACCGATCATTTCCGGTACCCGCATCTGATGCTCTGTCAACGGCCTGCCCTCTGCTTTGCCTCAACGGCCCCAACACCCCCGTAGGATTGGGGTGTTGTATCCAACCACGCCGCCGGGCAGTTGGTGGTTGTCTGCTGCGAAGCCATCGGGTCGATCCGACGCGATGGCCGGAACCACGCAGCGCCGGAAGCGCTCCCCCTACGCGGCGAACAGCCGGGTGCTCGAGGAGTTCCTTCGCGGTGGCCCGCGCCCGCGCCAGGTTCGGGGCCTGTCGAGCCAGCCGGGACGCAGCGCCACGGCGAAGCCATTCGGGAAGGCCTCGTTGCCGGCGAAACGGCGGGCTATCCCTGCCGCGTAGCATCGGCCGCAGCCTTCGGAGAGGGTTCACAGCCCACAACGACGTTCCACGTCCGGTGGGCCCAGGCAATACCGTCCATCAGCTCGCCTCCCGCGCTGCAGAGGGTACCGGGGCCGGCTGGGCCACGGTGGAGGTGGGTCCGGGCACGCCGAGGACTTCGGCGAGGGCCCGGAGGGCGGCGTCGAGGTCCTGACGGAGGAAGCCGGCGAAACCGCGGACGGGTGCAGGAGCGTCTTGTTCGGCCTGGCGGATCCAGTCCATCAGCAGGTGCCCGCGGCGGTGGGTGACCAGGTCGTCCGCGCGGTCTCCTCCGAGATCTCCGCCAGCTCCACCCCACGCAACGACACGAACCCACCCCCTGAACACGACGACGGCCTGCACAACCCCAACGGCGTCGTGCAGGCCGTCGTCACGCAGGCTCCGGCCCCTTGGACGGGTGCGAACTCCGGTGCCTTGTCACCATTTATTGAGGTTCGTCCATGACGCAATAGCGACTTGTCGCTCTGTGGACACCGGAAAGTGCTGACCTGCGCCTTTTTCGACATCACGCTGTCACCTCATGAGATACATGAACGACAGGTGGCGCCTCGGGGGCCGGCGTCCCGGGTCGCGGCGTGCCGCGGCCACCACGGCCCTCGTGGCGCTGCTGGCCGGCCTGGCCGCCGCTCCCGCCGCGGCACGGGACCTCGCCGCAGACACCGAACGGAGCGGCACGGGCGCGCAGGGCGGAGCGACGGCGACCCGGACGCCGTTGGTCTCCCGGCACCAGGTCACCCTGATCACCGGCGACCGCGTCACGCTGGAGACGGACCGCTCGGGCAAGCAGAGTGTGTCGGTCGAGCCTGCCGAAGGTCGCGAGCGGCTCACGTTCGTCAAGCGGCAGGACGGCTCGGACTGGACGGTCATACCCGTCGACGCGCTTCCGCTGCTCGCAGCGGACCGCCTCGACAGGGCGCTGTTCAACGTATCGGCCCTGGTCAAGGGGAAGTACGCCGAACGCTCGAGCCTGCCGCTCATCGTCCAGTACGCGGGTGACGCGGGCACCGCCGGGAGCCGGCTCACCGCCGCCGGGGCCGACAAGGTCCGCCCCATCTCCGGAACCCCCTTCGCGACCCTCGCCGAACAGCGGGAGGACGCCGCGGGGTTCTGGCAGGGCATCGCTCCCGCCAAGGCGGGTGCCACTTCCTTCGGCGCGGGCGTCCGCCGGATCTGGCTCGACGGTCACTCCAAGGTCCAGCTCGACCGGACGGTGCCGCGCATCGGCGCCCCCCACGCCTGGGAGAAGGGCTACACCGGCGCCGGTGTCAAGGTGGCGGTGCTCGACACCGGCTACGACCCGAACCACCCGGACCTCAAGGGTCTCGTCGCGGACTCGTCGAACTTCACCACCGAGCCGAACACCGACGACCTGAACGGCCACGGCACGCATGTGACCTCGACGGTCGCCGGTTCCGGCGCGGCCTCCGGTGGCAGGTACAAGGGCGTGGCACCGGGCGCGCAGATCCTGTTCGGCAAGGTCTGCACCGCGGACGGCAACTGCGACAACTCCGCCATCATCGAGGGAATGGCCTGGGCCGCCCAGCACGGCGCCAAGGTGATCAGCCTCAGCCTGGGCGATACGGACACCCCGGAGACCGACGCCCTCGAGGCCATGGTCGGCACCGTCACCCGTGACTACGGCACCCTGGTCGTGGCCGCGGCCGGCAACAACGGCTCAGGCAGCAGGGTCTCCTCGCCTGCCTCCGCCGGCGGGGCGCTGGCCGTCGGCGCCGCCGAGGACGACGACGACCTCGCCGTCTTCAGCTCGGTCGGTCCGCGGACCGGCGACTCCGGCCTCAAGCCGGACCTCATCGCCCCCGGCGTCGGCGTCGTCGCCGCCAGGGCGGGCGGCACCACCGAAGACGACGGCTACATCGCGATGAGCGGCACCTCCATGGCCACGCCGCATGTGGCCGGAACCGCCGCGATCCTGTTCCAGCAGCACCCCGACTGGACGCCGGAGCAGGTCAAGCGCCAGCTGATGCAGTCGGCGACCGGCGCCAAGGAGCACGGCGCGTACTTCCAGGGCGCCGGGCGCGTCGACGTCGCGCGGGCGGTGGACCAGGAGGTCACCGCCGATCCCGCCGGACTGGACTTCGGGCTGATCCGCTGGACCGACGGCGCACGGCCGCCGGTGACCAAGACGATCACCTACCGCAACCCGGGCACGGAGCCGGTCACCCTCCAGCTCAAGCAGAACGCAAGCAGCGGGAAGAAGGACGTGCCCGCCCCCGAGGGCCTTTTCCGCCTCAGCGCCGACACGGTCACCGTGCCCGCGCACGGAACGGCGGACGTCACCCTCACCGCGACCCCGGAGGCCACCACGCTCTACGCCGCGTACAGCGGCGTGGTGAGCGCGGCCACCGCGGACGGGCAGGTCTCGCTGCGCGTCCCGTTCGGCATGGACCTCGAGCAGCCCTCCTACGACCTGCGCATCGACCTGAAGAGCCGCACCGGCACGGCCCCCGACATCGCCTACCTGCTCGTCCAGTCGGCCGACGGCAAGTCCTACGAGGTGGAAGCGCTCGGCAAGAACAGCACCGTGGTGCGGGTGCCGAAGGACACCTACTCGGTGAGCGGCTTCTTCTTCGACGCGTCCTTCACCGAGGGCATCATCGTCGGCGTGCCGAAGGTCGTGATGACCGCCGACCGGCAGGTCGCCATCGACGCCCGGAAGGCGAAGCCCGTCACCGTCTCGGCGCCGAGCCGCGCTGCGCGCATCATCTCGGCCGAGATCGGCACCATCAGCCTGCACCACGAGCTGCTCTCCGTCACCATGAGCAACGCGATCGGCACCGACCACATCGAGGGCGTGTACGCGACGCCGACGGCGCAGGCCCAGAACTCGAAGTTCACCTACCTGGTGAGCACCGTCTGGGGCGACCCCGCCGGCGCGGACGGGAACCCCTCGTCGGTCTACTACCTCACCCGGCCGGTGCACGGCGCCATCCCGGCCGATCCCGGTTACAACCCCCGCAAGTCGGAGCTGGCCAAGGTGAACACCACCTTCGCCGCCACCGCGCCGGGAGCCCCCGCCTTCCGTTTCGTCTACACGGATGTCGACGACCTGCGTATCGGCTGGCACATGATGAAGGGCGTTCCGGTTCCGAGCCAGCGGGTCGACTATTTCTCGGCGGCCGACGGCCTGCTCTGGCAGACCGCCTTCGACCAGTTCGACTTCCTCGCTCCGGACAGCCCGAACGGGCAGATGTACATCAGCACCCGGCACGGCTACAAGGCCGGAGCGACGGTCGAGGAGCGCTGGAATCAGGGCGTACAGGCCATGGGGTTCGCTCCCGAGGGGATGAACTCCTTCCGTGAGGGAGACACAATCCAGTACTCCATCCAGGACTCCGCCAACGGGAATCTCGACCTGGTGGCGGGAACGACGACCGCCAGCCGGCCCACGGCGCAGCTGAGGCGCAACGGTGAACTGGTCTCGGAATGGTGGGGTTATGCCCCGGTACCGGCCGATGCCACCCCCGCCGACTACCAGCTGAACCTCGAGGTGCAGCGCGACCGCAACCCCGTCTCCTCCATCTCCTCCGACGTGCGGGCGGAGTGGCGCTTCCGGTCGCAGACCACGACGACACGCCAGGCTCTGCCGCTGTACGCGGTGCGCATGTCGCCGGAGCTGGACGAGTGGAACCGTGCCAGGGCCGGAGACGCCCTCGACATCCCGGTGCTGATCCAGCGCACAGTCGGCGCCGCCGAGTCGCCGATCCGCACCCTCACCGTCGAGGTCTCCTACGACGAGGGCAGGACGTGGCAGTCGGCCGCCGTCAAGGGCGACGGCATGCAGCGCACCGTGACCGTGGACAGCCCGCGCCGCTTCTCGGGCGGATCGGTCAGCCTGCGCACCTACGTCAAGGACGCCGCGGGCAACTCCTTCAAGCAGACCGTCATCAAGGCCTACCTCCTCAAGTAGCCGCCGATGGCGCCGCGGGACCCGCCGGACACTTCGATGCCGTCGGTCAATTCGGACCCTGGTGCTTCGCCCCGTCGATCTACCGGTCGGCGGGGCGAAGTGCTGCGAAGGCTGGTGCAGGTACGGGCCCGTTGGGTGTGGCTGGTCAGGCCGGGGGAGTGGCTGCGCAGGGCCGCGGCGGCTTGGTCGGCCGCCTGGGGGTCGCTCGTGGCGAGGGCGGTGTCGGCCGCGGTGCAGATCCGGGCGTATTCCGGGTGGGGGGTGGTGTGGATGAGGCGGAGCAGCGCGGCGCGCATCTCAGTCAGTGCGGGGGTCGGGGTGGTGGTCGTCATGTGGGCTCCTGATCCAGGTCGGTCGGGACGGTGGGGGCGTGGATGGGGTAGACGGCGGCGAAGCCCTCGCGCATCAGGTGGGGCAGGGACTCCGTGGCCAGTTGGTGCTGCCAGCGGACGGTATCTTCGTGCACGCACGATTCGGGGGGTCGGAGGGCGTTCCTGGCCAGGCACACGTCCAGCTCGGCGACGATCGGGACGGCGATCGCCGGCCGGCCGTAATCGCGGGCGAGGGCGATCAGATCGTGGCGGTGCACGGCCTCCACGGACGTGTTGTCGACGATGGCGTAGTGGCCGCGGCGCAGCCGGATGGACAGGATGAGGGTCTGGATCGCGACCGCGTCGGCGGTGGCGTCCTGGTCGCTGGCGTCGTCTTCCCTGTTGGATTGGCGTGTTGAAGCGGATCGAGCAGGGGTGGATGAGTGTTGGGTTGGCGTACGTTCTGGGTGCCGACAGCTCGCCGAGAGGCGGGGGTCGGGTGCCTGTTCTGGTTGGGTGGGAGGACCTGGCGACACGTGAGGATCGTGTTGGGATTCATCCTGGGGATCCGATTCTTCTTTCTCCGGACTACCGGATCGACGAGGTACTGAGCCGGTATCTGTGCCGGTCGTCGTTCGCCCGTCTCGCGCAGGAGACGAAGCGCAACTACACGGACGACTACTGCCTGTTCTTCGATTTCCTGTGGGGTCGCGGGAAGTGGTGGAGCGAGGCGTCGGCGGACGATCTGTGGGACTTCGAGGACTGGCGGACTCGCTCGCCGCGGAATCCGTGCCGAGTCGGCGGGGCGCGGTGGAACCGCGGACTGGCCGCTCTCGCGCGGCTGTACGGGTGGGCGGTACAGGGCGACTACGTACTGGCGAACCCGGTGCTCATGCGTACGGTCACCGGTCGGACCGGCGAGGCCCGGCTGGTGCCGGTAGCGCGGGCGAAGAATGCGCGCACGAGCGAGGTGCGCTGGCTGACGCCGCGGGCTTTCCGCCGCTGGGTGGATGTGGGACTGCGCGGGCACGGCGCGGACGGGCTGCCGGACGCCGGGTGGGCGGGACAGCTGGCCGATCGCAACGCGGCCTTCGCTGACCTGCTGTTCTCCTCCGGGGTGCGTCTGACGGAGGGGGCCTCGCTGCTGACGCTGGAGCTGCCGCGTCTGCAGCTGGAGGGCGGCCGGTACTACGCGGGGCGTCTGGCGCGGGTGGTGACGAAGTCGAAGCGGGCGCGCACGTTCTATGCCTCCTCTGTCGTGGTCGGCGAGGTCGAGGGGTACGTGGAGTCGTCGCGCGCCCGGGTGGTGCGGCGGGCGCAGGCGGTGGGTCGGTACGACGGGCTGCCAAAGCGGCTGGTGACGCACGAGACGGGCCGGCGTCGTCGGCTGCTGCACTGGCGGGACCGGGACGGCGTGGTGGGTCAGACTCCCCTGACGGAGGCGACGGTGGATGAGCGGATGAGCTTGTTACATCGACGAGGGCGGCCCGGCTCAGGCCGCGCTGGTCAAAGCCGCGGCCATGACCGCCGAGGCCCGGCAGGCGCTGGACGGCCTGGACGAGGCGGCGACGGCCGAGGAGGTGGCCATGCAGCTCGACGGCGACGTCTCCCCGGCCCTGCTGGCCCTTACGAAGGCCCTGGTGGTGCAGGCTGGCGGGCTCGGCGCGGTCACCCAGACCGTGGAGGAGTTCGGCGGTTTCGACAAGCAGTACGAGCAGATCGAGAAGGTCTCCGCCCATCACGGCAGCTTCTGGGAGGTGCTGCTGTATGGGCAGATCGGCCGGGACCGGGCGGTGATGTTCGACCTCGCCGAGAAGCTGGAGTTCACCGCCACCAGCGAGGACGGGCGGGTGCTGGACGCGCTCGCGCACGCCCAGCGGCACCAGGCCGCCCGCGGGGAGTACATCACCGCCTTCGACGAGACGGGCCGGGAGGTGGACATCTCCTTCACCACCCAAAACTGGCGCAAGGCCGTACTCGACAAGACCCGCCCGGGCCAGTTCGTCCGCACGCACTTCGAGGCGATGGTCTTCACCGCCCTCGCCGAGGAACTGCGCACCGGCGACGTCGCGGTCGTCGGCTCGGAGGAGTACGCCGACTGGTCCCAGCAGCTGCTCGCGTGGGAGGCCGTGCAGGAGAAGCTAGGTGCCTACCTGGTGGAGGTCGGCCTCGCCGAGGAGGGCGAGACGGCCGAGTTCGACGCCGGGTTCTTCCGCCGGCAGTTGGAGGACAAGCTGCGGGACGCCGCCGCGGCGGCGGACGCCGGATACCCGGACAACGAGGGCCTGGTCATCGACCCGGAGACAGGCATCCCATCGCTCAAGCCGCACCGCGCGGAGGGGCAGCGGCCCTCGGCGAAGCGGCTGGAGGAGGAGATCAAGGCCAGGATGCCGGAGCGGTCGCTGATGGGCATCCTGGCCCGCACGGCGTACTGGGTGGAGTGGTGGCGGCGCTTCGGGCCGGCCTCCGGCAACGAGCCGAAGCTGGCCGACCCCTTCGGCCGCTACGTGATCACGACGTTCGTGAAGGGCACGAACATGGGCCCGTACGAGGCCGCGCGCCACATCCCCGGCGTCTCCGGGCATGAGTTGTTGTACACGGCGAACCGGCACTTCTTGATTGTGCTGCTGAACGAGGCGATCGCCGACCTGGTCAACGCGCACGCCCAGCTCGACATCTCCCAGGCGTGGGGCGATGGCACCGCGGTGGCCGCTGACGGCACGCACATGGACACCTACCTCGACAACCTGCTCGCCGAGACCTCCGTCAGGTACGGCAAGCCGGGCGCGATCGCCTACCACCACATCTCCGACACGTACATCGCGCTATTCACGCACTTCATCCCGTGCGGGGTGTGGGAGGCGGTCTACATCATCGAGGGCCTGCTGAAGAACACCTCCGAGGTCAAGCCGACCACCGTGCACGCCGACACCCAGGTCCAGTCCTTCCCGGTGTTCACACTCGCCCACCTGCTGGGCTTCGACCTGATGCCCCGCATCCGGAACTGGAAGGACTCCACGTTCTACCGGCCCAGCAAGCAGAGCGAGTACGTGCACATCGACGCCCTGTTCGGCGAGCCGGGCAAGAACGTCATCGACTGGGACCTGATGGAGTCACAGTTCCGGCACCTGATGCGGGTGGCCGTCTCGGTGCGGGAAAGAGCGATCTCCTCGTCCACGCTGCTCAAGCGGCTGCGGTCGGGATCGCGGAAGAACGCCACCTACACCGCCTTCCGCGAGGTCGGCCGCGTCATCCGCACCGTGCAACTGCTGCGCTACCTCACCGACGCCCCGCTGCGGCGGCGGGTGACCGCGGCGACGAACAAGGTCGAGTCGTTCAACCGGTTCTCCCAGTGGGTCGGCTTCGGCAACCGCGGCGTCATCGCCGACAACGACCCCGTCGAGCAGGAGAAGGCGATGAAGTTCAACGCGCTGCTGACGAACACGGTGATCTTCCACAACGCCCTGGATATCGCCGAGATCGTCCGCCAGCTGCTGGAGGAGGGCTGGACGATCGAGCCGGAGGACCTGGCGCACATCTTGCCGTACCTGACCGAGCACATCAACCGGTTCGGCGAGTACAGCACGCACGAGCTCGGCATCCAGCCGGAGGCGTACGACCCGAAGCTGGACGTGGACTTCACCCCACTGCGCGAGACGGACCCGGCCGTGGCCGGATTCGGTCAGGCCGCCTGAAAGGCCGGGGCCGGTCGGCAGACCCGGCACGAACCGGAGCCTCGGCACTCTGGCCGCCAACTTCATCAGCCCCTCACCAGGCCCTGCCCATTGAGGGAACGGGCCAGGTGAGACCGCAGGCCGGCCCCGTCGGTCTCCAGGCCACAACTCGTCCGCCTGGGGGCGGAGGCTGACTGGATGGTGTTGCGGTGCACCAGGGCGGGGTCAGGGGGGAGTGAGGCTGTCGAGTTGGGCGGCGAGGTCGGGGTGGGTGGCGGCCAGGTGGGGGCGGGCGGCGGTCAGGGGGGCGATGAGGTCTGCGGGATCGTTGTGGGCGAGAGCCGCGTGGAGCTCGCTGAGCGGGCGGCGGGCGGTGGGGGGCAGGTCGGTGAGGGCGGTGATCTGGCCGGCGAGGCGGCGCAGGTCGGCGGCGTTGCGGCGGGCCCAGGTGGCGGTGGTGCGCTTGGCGGCCCGGGCCTGGCGGGTGGCAGTGACGCGCTGTTCGCCGGTGGTTCCGGCGGGGCCGGGTCGGCCGCGCAGGTAGCGGCGTTCGGCGGCCTGGCGGCTGGTGACGCCGAGGGGGTGGGCGAGGTCGGCCCAGCTGGCGCCCGCATCGCGGGCGGTTTCGATCAAGCCGGTCTCCCATCCGGCGAGCTGCTCGCGGACCTGCCGCAGCAGCATCAGGGAGGCCAGGGCCTGCTCCGGGCCCGGCCCGGTGCCGGGGCTGCCAGGGGTCTCGTGCTGGGCTGTGTGCAGGGCGTCGTTTATGGCGTTGAGGGCCGCCGCGGCGGCGAGGAACGACGCCGGGCTGTGGGCGTCGGTGCTGGTTGTGGACGGCTGGTCTGCTGCGGTCACGGGCACCTCCCTCGTTGTGTCATCACGTAGACGACATCATGTTTGTCATCCATTGGATGACATGTTACAACGGTGTCAGTGCAGCGCATTGGCAGCAACTGCCTACAAACCGCTGGAGGTGTTTCACGATGTTGATGCGCACTGACCCCTTCCGTGAGCTGGACCGGCTGGCACAGCAGCTGATGGGCCCGGGCACCTGGTCCAAGCCGTCGGCGATGCCGATGGACGCCTATCGCGAGGGCGACGAGTACGTGGTGGCCTTCGACCTCCCCGGTATCACCGCGGACGCGATCGACATCGACGTCGAGCGGAACACGCTCACCGTCAAGGCCGAGCGCCGGCCAGTGGCGAAGGCCGACGACGTGCAGATGGAACTGTCCGAGCGGCCGCTAGGCGTCTTCTCCCGCCAGATCGTGCTCGCCGACACCCTCGACACCGAGCACATCCAGGCCGACTACGACGCGGGCGTGCTCACCCTGCGCATCCCGATCGCCGAGCGCGCCAAGCCCCGCAAGATCTCCATTGGCGTCGGCTCCGGCCGCAAGGAGATCTCCGGCTGACACCAGCCCGCCGGACCGGTGCGGAGGACAGGCACCTGATCTCCCCCTCATCACCCGTCCTCCGCACCCCTGGACAGTCCGAACAGGAAAGGGGCGGCCGAGATGACTCTGCGACGCGAAGCGTTCCTCGACCACGTGAGAGAACGCGGTGAGTACGAGACCGTGCAGGAAGCGGAGCGGGCGGCCCGCGTGGTCCTCGCCCTGCTCGGCGCGCACCTGGTCGGCGAGGTCCGAGCCCAGCTCGCCGCACGCCTGCCGGATGAATTCGCACTGATCCTGCTCAACCCGCTGCAGAGCGCCGAACCGCTGCCCCCCGAACGGTTCGTCCGCGCGACCGCGGCCTGGATCGAAGGCGCCACCGAGCACACCGCGACCTGGGACGTCAGCGCCGTCCTGTCCACGGTCGCCGACACCGCCGACGACGACCTGATGGGGCAGATCCTGCTCCAGCTCCCCGCCGGCTACGACCTCCTCTTCGGCCGCCCACAACCCACCTGACCAAGACCTGGGGTGGTGCCACACCCCCGGGCGCCACCCCATCCCGGCTCCGATGAAAGGCATGCACCGCAGTGATCACCGACGTACGCGCACCTCAAGGGCACCAGCAGCCGTACGGGACGGCTTACGAGCAGATGCTGGAGAAAGTCCGCTACGAGGGCGCCTACCCCACCCGCGAGAAGGCCGACGAAGCCGTCCGCCTCGTCCTGGGAGGGCTCGGGAGTCAGCTGACCGGCGACGAACGCGTCGACCTGGCCGCCTGCCTGCCCCTGGAGGCCGCACGGGTCCTGACCCGGGTGTGAGTAGTTGAGGTAAAGGAAATCCCGGTGAGAACGATCATGGTCGTCTAGTACACGTGATTGGCCTGGTGCGGGGGTTCGGAGGAAGATCCTCGATCGCTGTCGGGGCATGGCTACCGTCCGCCGCATGCCGGTGGAATTTTTAACTGATGAGCAGGCCGAGGCGTACGGGACGTTCACCGAGGTGCCCACCCGCCCGGAACTGGAGCGGTTCTTCTTTCTCGACGATGACGACCGTGACCTGATCGCCCTGCGTCGTACGGACGCACATCGCCTGGGCATGGCCCTGCAGATCTGCACGGTCCGCTACATCGGCCGGTTCCTCGGTGAGGACCCACTCGCGGTGCCGTGGGAGGCCGTGGAGTACCTGGCCGGGCAGCTCGGCATCGCCGACGCCTCGTGCGTGAAGCGGTACCCGGAGCGCCGATCGACGGTGTACGAGCACGCGGCGGAGATCCAGAAGCGGTTCAAGTACCGGGACTTCACCGATCGGAAGTGGGGTCGGGAGTTCCGCGGCTTCCTGTACGGGCGGGCGTGGACGCATGCCGAGGGGCCTGTGGCGCTGTTCAACCACGCGGTGACGTGGCTGCGGAAGAACCGGGTGCTGCTGCCCGGCGTTTCGGTGTTGGCCCGGCAGGTGTCGGAGGCCCGGACGGTTGCCGAGCGGCGCTTGTACGAGGCGGTGGCCCGCGCCGCGTCCCGGGCCGATCCGTCGCTCGCGCCGGCGCTGGCTGAGCTGCTGGTCGTGCCGGAGGGCAAGTGGGTCTCTGAGCTGGAGCGGCTGCGTACTCCGCCGACGAAGTCGACGGGTACGGCGATGGTGCGGGCCATGGAGCGGGTGGAGGAGATCTCGGCGTTCGCGCTGGGGCGGGTGAACCTGTCCCGGGTGCCGGTGAACCGGCTGTCCACTCTGGCCCGGTACGGACAGTTGAGCAAGGCGCAGACGATCGAGCGGGCGCCGGAGCCGCGGCGGACCGCGCCGTTGACGGCGGTGGTGCGTCAGTTGGAGGCGCAGGCGGTCGATGACGCGCTGGACCTGTTCGCGGTGCTGATGGCGAACCGGCTGATCAGCCCGGCCCGCCGGGCGTCGGACCGGGACCGTCTCGCGATGCTGCCGCAGCTGGAGAAGGCGGCCCGCATCCTGGCGAAGGCGTCGAAGATCCTCACCGAGGAGCGGGACCTGGTCGCCGAGGCCGGGACGGACCTGGACGTCAGCGCGTTGTGGGCGGCGGTCGAGGAGGCCGTGCCGCGTACGGCGGTCGTGGGGGCGGTCGCGACCGTGGAGGCCCTGGTGCCGGAGGACGACGGGTCGGCCGAGGCGGCGATGCGGGAGAAGCTGGCCCTGCGCTACAACACCGTCCGGCCCTTCCTGTCCCTGCTGGGTGAGTCGGACGCGCTCGGTGCGGCCCCGGCCGGGCGGCGGGTGCTCGCCGCGGTACGCCGGCTGCCCGCGCTGTCGCGGCGGCGGGTCAAGGACCGGCCGCTGCTGCCCCGCGAGGTCGACGCCGAACTCGTGCCGGCGATGTGGAAGCGGGCGGTGATCTCCAACTCGAAGCTGCCGCAGGGCTCGGTCGACCGTGACGCGTACGTGGTGTGCGTGCTGGAGCAGCTGCACCGCGCGCTGAACCGGCGGGACGTGTTCGCCTCGCCGTCGAACCGGTGGGCGGACCCGCGCGCGAGGCTGCTGGACGGGCCGCGGTGGGAGGCGATGAAGGCGGACGTGCTGGCGGGCCTGTCCCTGTCCGAGGACGCCGCCGAGCACCTGGACCAGCTGGTCCGGGCACTGGATGCCGCGTGGCGGCAGATGGCCGACCGGCTGGAAGAGGCCGGGGACGACGCGAAGGTGGAGGTCGTCGTCCCCGAGGGCGGCGGCAGGGCCAAGTTGTCGGTGGACAAGCTGGGTGCGGTGGGTGAGCCGGAGTCGCTGACCTGGCTGAAGAACACCACGGAGGCGATGCTCCCCCGGATCGAGCTGCCGGACCTGCTGTTCGAGGTCCATTCCTGGACCGGGTTCCTCGACGCCTTCGGCCATGTCTCCGAGCGGCGCACCCGCATGGAGGGCCTGCTCGTCTCCCTGGTCGCGCTGCTGGTCTCGCAGAGCTGCAACATCGGCCTGACCCCGGTCATCGACACGGAGAACAAGGCGCTGACCCGCTCGCGCCTGTCCCACGTCGACCAGAACTACGTGCGCGCCGACACCATCGCCGCGGCGAACGCCGCGCTCATCACCGCCCAGTCCCGTATCGAGCTGGCCAGATGTGGGGCGGTGGGCTGCTCGCATCCGTCGACGGCCTGCGCTTCGTCGTCCCCGTCAAGAGCATCAACACCGGCCCCTCGCCCAAGTACTACGGCTACAAACGCGGCGTGACCTGGCTCAATGCAGTAAACGACCAGGTGGCGGGGATCGGCGCGATGGTGGTGCGCGGCACGCCGCGCGACAGCCTGTACACGCTGGACACCCTGCTGAACCTCGACGGCGGGGTGAAGCCGGAGATGGTCGCGACCGACAACGCCTCGTACTCGGACATGGCCTTCGGCCTGTACAAGATGCTTGGCTTCCGCTTCGCCCCGCGCTTCCGGGACCTGGAAGACCAGCGGTTCTGGCGGGCCGACCTGCCCGACGACGGAGAGACGCCGGCCGCCGGGTACGGGCCGCTGGAGGCCGTCGCCTGCAACAAGGTCAACCTCAAGCGAATCGCCACGCACTGGCCGGACATGCTCCGGGTCGCCGGGTCGCTCATCACGAACCAGGTCCGGGCCTACGACCTGCTGCGGATGTTCGGCCGTGAGGGCCACCCCACCCCGCTGGGGGCTGCGTTCGCCGAGTACGGGCGGATCGACAAGACCATGCACCTGCTCGCCCTGGTCGACCCGGTGGACGACACCTACCGGCGGCTCATGAACCGGCAGCTTACCGTGCAGGAGTCCCGCCACCGCCTGGCCCGCGCGATCTGCCACGGCGGCCGGGGCCAGATCCGACAGGCGTACCGCGAGGGGCAGGAGGATCAGTTGGCCAGTCTGGTTCTCGTTCTCAATGCCGTCGTGCTGTGGAACACCCGCTACTTGGACGCTGCTGTTGCCCGGCTCCGCGCCGAGGGCCACGCCGTCAAGGACGAGGACGTCGCCCGGCTCTCCCCGCTCAAGGACCGGCACATCAACTTCCTGGGCCGCTACCTGTTCAACATCAAGGCCAGCGGCCCCGGCCAGGGCCTGCGCCCCTTCCGCGACCCCGACGCCGCTGAGGACGACGCGGAAGAGGCCTGACATCCTGGGCGTATCCGGGACGTCAGGCCGTTCGTTCGCTGCTTGCTACCGGGCCCTGGGGCCGGGGGCGGGCGGGGTGCGCGGTCGCAGGCGCTCTCCCTGCGGCCCGAACATGATCAGGTACTCGACCGGGCCGCCGGTGCCGGCGTTCGCGACCCCATGGGGATTGCGGGTGTCGAACTCGGCGACGTCCCCGGCGCTCAGGACGAGGTCCCGGTCGCCGAGTGCGAGCCACAGCCGCCCGTACAGGACGCACAGCCATTCCCAGCCGTCGTGGGAGACCTGCCGGGGCCGCGCGGGCGGCTCCTGGACGGCGGGTAGGACGTGTTTGTGGGCGTGCAGGCCCCCGACGTACCGGGTCAGCGGCAGCACCGCCTTGTCGTCGCCGAAACGCTGGAGCGCGGAGGTGCGGGGCTCGGCGGCGGGAGCGGTGCCGGCCAGCTCGTCCAGGGAGACGCCGTACTCCTTCGCCAACTGCAGCACCACTTCCAGGGTGGGCTTGCGTCGGCTGGTCTCGATCCGCGACAGCGTGCTCGGGGCGATGCCGGTCGCGCAGCTGACGCCGGTGAGCGTGGAGCCGCGGTGTTCGCGTGCGGCCCGCAGCCGGGGGCCCATCGCCGCCAGCGTGTCGGCCACGTCGTCGCCTGTCACCCGCTCTGCCCCCTTCCGGACGTGCCGCTCCACCATCCTGTCTGCAAGTTTGCCAGATTGGCAAGGGTAATCGCGGTGGACGGTCGCTGCGCCGCATGATCGATGCGTACCTGCGTCCACCCGCGAACCGAGAGAAGACCTCATGCAGCCCGAGCCGTCCGCCGCACTCCGCCACCGCACCGTCGAGGCCCCTGCCGGGCGCCTGCACCTGGTCGAGCAGGGCACCGGCCCGCTGGTCCTGCTCGTGCACGGCTTCCCCGAGTCCTGGTACTCCTGGCGCCGCCAGCTCCCGGCCCTCGCCGCGGCCGGCTACCGGGCGGTGGCGCTCGACGTGCGCGGCTACGGCCGCTCCTCCAAGCCTGCGGAGACCGATGCCTACCGGATGCTGGACCTGGTGGAGGACAACGTCGCCCTCGTGCACGCCCTCGGCGAGGAGAACGCGGTGGTCGTCGGCTACGACTGGGGCTCCAACATCGCCGCCACCTCCGCCCTGCTCCACCCCGAGGTCTTCCGGGCCGTCGCCCTGCTGAGCGTCCCGTACGCGCCACCCGGCGGCCCCCGCCCCACCGACATCTTCGGCCAGATCGGCGGCCCCGAGCAGGAGTTCCACGTCTCCTACTTCCAGGAGCCCGGCCGCGCCGAGACGGAGATCGAGCCTGACGTGCGGGGCTGGCTCGCGGGCTTCTACGCCGCCCTGTCCGCCGATACCATGGCCGCCCAGGGCGAGCCCGACCCGCACTTCGTCGCCCACGGCGGCCAGCTGCGTGACCGTTTTCCCGCCGGCATCCTCCCGGCCTGGCTGGCCGAGGACGACCTCGACGTTTACGCCGGAGAGTTCGAGCGCACGGGTCTGACGGGCGCCCTCAACCGCTACCGCAACGTGGACCGCGACTGGGAGGACCTCGCCCCCCACCGCGGAGCCCCGATCAAGCAGCCGTCCCTGTTCATCGGCGGCGCCCTGGACGCCTCCACCACCTGGATGTCCGACGCTATCGACGCCTTCCCCACCACCCTCCCCGGCCTGACCGCCTCCCACCTCGTAGAGGGCTGCGGCCACTGGATCCAGCAGGAACGCCCCGAGGAGATCAACCGTCTGCTGACCGGCTGGCTCAACACCCTCACGGGTTGAACCGCCAGGCGCGGCCGGGGCTTCTGTACACGGAACAGAAGCCCCGGCGGCGTACCCGAGCGCAGCGGCTACGGCCGGGTGCTGCGTGATTCTCACAAATGGACCGGTTGCGAGAGTTCTGCGAGAGCCTCGGGGTCGATCACGTTTCCGCAGGTCGCGACTCGCAGAATTCCTCTCAAAACCTAGGTGTTGTGCGAGACAGTTCTGACAGACTTCAGGGGCGGATCTGACGCCCGATCAAGCCGCAAACGCGGTAGAACGAAACGACTGTCCGAAGTGTGAAGCCCAGGCTGGCAGCCCGTGCCGCACCCGCGGCGGGAAGACCGCCACGAAGTACCACACCGCCCGCTTCATCCTCGTGCCCGCGCTCCGGGAGGAACTCGACGTCCTCGTGCCGGAGGACCGCGGCCCGGGACGGCCGTGGAAGCCGGGCCCGTCCGCCGAGGCTCTGCCTGCCGCCTCGGCGGCAAAGCCGATCCGGATCGGGTACGCGCGCTGCTCGACCGCCCAGCAGGAACTCCAGTCCCAACTCGACGCGCTGGAACCGGTCTGCAAGCGGATCTTCTCCGAGAAGATCAGCACCCGGGTGAAGACTCGGCCGAAGCTTCAGGGCGCTGAAGCTGGCGTACGACATCAAGGAGGCCGCCCCCGACCGGGAGGTCATCCTCACCGTCCACGAGCTCAAGCGCCTGGCCCGCAACGCCGCCGAACTGATGACGCTGTCCGGACAGCTCCAGGCGGTCGGCGTCCAGCTCGAACTCCTCACCGGACCGCTCAGCGGCATCTACGACCCCAATGGCATGGGCGCGATGTTCTTCGCCGTCCTGGCCGCCGCAGCCCAGATCGAGCGCAACTACATCCGGGAGAAGACCCTGGAGGGCCAGGTGACTGCCGCGGCCAAGGGCAACCATGGCGGACGGCCCAAGGTCATCGACGAGGACATGCTTCTCTTCGCCCGTGCGCTGAAGGACCGCGGTGTCCCTGTACCGGAGATCGCGAAGAAGCTGATGATCAAGACCGGCAAGAACGCAGGCAAACATCCTTCGATCGCCTCGCTGTACCGCGCGCTCGCCGAAGCCGAGGCGACCGAGGCACCGGCCGGGCCGAAGATCATCGCCCCGCGTCGGCCGCCCCGGGTGGACCTCACCGGCCCCGGCAGCGGCACCGACCCCGAGCTGATGGATCGCCTCACGCAGCAGGTTCTCGACGGCACGAGCGACGAGGTGATTGACGCGCTCACTGAGCAGACCGACGACGGAGCGAAGGACGTGGTGCCCCAGCTGCTGGCGCAGGCCCGCAACGGCGGGGATGGCGAGTGATCCCGGGCGGTCCACCCTCGTTCGGCCGACAGCGCGGGCGGCACCTGGCTCGTTGTGCGGATGCGGACGACGAACGGAGGGTCCTGGACCGGTCGGCGTACGGGCGGGGCAGCACCGTCGCGCGCTGAGGTTCCCTACCGAGGCCGCTCTCGCCGGGCGCCTGGGGGTGATGGCAAGGCCGTCGGTGTGGCCCGACCTGGTGAGCTCCAGCGGGACCAGGCGGTGCGACGGCTGGTGCCGGCTCGTAGGCTGCCGCCATGACCGAGATCCAGAACCCGACGCCCCGCGGCGCCTTCGAGCTGCTCATGGCCGGTAACCAGCGCTTCGTCTCAGGCGCCCCCGAGCACCCGAACCAGGACGCCATGCGCCGCACCGAGATCGCACCGGCACAGCAGCCCTTCGCCGTGCTGTTCGGGTGCTCCGACTCCCGGCTGGCCGCCGAAATCATCTTCGACCGCGGCCTGGGCGACCTGTTCGTGGTGCGCACCGCGGGACATGTCGCCGGTGCAGAAGCCCTTGGTTCCATCGAGTACGGCGTGAGCGTGCTCGACGCCCCGCTCGTCGTCGTGCTCGGCCACGACTCGTGCGGGGCCATCGCAGCCGCCCGTGCCGCAGCCGACGGCGGCAGGGTGCCCGGCGGCTTCGTCCGTGACGTTGTCGAACGGGTGACCCCGAGCGTGCTGGCAGCCCGCGCCGCCGGACGCGACCAGGCCGACGAGATCCTGGCCGAGCACATCGAGCACACCGTGGACCTGCTGCTCGAGCGCTCTCGCGCCCTGGCCGAACGGGTGGCCGCAGGCCGCCTCGGCGTGGTGGGGCTGTCCTACCGGCTGGCCGACGGCAGTGCACAGCTCGTCGCCTCTCGCGGCCTTGATGCGGCGGTCCCTGCCGCGTCCTGACCATCCCGGCCGTGGCTGCCCCAGCGTGATTTGCCCCGGTGCGAGGAGACCCGTATACGTGGATGGGGAACCCACCGGGTTCACCGCTCGATCACGCCGGAAGGGCACCGCCCGATGGCTCACGGAGCCGACCACGCGTCCAGCACCGTCCCCCGCGCCGACCTGGCGCGGGCCGCGGGCTGCGAGGTGTGCCTGGGATGGGGAACGGTCGTCACCGACGACGGGCGGCACGAGCTGTGCCCGGTCTGCCAGACCGGCGGAAGCTCAGCCGAATCCGCCACGAATCCGCCAGGCCCCGGCGCCCGGGAGCAGTAAGGGCAGGGTGTCGGCGCTGGTCATACGGTGGTCCGGGGCCCCGCGGCGCGGCGGAGCCGGTTGGCGATCGCCAGTCCCAGCCGCTCCTCCGCCGGCAGGGACGCGACGATGAGGTCGCACCCCCGCTGGTCGAGTTCGCGCAGGAACCCGTACAACCCGCGCGCGTAGGCGGCCATCGAACCGGGGACCTGCACCACCGCGTGCGCCTTCACCTCGGCGCCGGCGAAGGCGGCAGGAAGAAAGACGCCGACCCGGTGCCCCAGCTCCTGCGCCAGCTCCGCCTCGGCGACGACCTTCTCCGGCCCGACCAGGACGACCCGAGCACGCGGCGCGTAGTGCGACGGATGCTGGCCTGGCACCCGGATGTGGCTGGTCGCAGGGACCGCGAGCGGGCATCCCAGCACTGCTTCGAGGTCCTCACGCGTCACCCCGCCGGGCCGCAGGATGGTCGGGATCTCGCCGGTGGCGTCGACGATGGTCGACTCGACACCGACCTCGCAGGGGCCGCCGTCCAGCACGTAGTCGACGGCGTCGCCGAGCTCGGCACGGACGTTGTCCGCGGTCGTGGGGCTCACCGAGCCGAAGCGGTTGGCGGACGGGGCCGTGACACCGCCGCCGAAGGCCGACAGCAGCGCGAGTGCCACGGGGTGGTCGGGCACGCGCACGGCCACCGTCTCCAAGCCACCGGTCGCCTCCAGAGGCACCCGGCGCCCGCGCCGCAGGACCAGCGTGAGGGGCCCCGGCCAGAAGCGTTCGGCCAGCAGGCGGGCCGTCGCGGGCACGTCCTCGACCCAGTCGTCCAGGTGCTCCGCGCTCCCAATGTGGACGATCAGCGGGTGCGAGGGCGGACGCCCCTTGACCTGGAAGATGCGCGAGACGGCGGCGGGGTCCTCCGCGTTGGCGCCCAGTCCGTAGACGGTCTCGGTCGGGAGAGCCACCAGGCCGCCGGCACGCAGCACACCGGCCGCCTTCTCGATGTCACTGGTTCTTGCCGTCACCCTCGCAATCCTAGGAGCACAGAGGACCGGCGACGGCCATGATCGATCCCAGCGCCAACTGCGGCCTCACTGAACCCGGGCCGCTCAAGATCAACTACTGGCGGCCTTGGCGCTTATCTCGGCGACACCCCAGCCACCCCGCACACCAGGACTCTGCTCATCAATCACGGAGCAAGATCATCCCATGGCCCCTTTTGGGCTCACCTCGGCGATACCCCGTGTTGGTCACCAGCTCGCTCACCACCAGCTGGACCATGCCCTGCGCAGGGGCGGACACCGTCAGCCCGTGCAGGGCATGCAGATCTGCCAGGAACGACCGGGCCAGGTCGCGAGCTGCGGCGATGCCCTTGCTGCCCTCGAACGCGGCGGAAACCGATATCGGACGGTCCACGAACGACTGGGAGCCCTCATTCTGCCTAGAAGACTGCCGAAAATCTCGGGTTCTGGCCCCGGCTCTGTGGAGTCGGGGCCAGTCTTGTAGGCATGCAGGGGGAATGGGCCGGGGAGTCGGTCGGGCCGGATGT
>NZ_JBSFLB010000052.1:0-39488 GCF_053598835.1 Streptomyces sp. NPDC001070
CTGGCGTTGACTTTTGGCACGCTGTTGAGTTCTCAAGGAACGGAAGCTTCCTTCGAGACCGTCTCACCGGCCCCTCCGGGCTTTCCCTTCGTTGTTTCCAACCTTACCAGATCCGTTTCGCGTTTCCGCTCTTCGTTTCCGGCCCCCTGTTGGAGCGGGGTTTTTGTTTCGCGCCTTCCGGCGTGTCCACTACTTTAGCGGATTTCCCCGGCGGCTCATAATCGAGCCATTCGGTTCGGATTTCGGCACGCCGAAATCGTCCCCGTAGGGAAGTCGTGCAGTAGTGGTTTGCCGCCGGGCGGCTTGAGTGGCCGCCCCTGGAAGGTGACCCCGTCCGAGGCAGCTAGAGAACACTACACCACGCCCTGCGGTGCTTCAAACCTGTGGCCCGCAACTGGTTTCCGCGTTACCGTCGGGGCATGAGCAAGCATGCGCGCACGTACCTGTGGTGGGCCGCCTGACGGCGGCCGACGCTCAGCGCATGCATCCAACGGCCGCCGCCTCGGCGGCCGTACGTGTTTCTCCTCCGGCCCGCCGTCGCGGCGGCCCCACAAGCCGGGAGGAACACCGATGACGAGAGTCTTCAGCGGGATCAAGCCGACGGGGCATCTGACCCTGGGCAACTACCTCGGCGCCGTGCGGCAGTGGGCCGCTGTTGACCAGCATCGGGCCGAATCGCTGTTCTGCGTGGTGGACCTGCACGCGCTCACGGTGGAGCACGATCCGGCGCGGGTACGGCGGCTGAGCCGGCAGGCGGCGACGCTGCTGCTGTCCGCGGGAGTGGATCCACAGGTCTGCACGCTCTTCGTGCAGAGCCATGTGGACGAGCACGCCCGGCTGGCGTACCTCCTCGAGTGCACCGCCACGGACGGGGAGATGCGGCGGATGGTCCAGTACAAGGAGAAGGCCGCCGAAGAACAGCGGCGGGGCGGCAGTGTGCGGCTGTCGTTGCTGACGTATCCCGTGCTGATGGCGGCGGACATCCTGGCGTACGGGGCGGACGAGGTGCCGGTCGGCGACGACCAGGCGCAGCACGTGGAGCTGACGCGGGATCTGGCGGCGCGCTTCAACCAGCGCTACGGACATGTGTTCACGGTCCCCCGGGCGGTGCACCCCAAGGTGGCGGCGCGGGTGAGGAACCTGCAGGACCCGGCGTCGAAGATGGGGAAGTCCGAGGACACCGGTCCCGGGATCGTCTATCTGCTCGACGAGCCGGAGGTGGTCCGCAGGAAGGTGCTGCGGGCGGTGACCGACAGCGGGCGGGACGTGGTGTACGAGCCCGAGGAGCGGCCCGGGGTGGCGAACCTGCTGGAGATCCTTTCCGCGTGCGCGGGCCGGCCGCCGCAGGAGCTGGCGGCGGAGTACGACTCGTACGGCGCCTTGAAGAAGGATGCCGCCGAGGCGGTGGTGGAGGAGCTGCGGCCGTTGCGGGAGCGGCACGCGGAACTGGTGGCCGACCCCGGGTACGTGGACGGGGTGCTCAGGGACGGCGCCGAGCGGGCGCGGGCCCTCGCCCGGCCGGCCGTCGACGCGGCCTACCGGGCGATCGGCCTGCTGCCGCCGGGCTGAGCGCCCGCGCCTCCCGCGGTGTGGAAGGCGCGCCGGTAGTCGCGGGGGCTGGTGGCGAGGTGGGCGGTGACCATCGCGCGGGCGATGGCGGCCGCCGCCTCCGCGCCGTGCGTCGTCCGGACGAGGTGGAGGCAGAGGTCGATGCCGGCGGCCGTGCCGGCGGAGGTCCAGATGCCGGAGTCCTCGATGAAGAGGGCGTCGGGTTCGACGGCGACGGCCGGGTGGCGTTGCCGGAGGCGGCCGGCGAGGTGCCAGTGGGTGACGGCGCGGCGGCCGTCGAGGAGGCCGGCCTCGGCGAGGACGAAGGCGCCGGCGCACAGGGCGGCGACCGGGGTCCCCTCGGCGTGGGCGCGGCGCAGGGCGTCGAGCACGGGCCCGGGGGTGGGGAGGTCGGGGTCCTCGACGCCGGGGACGAGGACGAGGTCGGCCTCGGCGAGCCAGTCGAGGCCGCGGTCGGGGGTGAGGCCGAGGCCGCCGGGCATCGCGATGGGGCCGGGACCCGCGGCGGCGCGGCGCAGCTCGAAGGGTGGCACTCCGCGCCGGGCGCGTCCGGTACCCAAGACCTCCGTGATGACGGAGACGTCGAAGGCCCGGATGCCGGGGAAGGCGAGCAGCGCGACGCGGTACATGCGGCCGAGTGTGCCAGGAGCTCTGGCAGTAAGTCATCGATGAGCGGCATTGCTGCCACTGGTGGGGACGGGGCCCCGGCGGGAGCATCGAGGACATGGAGATCGCAGAGAACGCAGCGCTGGTCGTCGTCGATGTGCAGAAGGGCTTCGAGGAGGAGTTCTGGGGACGGCGCAACAACCCGGACGCGGAGGAGAACATCGCGGCGCTGATCGACGCGTGGCAGTCCTCGGGGCGGCCGGTGGTGTTCGTACGGCACGATTCGCCGGCGGGGTCGAGCTCGCCGTTGCGGGTGGGCCACACGGGCAATGACTTCAAGGACTTCGTACGGGAGCGGCGCGGCAGGGGCTCCGGACCGGAGCTGCTGGTGACGAAGTCCGTGAACTCGGCCTTCTACGGGGAGCCGGATCTGGACGCCTGGCTGAAGGGCGCGGGCATCGGGCAGATCGTGATCGCCGGGATCCAGACCAACATGTGCAACGAGACGACGGCCAGGATGGGCGGGAACCTCGGGTACGAGGTGTTCTTCCCGCTGGACGCGATGCACACCTTCGACCTGGAGGGGCCCTTCGGGTGGACGGTGACGGCCGACGAGCTGTCCCGTGCCACGGCGGTGTCCCTGCACGGCGGGCGGTTCGCGCGGGTGGTGGGGACGAGGGAGCTGCTGACGGCGGCCGGGGCCCGCTGACCCGCGGGCCGCGGGCCGCGGGCGCGGCGGTGACGCCGTACCGGGTCGGTCTGCCGTGGATCGTCGGCGAGCCGTCGGTCAGCCGTTTCCGGAGGCCAGCTCGCGGCTGCGGTCGCGGGCGGCCTCGAGGGCGGCGATCAGGGCGTGGCGGACGCCGTGCTTCTCCAGTTCGCGGATGGCGTTGATGGTGGTGCCGGCGGGGGAGGTGACGGCCTCGCGGAGCTTGACGGGGTGCTCGCCGCTGTCGCGGAGCATCACGGCGGCGCCGATCGCGGACTGCACGATCAGGTCGTGGGCCTGGGCGCGCGGCAGGCCGAGGAGGATGCCGGCGTCGGTCATGGCCTCGACGAGGTAGTAGAAGTACGCGGGCCCGGAGCCCGACAGCGCGGTGGCCGCGTCCTGCTGGTACTCGGGGATGCGCAGGGTCTTGCCGACCGGCTGGAAGATCTCCTCGGTGCGCAGCAGGTGCTCCTCGCCCGCGTGGCTGCCGGCGGAGATGACCGACATGCCCTCGTCGACCAGGACGGGGGTGTTGGGCATGACGCGGACGACCGCGATGCCGTCCGCGAGGCGCTCCTCGAAGAAGGAGGTCGGGACGCCGGCCGCGGCGCTGATGATCAGCCGGTCGGCGGCGACGTGCGGGGCGAGCTCCTCCAGGAGGGCGGTCATGTCCTGCGGCTTGACGGCGAGGATGAGGGTGTCCGCGGCTTTCGCCGCCTCCTCGTTGGACACCGATTCGACGCCGTAGCGGGCTCGCAGCTCCTCCGCGCGGGCCGCACGGCGGGCGGTCACCAGGAGGTTGTCCGGCTGCCGGCCGGCGCGGAGCATGCCCGACAGGAGGGCCTCGCCGATCTTGCCGGTGCCGAGCACCGCGACTTTCTGCGTCATGGGGTCATCTTCGCACCGGGGACGGCGCGGGCGGCCGTGCCGTCCACGGTGCGGTCACCCGTGAGGGGTCACGCCGTACGGCGGCGGAGCGTCGCCGCGCCCAGACCGAGGGCGAGGGCGGCGCTGCCTGCGACGACGGCGAGGTCGCGGACGAAGTCGCCGGTGACACCGGTGTGGGTGAGGACCTCCTGCATGCCGTCGACGGCGTACGACATGGGCAGCGCGTTGGAGATTCCCTCGAGCACCGGCTGCATCCGGTCGCGCGGCATGAGCAGTCCGCAGAGCAGGATCTGCGGCAGCAGCACGGCGGGCATGAACTGCACGGCCTGGAACTCGCTGGCCGCGAAGGCGCTGACGAAGAGCCCGAGGGCGGTGCCGAGGCAGGCGTCGGCGAGGGCGACCAGGAGCAGCAGCCAGGCGGAGCCGGTGACGTCGAGGCCGAGGACGAGGACGGCGAGCCCGGTGGCGAGGGCGGCCTGGACGACCGCGATGGCGCCGAAGGCGAGGGCGTACCCGGCGAGGAGGTCGCCCTTGCCGAGCGGCATGGACAGCATTCGTTCCAGGGTGCCGGAGGTGCGTTCGCGCAGGGTCGCGATCGAGGTGACCAGGAACATCGTGATGAGCGGGAAGATGCCCAGCAGCGACGCGCCGACGGTGTCGAAGGTGCGCGGGCTGGCGTCGTAGACCCAGGACAGCAGGGTGAGCAGGACGCAGGGCACGACGACCATCAGGGCGATGGTGCGCGGGTCGTGGCGCAGTTGCAGCAGCACGCGGCGGGCGGTGGCCAGGGTGCGGTGCGTGCTCATCGGACGGCCTCCTCGGCCTGGTGGGGGAGGTTCCCGGCGGCTTCGTCGACAAGGCGGAGGAAGGCGTCCTCGACGGTGGCGGCGCCGGTGCGCTCGCGCAGGCCGTCGGGGGTGTCCTGGGCGAGGATGCGGCCCTCGCGCATGAGGAGCAGCCGGTGGCAGCGCTCGGCCTCGTCCATGACGTGGCTGGAGACGAGGAGGGTGGCGCCCCGCTCGGCGGCGAGGCGGTGGAAGAGCTCCCACAGGTCGCGGCGCAGGACGGGGTCGAGGCCGACGGTTGGCTCGTCGAGCACGAGCAGTTCGGGGGTGCCGAGCAGGGCGACGGCCAGGGAGACGCGGCTGCGCTGGCCGCCGGAGAGGTTGCCGGCCAGGGCGGTGGCGTGGGAGGCCAGGTCGACGTCGGCGATGGCCCGTTCGACGTGGTCGCGGGCGTCGCCGCCGAGGACGGCGGCGAAGTACTCGAGGTTCTGGCGGACGGTCAGGTCGAGGTAGACGGAAGGGGCCTGGGTCACGTAGCCGATGCGGGGGCGCAGCGCGCGGTGGCCGGCGGGCAGGCCGAGGACGTCGAGGGCGCCGGTGACGTTGGCCTGGGTGCCGACGACGGCGCGCATGAGGGTCGACTTGCCGCAGCCGCTGGGGCCCAGCAGACCGGTGATCTCGCCACGGGGGACGGTGAATTCCAGGGCGTCCAGAACGGTGCGGCCACCGCGGACGACGGTGAGCCCGGAGGCGTGCACGGCGGACCCGGGGCCGTCTGGTTCCCGGGGCCCCTCGGCTTTATTCATCATGCGGCGAATAATGCTCCCGGGGATGCCGGGACGTCAACAAGCGGGAGATGCATCCATTTGAGTGACGGATCATTTACACTCCGGCGTGTGGCTGCTGCTGTTCGCCGCGCTGCTCCCGGGCGCGCTCGGGGTGATCCCCGTGGCGGCGCTGGCCGGTGTGCTGGTCCACGCGGGCTGCAAGCTCGTACCGGTGAAGGAGTTCGTGCCGCTGTGGCGGGAGCACCGGGGCGAGGTCCTCGTCCTGGTGGTGACCGCGACGGCGATCGTCACCGCCGACATGTTCGAGGGGGTGCTCGCCGGGCTGCTCACGGCGGTCGTCAAGACGGCCTGGGAGACCTCGCAGACGTATGTGGAGATCCACGACGAGGGCGACGGACCGATCGTCGTCCGCGTCCTGGGCAACGCCACGTTCCTGCGGCTGCCCAAGCTGCTGGACCGGTTGGAGGCGCTGCCCCGCGACCGTCCGATAGAGCTCGACCTGCGGCGGCTGCGGCACCTGGACCACGCCTGCGGCATGGCGCTGCTGGGGTGGGCCGAGCGGCACAACGAGGAGGGGGTGACACCGGTGCGGGTGCAGGGGGCGCCGGTCTGACCGGCCCGCCCGGGACCGGAGCACGGGGACGTCGTCCCTGATTCCGGTTCCGGGCCGTCTCAGGGTCATCCCCTATGGCTTCCCGGGCCGCCCGGGGCGACCGTGGCGGTATGAGGCGTTCTACCGATGTATCCCGGGACGTGACCGGCGCCGAGAAGCGGCAGCTCGCGGTGGCTTCGGCCACCCTCGGCCCCTGGCGGCCGGCCGCCGCCGTCGGCGCCATCGGCGGCGGGGTGTCCCTCGCCGCCGCCGCGATAGGCGGCGACTTCGGGCTCGGCGTCGTGGCCGGGGCCGTGTCCGTCGCGCTGATGCTGTTCTTCCTCGTCGGCGGCGCCGGCGCGGTCACGGGCCGCGGCCCGCGCGCGGATCGCCGCATCCGCCGGTGGGCCGCCGCCCACCCGTGGCGCGTGGCGCTGGTGCCGGCGGGGATGCTGCTGGTCAGCGATTTCGTGATGCGCCGGATCCTGACCTCCGAGGGCTTCTTCGGCAGCCTCTGGGACGGACTGTGGCGAGGAGCCCTCGTCGCGGGCGTCGTCGGGGTGGTCGGCTCGGTGGCGGCGAAGCGCCGCGCGGACTAGCTCTGGACTAGCCCTTGACCGCGACCGTGAGGTCGACCCGGTACGGCTCGGCCACCTGGCCGTCCGGGAAGAGCGCCAGCAGTTCGCGCCGCTCCTGGTCGAGGATGCGGCGGGCGGCGTCCGGGGTGAGCACGGCGAAGTAGGAGCGGCTGCCCAGCATCGCCAGGTGCGTGTCCACCGGGACGGTACGCGTCCAGTGGAGCACACGGGTCGCGGCGCGCATCCCCAGGCGGGCGCCGAGCGAGCGGAGGATGTCCTCGGCGGTGCCGGTCAGGCCGTTCTCGTGGTAGCGGGGGACCGCGCGGGCCAGCCGCTCCTCCTGTTCCCGCACCCAGGCGACGCCGGTGTCCGGCACGTTCCACCACAGCGCCAGCGCCCCGCCCGGCCGCAGCACGCGCACCGCCTCCGGCGTGGACCGGGCCGGGTCCGTCCAGTGCCAGGCCTGCGCGTACGTCACGTAGTCCGCCACCTCGGACGCGAACGGCAGCGCGTCCCCGTCCCCCCGTACGAGCGGCACCCCCGGCTGCCCCGCCCGCAACTGCGCCGCCATGCCCGGCCCGGGCTCCACGGCCGTCACGTTCGCCCCGCGGGCCCGTATCAGCGCGGTGGCGATGCCTGTCCCGGCGCCCACGTCCAGCACGGTGGCCCCGGCGAAGGGGCGGCCGGCGATCTCCTCGACGGCGTCGAAGAGTTCGGCCGGATAGCCGGGACGGGCGGCGGCGTACTGGGCGGCGACGGTGCTGAACGACTGGGCGAGCACGCGGTGGCCCGGCTGTGTGGTCATGGGGGTTGTTCTTCCCCCGCACAGCACGGTGTGACCCACCGCGTGGCCCGTGATCAGGCGCAGCGAGAAGCGATGTAGCCGTCGCTGCCGGTGTGGACGTAGGTGTCCGACACGTACTGGTCGGGGCCGATCCGGTCCCAGATGTTGGATGTGCCGTAGTAGCCGCTCACCGTCGTCCCCGGCGTCTGGCAGAAGATCGGCACCTGCACGTCGTACGGCAGCACCTTGACGATCTGGAAGCTGGTGCCCGGACCATTGCGGACATTGAGGCGGACGTCGGGTGCGACCGGGTAGTAGACAAGACTGGCGGACGCCGTCGCGTCGGCCGCGCCGCCGAGGACCAGCAGCGTCGCCCCCGCGACGCAGGCCGCGCCCGCGGCCAGCACGGACCGCCTCTTGTTGTCCTTCCCCACAGCACTCTCCTCTTGGGTGATCGGGAACGGTCGGAGCCCTCAGTCCGGCATCGGGCATCGGCTGTGGGCCCCCGGACGACGCCCCCGGGCTCCGCGACCGATCGCGGAGCCCGGGGGCGTGATGGAACAGGAGTGGGTGGTGCGGGGTGGGGCCGCGCGGGCGATCCCTGTGTCAGCCGCAGCGAGACGCGATGTAGCCGTCGCTGCCGGTCTGCACATACGTATCGGACACGTACTGGTCGGGGCCGATGCAGTCCCAGATGCTGCTCGTGCCGTAGTAGCCGCTCACCGTTGTGCCTGACGCCTGGCAGAACACCGGCACCTTGGCGCCGTACGGCAGCACCTTGACGATGTGGTAGCTCGTGCCCGGGCCGGAACGGACGTTGAGTCGGCAATCCGGGGCCACTGGGTAGTAGGTCAAGCCTGTGGCAGCAACGACCTCTGCCACCTGGGCCCCCGCGCTCACGCTGTCGCTGGGCTCGTCAAGGTTCTTCTCGGCCATGGGCCCTCCCCCGTGAAGATTCACGCTCTGTCAGGTGCAGGCTAGCAATCCGACCCGCTGCCGTAATGACGATCCACTAGGCTCCCCAAGTTGCGGCGATGTACGAACACACGGGGGTGGGTCATGCCGCCACAGCGCAGACATGAAACCGGCCCGGAAGCGGAACGCCCGGAATACGCCGGTCAATACCGGCTGGAGAATCGGCTCGGCTCCGGCGGCATGGGTGTGGTGCACCTGTCGCGCTCCACCTCGGGAAAGCGGCTGGCCGTCAAGGTCGTGCACCAGGAACTGGCGACGGACCCCGAGTTCAGGGCGCGTTTCCGTCAGGAGATCGCCGCCGCGCGGCGGGTGAGCGGGGCGTTCACCGCCCCCGTCGTGGACGCCGATCCCGATGCCGAGCGTCCGTGGATGGCCACCCTTTACATACCAGGGCCGACGCTGGCCGAGTTCGTGAAACGGAACGGACCGGTGCCGCCTGCCCAGGTGCGGTATCTCATGGCGGGGCTCTCCGAGGCTCTGCGCGACATTCACCGGGCGGGCGTCGTGCACCGCGATCTCAAGCCGAGCAACGTCCTGCTGGCGGCCGACGGCCCGAAGGTGATCGACTTCGGCATCTCACGACCGCCCGACAGCGACCTGCGCACGGAAACGGGCAAGCTCATCGGGACGCCACCGTTCATGGCCCCGGAGCAGTTCCAGCAGCCCCGGACGGTGGGTCCTGCCGCCGATGTCTTCGCGATGGCCAGCGTCCTCGTTCACGCAGCCACGGGACGCAGCCCCTTCGACTCAGAAAGTCCGTATATCGTCGCCTACCAAATCGTGCACGAAGAACCGCAGTTGGAAGGTCTCCCTGCCGACCTGCGGCCGCTCATCGAATCCTGTCTCGCCAAAGACCCCGATGAGAGACCTTCTCCGGATGCTCTGATGGCCGAGCTTCGGGCGGTTTCGGCGTCCTACGACACGCAGACCTTCGCGGCTTTCGACTTCGAGGGGATCCGTACTGACGGGCTCATCCCGGCACAGCGGCAACCCGCGGATGACGAGACCACTCACGAAACAGCGCCCGAGTCGGTTCCCCGGCGAGCCGACACGGAACCAGCGTTCCCCCCGCACCGCGTCCGAGGGATGCGAAAAGCCGCCGTCGGAGTCACCGCGCTGGCCCTGATCGGTCTCGGCGCCACTACGGTGGCGCTCGATCGGGTGACTGGCTTCGGGTCGCAGGACGGCAAACACCGCGGTTCGCCGGTTTCCACGGGCGCGGCATTCCGTCCGTGGACCACGGCCCTTCCCAACAACAGCGAGGGCCGGATGGCGGCCTGCACTCACGGGTCACGGGCCCTCTTCTGCTCCGGGCCCGGCGTGGAAGCGGCGAGTCTGGACCCACACAGCGGACTCTTCAATTGGTCCATCCGGACAGCCAGGCGCCCGGGAACCACCACTACGGTCCGCGCGCCTGTGCTGTCCAACGGCGTCCTCCGCGTCATGAGCGGCGATGAATCGAGGCTCACGGGCCTGAACCCGGCCACCGGCAGCCCGCGCTGGACGCTGGACGTCTCCGCTTACGAGGGCGTGTTCTACGACGCGGGCACCGCCGTGCTGCTGGTGGGGCACAACGGGATGATCAGCGCAGTCGACGGGACAACCGGTAAGACGCGCTGGCACAGGAAGCTCCCGGGCCACGCCAACCCGATGTTCGCCGCACTCGGCCTCACCGGAGTCGTCTACGCCGTCGAGGTCAGCCCCGATGGCCTCCACACTTTGGTGACCGCCGTGAACCAGGACAACGGCGCGGTACGTCATCGGATCCGGCTCGACGGGAATCTGACCTTTGCCGACGCAAACGGAAAGAGCCTCTTCTTCACCTCCGAGGACCGCTCCAGCGCCCGCACCGACGCCGTCGTACGTCTGAACACCGCCGACTGGACGGCCCGACGCATTCGGCTCGCGAGGCCTGTCGACCAACCGCGGGCCTCGGCGCAAGGCGACATGGTGTATCTCTTGGGTCCCGGGGGCCTGTTGATGGCGACCGACACCAGTGGCCGCGACGACGGGGCGGCAACACCGAAACAGTGGCGTGTCGAGACATCCGTGGCCGGCAGCTCCGAACCGGCTGTCTCCGGAAACCGGCTCTACTTCACCGCGGCCGACGGCCGCCTGCTCGCCTTCGACACCGAGCAGGGCAGTTACCTCGGTCAGACGAAGCCGCGTCTGGGCGCTCACCAGGGAACGTACCCGGGATTCCCGCCCTCCCCCGTCGTCGCCGACGGCAAGGTGTTCGCCACCGCGCCCGACGGCAGCGTGTTCGCCGTCGACGCGAAGGACCCCTCCCGCTGGTGACCGGCACCAGCGGGAGGGGTCCCCGCGGCGAAGAGGCGGTGGCGGTCAGCCCTCGAGCTTGGTGACGTCGCGGACGGCGCCCTTGTCCGCGCTCGTCGCCATGGCCGCGTACGCCTTGAGGGCCAGGGAGACCTTCCGCTCGCGGCCCTTGGGGGCGTAGACGCCGCCGAGGGCGGCGCGGCGGGCGGCCAGGGCGTCGTCGGACACCAGCAGGTCGATGCTGCGGCCCGGGATGTCGATGCGGATGCGGTCGCCGTCCTCGACGAGGGCGATCGTGCCGCCGGAGGCCGCCTCGGGGGAGGCGTGGCCGATGGACAGGCCCGAGGTGCCGCCGGAGAAGCGGCCGTCGGTGATGAGGGCGCAGGCCTTGCCGAGGCCGCGGCCCTTGAGGAAGGAGGTGGGGTAGAGCATCTCCTGCATGCCGGGGCCGCCCTTGGGGCCCTCGTAGCGGATGACGACGACGTCGCCCTCCTTGATCTCCTTGCGGAGGATCTTGTCGACGGCCTCCTCCTGGGACTCGCAGACCACGGCCGGGCCCTCGAAGGTCCAGATGGACTCGTCGACGCCCGCGGTCTTCACCACGCAGCCGTCGACGGCCAGGTTGCCGTGGAGCACCGCCAGGCCGCCGTCCTTGGAGTAGGCGTGCTCGGCGGAGCGGATGCAGCCCTCCGCGGCGTCGAGGTCGAGGGCCTCCCAGCGCTCGGACTGGGAGAAGGCGGTGGCGGAGCGGACGCAGCCGGGGGCGGCGTGCCACAGCTCCTCGGCCTCGGCGGAGGGGGAGCCGCCGCGGACGTCCCAGGTCTTGAGCCAGTCGGCGAGCGACGGGGAGTGGACTGCGTGGACGTCCTCGTTGAGCAGGCCTGCCCGGTGGAGCTCGCCCAGCAGGGCCGGGATACCGCCGGCGCGGTGGACGTCCTCCATGTAGTACGTGCGGTTCTTCGCGACGTTGGGGGCGACCTTGGCCAGGCACGGCACACGGCGCGAGACGGCGTCGATGTCGGTCAGGCCGAAGGGGACCCCGGCCTCCTGGGCCGCGGCGAGCAGGTGGAGGATCGTGTTGGTGGAGCCGCCCATGGCGATGTCGAGGGCCATGGCGTTCTCGAAGGCCGCGAAGGTGGCGATGGAGCGGGGCAGGACGGACTCGTCGTCCTGCTCGTAGTAGCGCCGGGTGAGGTCGACGACCGTGCGGGCGGCGTCCTCGTAGAGCCCCTTGCGGGCGGTGTGGGTGGCCAGGACCGAGCCGTTGCCGGGCAGGGACAGGCCGATCGCCTCGGTGAGGCAGTTCATCGAGTTGGCGGTGAACATGCCGGAACACGAGCCGCAGGTCGGGCAGGCGTTCTCCTCGATGCGGAGGATGTCCTCGTCGGAGATCTTGTCGTTGACGGCGTCGGCGATCGCGTCGATCAGGTCGAGGGTGCGCACGGTGCCGTCGACGAGGGTGGCCCGGCCGGCCTCCATGGGGCCGCCGGAGACGAAGACGGTGGGGATGTTGAGGCGCAGGGCGGCCATCAGCATGCCCGGGGTGATCTTGTCGCAGTTGGAGATGCAGATCAGGGCGTCCGCGCAGTGCGCCTCGACCATGTACTCGACGGAGTCGGCGATCAGGTCGCGGGAGGGCAGCGAGTAGAGCATGCCGCCGTGGCCCATGGCGATGCCGTCGTCGACGGCGATCGTGTTGAACTCGCGCGGCACGGCGCCCGCGGCCTTGATCGCCTCGCTCACGATGCGGCCGACCGGCTGCAGGTGGGTGTGCCCGGGCACGAACTCGGTGAAGCTGTTGGCCACCGCGATGATCGGCTTGCCGATGTCCTCGCTCGCTACGCCCGAGGCCCGCATAAGGGCGCGCGCGCCCGCCATGTTGCGGCCGTGGGTGACTGTGCGGGACCTCAGCTCGGGCACGGGGACCACTCCCTACGTTTCCATCCGGAGCTTTCGAGCGTACGCCTCCGGTTGCGGCACGCGGGGGTGTGTCCGCATTACGGACGCCAAGTCCACGGAATGGATGGGGATCCGTAACAGCCGTAACGGGTCTGTCGCGGGCGGGCGACAAGGCGCTCTCCCCCATTATCGGCCCTTTTGCCGCGCTGCTAGCTTTTCCGCGATCACGGCGACCACGCACGGCGATCACTCGGACGGATTCAGGGGGGACGGCATGATTTCTCGTACGACGGCTACCCGCCGCAGACCGGCGGCCGTGCCGGCGGCCGCGCTCGGCGGCATGGCGATGGTCCTGGCGCTGACCGCGTGCGGCGGCACCGGCGGCGGCAAGGACGCCGGCGCGGCCGGGAGCGGCGCCGGCGGCGGTTCGGCGCCGAGGACGACGGCGCCCGCGAAGCCGGCGCCCGGCACGGCCACGGCGGCGCCCGCCTCCGCCGCACCCGCGAAGCCGGCCGCGAGCACCGCACCTGCGGCGAAGCCCATCGCGAAGGCGACCCCGGCCGCCACCGCGTCCTGCGACCACAGGATGCCGATCTCCCCGGACGAGATCGCGGTCTACCGGTGGACCCCGGAGGGCGGGGCGCTCTCCCTGATCGTCAAGCACGGCAACTGGGGCTGCGGGGAGCCCGGCACCGACGGCGCGCCCTTTGTGACCGTCGGCAAGGAGACGTACCTCCCGCTGGACCAGGCCGCGTACGTCACCGCTGCCAACCCGGTCGTGGAGAGCGCGGAGAACCAGCGGATCGGCGTCCAGGAGCTGCTGGACTGGCTGGAGGCGCACCCGGACTCCGGCCTGGTCTTCCGCTACGAGCTCGGCAAGGACGGCGCGATCCACACCCTGGAGGAGGTCTTCACCCCGTGACGGGGCCGGGATCCGTCAGATAGCGCTGCAGCGTCGGCGCGACGAGGGCGACGACGTCCTCCATGTCCGCCGACGCCAGCGGCTCGATCCTGATGATGTACCGCATCATCGCGATGCCCATCATCTGGGCACCGGCGAGTTCCGCCCGGAGCCGGGCGTCGGGGACCTCCAGCTCCGAGGCGACGCGCTCCAGCAGCCGCCGCAGGACGATGCCGCGCAGTACGCCCGCGGCGGTGTCGTTGCTGACGGCGGAACGCACGATGGCCAGCATGGGGGCCCGGGTGACCGGGTTCTCCCAGACGCCGACGAAGAAGCGGGCCAGCCGCTCGCCGACGCCCTCGGGGCCCGCCGCGAGGACGTCGGGGACGCTGAAGGCGGGCTCGAAGGAGACCTCGATGGAGGCGGCGAAGACCTGCTCCTTCGCCCCGAAGTAGTGGTGCACCAGCGCCGGGTCCACACCCGCGGACTTGGCGATCGACCGGATCGAGGTCTTGTCGTAGCCGCGGGCCGAGAACTCCTCGCGGGCCGCGGCGAGGATCCTGTCCCGGGTCTCGACGGTGCCCGCCCGGCTGCCGGCCGGGCGGCCGCGCCCACGCCTGCCCGCGGCGCCCTCGGACGGCATCAGCGCACCCGCGCGGCCGCGGCGAGGTGCAGCCGGGTGAAGGCCAGCGCCTCCGCCAGATCCGCCTCGCGCTCGGCCGCCGACATCGCGCGTCGGGTGTTGACCTCGATCACCACATGGCCGTCGAAGCCCCGAGAGGCCAGGCTCTCCAGCACTTCCGCACAGGGCTGCTTGCCGCGCCCCGGCACCAGGTGCTCGTCCTTGCCGGAGCCGCTGCCGTCGGCCAGGTGCACATGGCCGAGCCGGTCGCCCATGCGGTCGAGCATCTCCAGCGTCTCGGTCCTGGCCGTGGCCGTGTGCGACAGGTCGATGGTGAAGTGCCGGTAGTCGTCCTTGGTGGGGTCCCAGTCGGGTGCGTACGCGAGCATCTCCCGGTCGCGGTAGCGCCACGGGTACATGTTCTCGACCGCGAAGCGCACGTCGGTCTCGCCCGCCATGCGCCAGATGCCCTCGACGAACTCACGGGCGTACGAGCGCTGCCAGCGGAACGGCGGGTGGACGACCACGGTCGTCGCGCCGAGCTTCTCCGCCGCCGCCTGCGCCCGCTGCAGCTTCACCCACGGGTCGGTCGACCAGACCCGCTGGGTGATCAGCAGGCAGGGCGCGTGCACCGCCAGGATCGGCACCCCGTGGTAGTCCGAGAGCCGGCGCAGGGCCTCGATGTCCTGGCTGACCGGGTCGGTCCACACCATCACCTCGACGCCGTCGTAGCCCAGCCGGGCCGCGATCTCGAAGGCCGTCGCCGTGGACTCGGGGTAGACGGAGGCCGTGGACAGCGCGACCTTCGCGTCCGGTACGCGCACGGTGTGTCCGTTCGGGTCCACAGGGTCAGGGGCTGCCACGGGGAACAGCGTACGGCGGCCGGTCGGCCGAACGGCACATCGCGCCCGGCCGACGTGACGCGATCAACACCCGGCGCCGGATCGGCGGCAAAGGGACGGCAATGCGGCAGCGAAGCGGCCGCAAAGCATCCGCCGCCGTCAGCGCCGGTCGATCCTCAGCCCCGCCCCTCAGCCCCGCCCCTCAGCCCCGGTCGCTCGTCATCAGGTCCAGGCGGCGCAGGATGACGCCCTCGCGCAGCGCCCACGGGCAGACCTCGAGCTCGGTGACCCCGAACAGGTCCATCGCCGCGTCCGCGACCAGCGCCCCGGCCAGCAGCTGGCGGGCCCGGCCCTCGGACACGCCGGGCAGTTCCCGGCGGGCGCCCTCCGTCATCGCGGCCAGTCGCGGCACCCACTCCTCCAGCGACTTGCGGGTGAGCGTGCGCTGCACGTACAGGCCCTCCGCCGAGCGCGCCGCGCCCGCGATCCGGGCCAGCTGCTTGAAGGTCTTGGAGGTGCCCACCACATGGTCGGGCGCGCCGAGCCGGCTGAACTCGGCGACGGTGCGGGCGATCTCGGCGCGCACGTGCTTGCGCAGGCCGCGCACGTCGTCCGCGGTGGGCGGGTCGCCGGGCAGCCAGCCGCTGGTGAGCCGGCCCGCGCCGAGCGGCAGCGAGACCGCGGCGTCCGGGTCCTCGTCCATGCCGTACGCGACCTCGAGGGAGCCGCCGCCGATGTCCAGCATGAGCAGCCGGCCGGAGGACCAGCCGAACCAGCGGCGGGCGGCGAGGAAGGTGAGCCGTGCCTCGTCCCCGCCGGACAGCACGGTCAGGTTGACCCCGGTCTCCGCGGCGACCCGGGCGAGCACCTGCTCGCCGTTGGCGGCCTCGCGCACCGCGCTGGTCGCGAACGGCAGGACGTCCTCGACGCCCTTGTCCTCGGCCACGACGAGGGCCTCGGCGACCTGGGCGACCAGCCGCCGCACGCCGTCCTCACGGATCGCGCCGTCCTCGTCGAGCAGCTCCGCCAGCCGCAGCTCCGCCTTGTGGGAGTAGGCGGGCAGCGGACGCGCTCCGGGATGCGCGTCCATGACCAGAAGGTGGACGGTATTCGAACCCACGTCGAGGACACCGAGTCTCATGCCCGGAACGCTACTGCGCCGGGCCCGGCCCGGGGACATGCGGGGTATGGGCACACGCGCGGGTGACCACTCGAGAAGCTTCACATGCTTACCCTGACATCGTGGCGAAGGCGAAGAAGGCGACGAAGCGGCAGGATCACGCGGACGTGTCGGACGAGGTCGGTCTCGACTTCCCCCGCGCGTGGGTCGAGTTCCCCGACCCGGCCGACGACGAACAGGTCTTCCGGTGCGACCTGACGTGGCTCACCTCACGGTGGAACTGCATCTTCGGGCGCGGTTGCGAGGGCATCCAGGCGGGCCGGGCCGGTGACGGCTGCTGCACGCTCGGCGCGCACTTCTCGGACGACGACGACGAGAAGCGCGTCGCGAAGCACGTGGAGCGGCTCACCGCGGACCTGTGGCAGTTGCGCGACGTGGCGGAGGAGGGCGGCTGGGCCGAGGTCAACGAGGACGGCGACCGGCAGACCCGGCGGTACGAGGGCGCCTGCATCTTCCTCAACCGCCCCGGTTTCCCCGCGGGCGCCGGCTGCGCGCTGCACACGCTCGCGCTCAAGGAGGGCCGCGAGCCTCTGGAGACCAAGCCGGACGTGTGCTGGCAGCTGCCGATCCGGCGGACGTACGACTGGGTGGACCGGCCCGACGACACGCGCGTGCTGATGATCTCGATCGGCGAGTACGACCGGCGCGGCTGGGGCCCCGGCGGCCACGACCTGCACTGGTGGTGCACGGGGGCGCGGTCCGCGCACGGCGCGGGCGACCCGGTGTACGTCTCGTACCGGGCGGAACTGACCGAGTTGATGGGGCCGGCCGCCTACGCCCGGCTCGTCGAACTGTGCGAGCAGCGGCTCGCCTCGCTGCTGCCGATGGCACCGCATCCGGCGGACCCGGTGCCGGACACCGGGGACGGGGCTCAGTAGCGGGTTCGGTCCGGCGACCGGGTCCGGTCAGTCCTGGGAGGACGCGGAGGCCGAGGGGCTCGGGCCGGGCGGGTCGCTCGGCGACGGGTCGGGGGCGGACGGGGTCGGTGTGGGGTCCGGTGAGGGCTCCTGCCGGCCCGTCCCCTCGATCGTGACGACCGCCCCCGACGGGTCGAACCAGATCCGTGCCGTCCACGGGCCCACGGGCTCCCGCGACCGGTCCACCGACACCGTCAGCGTCGTGGTCTCCCCGGGACGCAGCCTGCCGTGGCTCCGGCTCAGCCGCAGCCACGACTCGGACGTGGCGGCGCTCCACCGGACCGGTGCGCCGCCCTCCGCGGTGAGCGTCACGACCGTGGCATGACCGCGCGAACGGGCCTCCACGAGCAGCCGGCCCCGGCGAGGCACGGACCCGGCGCCGCCGTCCGAGGCGTCGCTCGACGGCGAGGCGGAGTCGCGTGCGCCGGCCGACGCGGACGCGGACGCGGAGGCCGAGGGGGCGGCGGACACGACCGACACCGACAGCCGGCCCTGACCGCCGCGCGTGGAACGCCCGCGCGCGTCGGCGGTGCCCGCGACGCCGGCCTTCTCGTACTGGACGCCGTCCAGGCCGTCGCCGGCGCTGAAGGAACCTTCCCCCTTGTGGTCCGGGGCCAGCGGGGCCCCGTGGTACGCCGCCCACAGCGCCAGCACCGGCGCCGCGACGACGGCCGCGACCACCGTGGAGGTCATCGCGCGGTGCCGCATCCGCGCCCGCCGCGCCATCCGCTCCTTCAGGTCCATCGGGAACCCGCGCCGGTCGAACCGCGGGGTGCCCTCGCGGGTGCGCCCGGTGCCGCCCCGCATGGCGTGCAGCAGGGCGGCGTACGCGGCCGAGCGGGGCGCCTCGACCGTCGACAGCACGGCGGTCGCGGCCGTGGTGGCCAGGCCCGGCCAGGGGCCCGTGGCGACGGCGCGCTCCGCCGTCACCCGGCAGTGCGGGCACACGTCGACATGGGTCACCAGCTCGCGGCGGAGCGCCGAGCCGAGCAGCACCCGCGCGTCCCCGGCGAGACGGGCGACCGCCGCGCAGTTGCCGAGTTCCACGACGGCGAGCGCCGCCCGGGTGCGCTCCACCTCGCAGGCCGCCCGCGCCAGCAGCGCCCGCGTCGCGTCCGGCTCCCGCCCCACGACCAGTGCAACCTCGTGCGGCGCCAGCTGGTGCCGCACCGCGAGCTCCAGCGCCTCGCGCTGCTCCGGCGTCGTGCCGGCCGCCTCGGGCCAGGCCAGCGCGGCCAGTTCGCCGCGCCTGCGGGCGGCCACGTCCGCCGACGCCTGCACCGATACCGGTCGCCCCTCGGCCAGTGTGCGCAGGCACGCCCAGCGGGCCAGCGCGTACAGCCAGGGCCGGCGCAGCTCGGGGTCGCGCAGCCGGGCCCGCTGGCGCTCGGCCACGGCCAGTACGTCGCCGAGGGCCGCGGCGGCGGAGTCGTGCTCGCACAGCACGGAGAGGCAGTAGGTGAACAACCCGTCCAGATACGGCTCGTAGTGGGCGGGCGGCTGCGCGGGCAGCGTCCCGTGCGGGCGTGGCCGCCGCCGCGCCGGGGCCCCGGTGCCGCCCGGCGCGGCGCGGCCACGCTGGACCGGCGCGCGGTGTCGGCGGTGCGCGCCGGTTGTCTGGGAGGGGGTGTCAGACTTGCTGCTCATCACTCAGTGACGGTAGGACCACGACCCGTACGCCCCCGGGCATCACGGCGGGCTTTAATCCATATGGGTGGTGATCCCGCCCGAAAGAGCACACGCAGCTCACCCCGTCGAGTGACCCCTCCGGCCACGTGCGCGAGCCTGTCCGGGGTCGTTCCGGCCGCGCCCCCCTTGGCGGCCCCGCGCACGGCACCGTCCCCGGTGGCGGCCCGTCCGCCCTCCGGCCCACACGGACCGCCGAGCAGCCGTGCGGCGCGGCCCGGGCGGGGAAGCGGGCCCGGACGCCATGTGGCCGCCACCCGGCCGGGCGGCGTCCTCACGGCGGAAGGCCGGGGCCGGCCCGGGCCACGGCCCGGGCGGCACCGCGCGGGGAGGATCCGGCGGACGGCCCGCCACGTCGCCCGCCAAGGCCGTACCCAGGCGGTTCGCGACCGGCCGCACATGACCCGCCGTTCCGGTCGGGAGAGCAGGCCCAGGGCGCTCGGCGCCGCGTTGTCGGTGGCACCCGATACCGTGCAGCGCATGGCTGCCCGTACTCGCCCCGCTTCCAAGGACCGCCCGTCGTACCGCTGCACGGAGTGCGGCTGGACGACGGCCAAGTGGCTCGGCCGCTGCGGCGAGTGCCAGGCCTGGGGGACGGTCGAGGAGTACGGCGCGGCGCCGGTGCGGACGACCGCGGCGGGCCGGGTGACCTCCCCCGCGAAGCCGATCGGGCAGGTGGACGGGCGGCAGGCCACCGCGCGCGGGACGGGGGTGCCCGAGCTGGACCGCGTCCTGGGCGGCGGGCTGGTGCCCGGGGCCGTGGTGCTGCTCGCCGGTGAGCCCGGCGTGGGCAAGTCGACGCTCCTGCTGGACGTGGCGGCCAAGGCGGCCGGCCCGCAGGCCCGGACGCTGTACGTGACCGGCGAGGAGTCCGCGTCGCAGGTGCGGCTGCGCGCCGACCGGATCGGCGCGCTCTCCGATCATCTCTTCCTGGCCGCCGAGACGGATCTGTCCGCCGTCCTCGGCCACCTCGACGACGTCAAGCCTGCCCTGCTCGTCCTGGACTCGGTGCAGACCGTCGCCTCGCCCGAGATCGACGGCGCCCCCGGCGGCATGGCCCAGGTGCGCGAGGTCGCGGGCGCGCTGATCCGCGCTTCCAAGGAGCGCGGCATGTCCACGCTCCTCGTCGGCCACGTCACCAAGGACGGCGCCATCGCCGGTCCCCGGCTGCTGGAGCACCTGGTGGACGTCGTGCTGCACTTCGAGGGCGACCGCCACGCGCGCCTGCGCCTGATCCGGGGCGTCAAGAACCGATACGGCGCAACCGACGAGGTCGGCTGCTTCGAACTGCACGACGAGGGCATCACGGGGCTGGCCGACCCGTCCGGGCTGTTCCTGACCCGCCGCGACGAACCCGTCCCCGGCACGTGCCTGACCGTCACCCTGGAGGGCAAGCGCCCGCTCGTCGCCGAGGTGCAGGCACTGACCGTCGACACCCAGATCCCCTCCCCGCGCCGTACGACCTCCGGCCTGGAGAACTCGCGGGTGTCGATGATGCTGGCGGTGCTGGAGCAGCGGGGCCGGATCCGGTCGATCGGCAAGCAGGACATCTACACCGCGACCGTGGGCGGCGTGAAGCTCGGGGAGCCGGCCGCCGACCTCGCCGTGGCCCTCGCCCTCGCCAGCGCGGCCATCGACACGCCGCTGCCGAAGAACCTGGTCGCGGTGGGTGAGGTGGGCCTCGCGGGCGAGGTCAGGAGGGTCACCGGGGTGCAGCGCAGGCTCGCCGAGGCGGCACGGCTGGGCTTCACCCACGCCCTGGTGCCGCCGGACCCGGGGAAGATCCCGGCGGGGATGAAGGTGACGGAGGTGACGGACATAGGGGACGCCTTGCGCGTCCTGCCCAAGAGGGCCCCACGTCCCTGACCCTTCCGACGGTAAACTTTGCCCTGGTCTCGCCCATCCGGGCATCCGTACGACCGGAGGAGAGCAGTGGCAGCCAACGACCGGGCGGCAGCTCCCGGCAAAGCCTGGAGTCGCGAGGGCTCCGGCGGTGACGGCCTGATGCGCGCCTCCCTGAGCGCCGTGGCCCCCGGCACCGGCCTCCGGGACGGCCTCGAGCGGGTTCTGCGCGGCAACACCGGCGGCCTCATCGTGCTGGGCATGGACAAGACCGTCGAGTCGCTGTGCACCGGCGGTTTCGTGCTGGATGTCGAGTTCAGCGCCACCCGGCTGCGCGAGCTGTGCAAGCTCGACGGCGCACTCATCCTCGACCGGGACATCACCAAGATCGTGCGGGCCGGTGTCCAGCTGGTGCCGGACGCGGCGATCCCCACCGAGGAGACCGGCACCCGGCACCGCACCGCGCAGCGGGTCTCCATCCAGACCGGCTTCCCGGTCGTCTCCGTCAGCCAGTCGATGCGGCTGATCGCCCTGTACGTGGGCGGGCAGCGCCGCGTGCTGGAGGACTCGGCGGCCATCCTGTCCCGCGCCAACCAGGCGCTGGCCACCCTGGAGCGCTACAAGCTGCGCCTGGACGAGGTGGCGGGCACGCTCTCCGCCCTGGAGATCGAGGACCTGGTCACCGTCCGGGACGTCACGGCGGTCGCGCAGCGCCTGGAGATGGTGCGCCGGATCGCCACCGAGATCGCGGAGTACGTGGTCGAACTGGGCACCGACGGCCGGCTGCTCTCCCTGCAGCTGGACGAGCTGATCGCGGGCGTGGAGCCCGAGCGCGAGCTGGTCGTCCGCGACTACGTGCCGGAGCCCACCGCCAAGCGCAGCCGCACGGTCGCCGAGGCGCTCACCGAGCTGGACTCGCTGCCCCAGGGCGAGCTGCTCGAACTCCCCACCGTGGCAAGGGCGCTGGGCTACGCGGGTTCCCCGGAGGCGCTGGACTCGGCGGTCTCGCCGCGCGGGTACCGGCTGCTGGCGAAGGTGCCGCGGCTGCCGAACACGATCGTGGAGCGGCTGGTCGAGCACTTCGGCGGGCTGCAGAAGCTGCTCGCCGCGAGCGTGGACGACCTGCAGACGGTGGACGGCGTCGGCGAGGCCCGGGCCCGCTCGGTCCGCGAGGGGCTGTCGCGCCTCGCGGAGTCCTCGATCCTGGAGCGCTACGTCTGAGACCCCGCCGGCCGGCGAGGGCGCCCGCCGGGGGCCGGACGGTCTCGCCGGGCTCTAGACGTTCTTGAGGACGAAGGACGTCTGCTTGGCGGAGCGGCCGGGGAACTTCAGCTCGAGCAGATAGGTGCCGTACGGAGCTGTCCGCCCCTTGGGTGTGGCGCACTGCGGGGAGCTGGTCCTGCGGTCCCAGTCGACGTAGTACGAGGTCGAACTGTTCGCCGGGACCTGCAGCAGGTAGGGGGCCCGGCTCTGCGGGCAGTCGTCGCTGGCCCACACGTGGTGGTCGTTGACATCGGTGATGGTGAGGACCGCGGAGTCCGGGCCGAAGTCCAGCTTGCAGGCGGTGGCCGAGGAGTTGGTCGCGGTCACCGCGAACCGGGGCCGCTCGCCCGACTCGTAGGAGTTGTCGATGCTGCGCACGCTCAGCGAGACGCCCGGGCCGCAGTCCGGCAGCGAGGAACCTGCCGGCAACTGCCCGCCACCACTGCCGCCCGCGCCACCCGTGCCTCCGGCGCCCGACGCGCCGGCGTCCGTGCCGCCGTCGCCGGTCGCGCCGTCGGTGGTCCCGGCGTCGGCGCCCTGCGAACTGCCCTCCGTGGCACCGGAGTCGCCACTGCCGCCGCCGTCCGAGGCGTCACCGCCGTCGCCACCGCCGCCGACCGAGCCGCCCGGACGGGAGCTGTTGAGCGGGCCGCTCGCGGACGGGCCGGGGGTGATGGAGGGCGCGGGCGACCGGCCGTCGGGGCCGTTGGCGCTGTTCCCGCCGCCACCGCCGGAGTTGACGGACCATACGACCAGGACGGTGAGCAGGGCGACCAGGAGCAGCACAACCGCCCGTCGCCGCCAGTAGATGGAGGACGGGAGAGGTCCCACGGGATTGCGCAGAGAGCCCACGCGCAAACCTTATGCGGTTTCCCTTGAATCGGACCAAGGCACGCGCGGCACGCAGGCAACTTGTGTGATTGATCAGCAGATCTCCCTTCCGTTCCGGGGACCCCCCTCACCCCTTCGCGGTCCCCGCCGCTACGTCCCCGGGGACGTAGGATCGGAGACGCTATGAGCGACGACCGCGACGACCGCCACCTGCTGCACGCCCCCGTGATCGACTGGTTCGACGACAACGCCCGGGATCTGCCGTGGCGCCGCCCCGAGGCGGGCGCGTGGGGCGTCATGGTCAGTGAGTTCATGCTGCAGCAGACCCCGGTCAGCCGGGTCCTGCCGGTGTACGAGCAGTGGCTGGAGCGCTGGCCCACGCCGGCCGCGCTCGCGGCGCAGCCCTCCGGCGAGGCGGTGCGCGCCTGGGGCCGGCTCGGCTATCCGCGCCGGGCGCTGCGGCTGCACGCCGCGGCGACCGCGATCTCCCAGCTGCACGGCGGTGAAGTGCCCACGGACCACGCCGAGTTGCTGGCCCTGCCCGGGGTCGGCGAGTACACGGCCGCCGCCGTCGCCTCCTTCGCGTACGGGCAGCGGCACGCGGTGCTGGACACCAATGTGCGCCGGGTCTTCGCCCGTGCCGTGAGCGGTGTGGAGTACCCGCCGAACGCCACGACCGCCGCCGAGCGCCGGATCGCCCACCGGATGCTCCCCGCCGACGAGGCCACCGCCGCGCGCTGGGCGGCCGCCACGATGGAGCTGGGTGCCCTGATCTGCACGGCCCGCGGCCCCGAGTGCGCCCGCTGCCCGATCGCCGACCGGTGCGCCTGGCGGCTGGCGGGCTCCCCCGCGCACGACGGGCCGCCCCGCCGCGGCCAGACGTACGCCGGCACCGACCGCCAGGTGCGCGGCAGGCTCCTGGCCGTGCTGCGCGAGGCGACCTCGCCCGTGCCGCAGGCCGCGCTGGACGCCGTGTGGCACGAGCCCGTCCAGCGCGCCCGGGCCCTGGACGGACTGGTCGCCGACGGTCTGGTGGAGCCCCTCGAGGACGGTCTGTACCGGTTGCCGGGCTGATGCGCCGTCATACCCGATCGGCGCAGTCGTTACACAACCGATGGGTGGCTGTGGGTTCGCCGTGCGGCGGTGGTCGCGAAAGCCGTACATCCGCTCCGTAGCGTCGGCCGCGTCGTAATAAAGCGCGCCGGACGGAGGGACGCCATGGCGGCGAACGCCCAGGGGACAGCCCAGGTGATGGACTTCGAGGAGTACGTGCGGAGCCGCCAGGAGGCCCTGCTGCGCAGCGCGCGCCGGCTGGTCCCGGACCCGATCGACGCCCAGGACCTCCTGCAGACCGCGCTCGCCCGCACCTATCCGCGCTGGGCCGACATCGCCGACAAGAACCTCGCCGACGCCTACATGCGCCGGGTGATGATCAACACCCGTACCGAGTGGTGGCGCGCCCGCCGGCTGGAGGAGGTGCCGACCCCCGAACTGCCGGAGGGGTCCGTCGACGACGGCGCCGAGCAGCGCGCCGACCGGGCGATGCTGCACGAGGCGCTCGGAGTGCTGGCCCCCAAGCAGCGCCAGGTGGTGCTGCTGCGCCACTACCGGCAGCTCAGCACGGAGGAGACGGCGCACGCGCTGGGCATGTCGGTGGGTACCGTGAAGAGCACTCTGCACCGGGCGCTGGCGCGGCTGCGCGCCGAGCTCGAGCGGCAGAGCAACGGATACGGAGGGCCCGCGGAGCCCGCGACGGGCAGGACGGAGGGCGTGTGCGCCGCAGCGTAGTCCCGGTAGGTGCCGCTGCCGCCGCGGTCGCGGTGTGCGGGGCGCTCGTCGCCGTGACGAGCTGCCGCGACACGGGCGGTGTGCGCGAGGAGGGCACCGCCGCAGTCTCCTCCGCCGCCGTCCCGTCACCCTCGGTGTCACCTCCGGTCCCGGACGCCCACACCGTGGGTGCCGGCCGGTCCGCGGACCCGCGGGCCGCGCAGAGCATGGGCCCGGCGGACGTGGTGCGCCTGGTGAAGGACGACCCGAAGGTGGCCCGGGACATCCGGGACAGCCTGGTGGCCTGCGCCGCTCCGTCGAGGAGCGCCGTGGTCCGCCCGGAGGCCACCGTGGAGCCGTACCCGGTGGACCGCCGCTCCGGGCGGCTGACCGGGACGGACGGCACGGACCTGGTGGTCAACGTCTCGACCTGCGCCGACAGCGTGGGCATCGGGAGCTACGTGTACCGCCGCGTGCACGGCAGGTACGTCAATGTCTTCGCCGACGAGCAGCCCCCTGTCTTCGCCGAGATCAGCGCCGGCAGCCTGAAGGTGACCCACCAGGTGTACGAGCCGCAGGACGCGGTCTCCAATCCCTCCGGCGAGGACGTGACCACGTACCGGTGGAACGGCTCGCGCTTCGAGGAGGTCTCGTTCTCCCACCGCGACTACGAGACGAAAGACGACACCCGGGGCGGCTCGCATGGCTGAGACGCACGTGCTGTTCGTCGAGGACGACGACGTCATCCGCGAGGCGACGACCCTGGCGCTGGAGCGCGACGGCTTCCACGTGACGGCCGTACCGGACGGCCTGGCCGGGCTGGAGGCGTTCCGGGCCCGGCAGCCCGATCTGGCGCTGCTGGACGTGATGGTGCCGGGCCTGGACGGGGTGAGCCTGTGCCGGCGCATCCGGGACGAGTCGACGGTCCCGGTGATCATGCTCTCGGCGCGGGCCGACGCGATCGACGTCGTACTGGGCCTGGAGGCGGGCGCCGACGACTATGTGACCAAGCCCTTCGACGGCGCCGTGCTGACCGCCCGGATGCGGGCGGTGCTGCGGCGCTTCCGCGTGGCGGCGGCCGGCGAGCCGCCGACCGGGACCGGGGTGCTGACCTTCGGCGATCTGGAGGTGGACCCGGAGGGCATGGAGGTGCGCCGCGGCGGTGAGCGGCTGGCGCTGACGCCGACGGAGATGCGGCTGCTGCTGGAGTTCTCGGCCGCGCCGGGGACGGTGCTGTCCCGGGACCGGTTGCTGGAGCGGGTCTGGGACTACGACTGGGGCGGCGACACCCGGGTGGTGGACGTCCACGTGCAGCGGCTGCGGGCGAAGATCGGGCAGGAGCGCATCGAGACGGTGCGCGGCTTCGGCTACAAGCTCAGGGGCTGAGGCGGTGACCGCACGTCCCGCGGGTTCCGCGGCGAGGAGGACCCGGCCGCTGCCGAAGATCGGGCTGCGCTGGAAGGTCTGCGTGGCGATCGCCGTGGTGTCGGCCCTGGTCGCCCTCGTGCTGAGCCTGGTGGTGCACAACGCGGCCCGGGCCAGCATGATCGACAACTCCCGCGATGTGCAGAACGAGCGGGTGCAGTTCGCCCAGCGCATCTACGAGTCCACCGGCCGGCTCACCATCGACGCCCGGCTCGACGACCCGGATCTGCCGGAGCCGCTCAAGCGCCTGGCCCGCGCGGGCAAGCGGGCCACCTATGTCTCCGACGCCGGCGGCGCGCCCGTGGTGTGGGCGGAGACGCCGCTGGCGGACGGCAAGATCCTGTCGCTGAAGACCGCCTTCACCGACCGCTTCTCGGTCCTGGAGGACCTGGACCAGGCACTGGTCATCGGCTCGACGGCGGTCGTCGCGGGCGGCACGGCGCTGGGCGTGCTCATCGGCGGGCAGCTCTCCCGGCGGCTGCGCAAGGCGGCCGAGGCGGCGGGCCGGGTGGCCGACGGGGAGACGAACGTACGGGTGCGCGACGCGATCGGCGGCCGGGTCCGGGACGAGACGGACGAGCTGGCGCGTGCCGTGGACGCCATGGCCGACGCGCTGGCCGGCCGGCTGGAGGCGGAGCGCCGGGTCACCGCCGACATCGCCCACGAGCTGCGCACACCGGTGACGGGTCTGGTCACCGCGGCCGAGCTGCTGCCGCCGGGGCGTCCCTCCGAGCTGGTCAGGGACCGTTCGCAGGCGCTGCGCACCCTGGTCGAGGACGTCCTGGAGGTCGCGCGGCTGGACGGCGCCGCCGAGCAGGCCGACCTCCAGGACGTCGCGCTGGGCGACTTCGTGCGGCGCCGGGTCGCGGCGGCGGCGCCCACCGCGGCCGTCACCGTCCGCGGCGACGCCGTCGTCCGCACCGACCCGCGCCGCTTGGAGCGGATCCTGGGGAATCTGCTGGCGAACGCCGCACGGCACGGCCGGCCGCCCATCGAGGTGACCGTCGACGGCCCCTATGTGGAGGTCCGCGACCACGGCCCGGGCTTCCCGGAGGACCTGCTGCGCGAGGGGCCCAGCCGCTTCCGCACGGGCAGCAGCGACCGGGCCGGCAGCGGCCACGGCCTGGGGCTGACCATCGCCACCGGCCAGACCCGCGTCCTCGGCGCCCGCCTCACCTTCCGCAACGTGCCAGAGGAGGAGGGCGGCGGCGCGGTCGCGCGGCTGCTGCTGCCCCGCGAGTAGCGGGAGCCGGGGGATCAGCCCTCGGCCGATTCCTCCGCGCAGCCGTCCCACGGCTTGCTCAGGTCGAGTCCGCCTTCCCGGCGCTGGGTCAGGCTGAACCAGTTGCCGGAGTCGTCGCGCATGATCGCCTCCGTGCCGTAGGGGCGCTCCTGGGGCTCCTGGAGGAAGACCACGCCCTTGCCCTTGAGCTCCGCGTACGTGGCGTGGATGTCGTCGGTGCGGAGCACCCCCGCGCCGAGGACGCCCTTGGCGACCAGCGACTTCAGCTGCTCGGCCGACTCCGGGTCGAGAGCCGGCGGGCCCGGCACCATCAGGGTGACCTCGATGTCGGGCTGGTCCTTGGGGCCGACCGTCAGCCAGCGCATCTCGCCCATGCTCATGTCCGTGCGGACCTCGAAGCCGAGCTTGTCGGTGTAGAACTCCTTGGCGCGCTCCTGGTCCTGCACCCAGACGGTGACGATGGAAATGCCGGTGATCATGGCCTGCTCCTGGTGGGGTGACGTGCTTTCCCCTCCACGCTAGACAGGCGCGGTCTCAGGGCGCTTCTCCGGAATTGCTGTCCTGGCCCGCGGTCTCTACCTTGCGGAAACCGCCGGCCCAGAAGAGGGCGTAGCAGCCGGGGATGAGCGCGGCGCCCCGGTGCAGATGCGTGCGCCGGTACTCGATCGGGGTGAGTCCGGTCTGCTGCTTGAAGCGGCTGGAGAAGGTCCCCAGGCTGGAGAAGCCGACGAGGTCGCAGATCTCGGTGACGGCGAGGTCGGCCGTGCGGAGCATCTCCGCCGCGCGCTCTATGCGCCGGCGGCTCAGGTACTGGCCGGGGGTCTCCCCGTAGACCGCCTTGAAGGAGCGCACGAAGTGGTAGCGGGAGTAGCCGGCGTGCGCGGCGACCGCGTCCAGGTCCAGCGGCTGGGCCCAGTCGCGGTCCATCGCGTCCTTGGCCAGCCGCAGCCGGCGCAGGAGGGGCAGGTTCTCCGCCATACGGACGATGCTCGCACGCGGGTCGGACAACGACCCCCGTGCGAGCATCGGCAGCGGGTGTGACGGGTGGGCCGGGCGGCTCAGACCGCCTCGACCGCGGCGACCGCCTCTTCCGTGGAGGGCACCTTGGGCGCCGAGCGCAGCGGGATCTCCTTGACGAAGAAGGCCAGCAGGAAGCCGACGACGCTGACCGCGGCGCCCCACAGGAAGACGTGGTGCGTGCCGGTGGCCACGGCGTGGAGGTAGGCGTCCTTCACGGGCGCCGGCAGCTTGGCCAGGCCCGCCGGGTCCAGCTGCGCGGAGCCGGACGTCGCACCCGCGGCGGCGTCACCGAGGCGGTTCGTCATGGTGTTCTGCACCTGGTGGGTGAAGATCGCGCCGAAGAGGGCGACGCCGAAGGAGCCGCCGATCGTCCGGAAGAGGGTGGAGGACGAGGAGCCGACGCCCATGTCCTTCATCTCGACGCTGTTCTGCGCGATCAGCATCGTGATCTGCATCAGGAAGCCCATGCCCGCGCCGAGCACGGCCATCCACGCACCGGAGACGAAGCGGGTGGTGCCGGTGTCCATCGTCGACAGCAGGTAGAGGCCGACGGTCATCAGGCCGCCGCCGACGATCGGGAAGATCTTGTACTTGCCGGTCTGGGTGGTGATCCGGCCGGCGATCAGCGAGACGACCATCATCGCCAGCAGCAGGGGCAGCAGCAGCAGGCCGGAGTTGGTCGCAGAGGCGCCCTGGACGGTCTGCTGGTACAGCGGCAGGAAGGTCATCGCGCCGAACATCACGAAGCCGACCAGGAAGCCGATCACAGAGATCAGCGAGAAGTTGCGGCTGTGGAAGATGTGCAGCGGGATGACGGGCTCCGCGACGCGGGTCTCCACGTAGAGGAAGGCGGCCAGCGCGGCGACGCCGAGCACCAGCAGGCCCAGGATCTGCGGCGAACCCCACTCGTACTGGTTGCCGCCCCAGGTGGTGAGCAGGACCAGCGAGGTGATGCCGATGGTGAGCAGAACCGTGCCGAAGTAGTCGATGCTGGTCTTGATCTGCTTCTTCGGCAGGTGCAGCACCGCAGAGATCATGAACAGGGCGACCACGCCGAGCGGCAGGTTGATGTAGAAGCTCCAGCGCCAGCCCCAGTTGTCGGTGATGTAGCCGCCGACGAGCGGGCCGCCGATCATGGCGACCGCCATGACACCGGCCATCATGCCCTGGTACTTGCCGCGCTCCCGCGGCGGGATCAGGTCACCGATGATCGCCATGACACCGACGATCAGACCACCGGCGCCCAGGCCCTGCACGGCGCGGAAGGCGATCAGCTGGCCCATGTCCTGCGCCATGCCGGACAGCGCCGATCCGATCAGGAAGATCACGATCGACGACATGAAGATGCCCTTGCGGCCGTACAGGTCGCCGAGCTTGCCCCAGACGGGCGTCGATGCGGCGGTGGCGAGCGTGTACGCGGTGACCACCCAGGACAGGTGCTCCAGGCCGCCCAGCTCTCCCACGATGGTGGGCATCGCAGTGCCGATGATCATGTTGTCGAGCATCGCGAGCAGCATCGCGATCATGAGCCCGAACAACACCACGCGCACACTGCGCTGCGGGGTCTCGGCGGTGTCCGCCATCACAAGCTCCCCTACTTGTTCCATGCTTGTCTTCAGTTGCTTACCTGCCGCCCGGCTAGTTGCCCGGGGCATCCTGACAGTAGGCGGCTTACTAGCCGGGCGTCAAGTAAGTTAAAGTTCGCTCATGGCAACGCCCCACGCACGCAGAGGTGATACGCGACGCCGGATCCAGGACGTCGCGCTGTCGCTCTTCGCCGAGCAGGGATACGAGAAGACGTCCCTGCGCGAGATCGCCGAGCACCTGGACGTGACCAAAGCGGCGTTGTACTACCACTTCAAGACCAAGGAGGACATCCTCGACAGCATCGTCGAGGACCTGGCCTCACCGGTCGACGAGCTGATCGCCTGGGCCCGGGAGCAGCCGCGCACCCTGGAGACCAAGCGCGAGGTGCTGCGCCGCTACGCCGACGCCCTGTGGAGCGCCGGCCCGCTCTTCCGCTTCGTCCAGGAGAACCAGGCCACCGTCCGCGATCTCAAGATCGGCGAGACCTTCAAGTCCAAGCTGCTCACCCTGCACGCGCTGCTGAGGGATCCCGACGCGCCGCTGATCGACCAGGTCCGCTCGATCACCGCGGTCTTCGCGATGCACGCGGGGATGTTCACCATGCAGAACCTCGAGGGCGACCCCGAGGAGAAGCGTGCCGCCATCCTCGAGGTCGCCCAGGAGTTGATCGCCCAGACCTACCGGGGTCAGACCGAGACGCCGTGAGCCCGGAGGTAGGGCAGCGGGTTCACGGACGAGCCGTAGTACGGGGTCTTGCGGATCTCGAAGTGCAGGTGGGGACCGGTGCTGTTGCCCGTGTTGCCGGACAGCGCGATCTGCTGGCCCTCGCCGACGTGCTGGCCGACGCGCACCTGGAGCTTGGACAGGTGGCCGTACTGCGAGTACATGCCGTTGGCGTGGCGGATCACGATGTTGTTGCCGTAGGCACCGCCCCAGCCCGCCTCGACCACGGTGCCGCGGTTCACCGCGTGCACCTTGGTGCCGATGGCGACGGCGAAGTCCTGGCCGGAGTGCTTGTGGGCCCATCGGGCGCCGTTCTGCGCGTAGCCGGCCGACAGGACGTACTTCTTCACCGGGGCCATCCAGCCGCTGTTGCCGCGGGCCTGCCGCTGGGGCGCGCTCTTCTTGGACTGCGCCAGGTGGTTCCGGTGCTTCCAGTGCAGGCCGGCGCCCACGTGACGGTCGGCCTTCACCGCCTGGGCGGCGCGGTGCTGCACGTCGGCCTGCGCCCGGGTGACATCCGCCAGCTTCCCGGCAGCGCCGAGGCCCAGCAGACTCGGACCCTGCGTCTCCGCCATGGCCGTCCCTGCCGCGCCGAGCGCCAGCGACGCGCAGACGCCGGCGGTCACGACGACACCACGGCCACGGCCACGGAAGACGGAGTTCGAGATCTTGGGCATCTGCATTCGGAATTACCTCGCGGAAATAGCCGGACAAGAACATTGCGACGCGTTGGCCGCGATCCCTTGGTAACCCGACATTCCGCGCCCGGACAAACCCCCTCGTCTACTACCGGATTTCGTGGAACATCCCGCCCGAACGCCGCTTCCCCGCTTCCCGCAACGCGCCCGGCCACTAAGGTGATTCGTACGTGGCCCAGGTCACGTGGGTCACGTCACCGGCCCCGGGACCAAAGGGAATTACCCTTCGGGACCTAGGTCCCGTGGTCCGGGTCACAGGAAAAGGGATTCCGGAAGCCCGGGGAACAGGCGAAGCACGCGGAAAAGGAAAACCGCACATCCGCACTACGGGGGGGAGCAGGAACGTGGATCCTTCGGCCGTCGGCGTCCGGCTGGCATCAGCCGTCGCCGGACCGCTGGTCAAGAGGCTCTTCGTGGCCGAGGGCCCCGGCGCCGGCCTCGTCGACCGGCCGGTCCGCCTCTCCGGCTACGTGTCCTTCAGGGGCGAGAAGCGCACCCTCACCGACGCCGATCTGCGCACCCTGGCCGCCGGGCTCGTACGTCAGGCGCTGCGCGCCGGGGAGCGCCCCGTCGGCGCCGACGAGGAGACCGCCGTCGCGGACGCCCTCGCGGCCTCGCTGCGGGCCCTCGGGGACCTCGACCTCACCGACCTGCAGGCCGTCCGGCTCGGCCACACCGCCTTCGCCCGCGCGCTGCGCCGTGCGGCGGGTTCCCCCGAGCGGGAGCTCAGCGCCGACGGCAGCCACTTCCACGAACGGCTGCTCGACACGGCCTGCCTGCACATCCTGCACTTCTTCACCCAGCGCTCGACCTTCGTCGCCGCGACCCTCGTCGACCAGAGCCGGGCGCTGGGCGACCTGACCGCCCGCGTCGACGAGCTCATCGCCCGCAATCCGCTGCCGGGCGGCGAGGACGCGGCCTTCGAGCGGCGCTATCTGCCGTACGTGGAGAAGAAGTACGGGCGGCTCACGATCCACGGCCTGGACCTCGCCGACACGCCCGACCGGTGGCCGCTGGACACGGCGTATCTGAGCCTGGAGGCGGCGCCGTCCGCCGGGCCCGCCGGCGACGGGCCGGAGGGGTTCCCGGGTCCTCGTCCCGCCGACCGGGCACTCTCCGCCCACGAGCGCGTCCTGCTGCGCGGCGAGGCCGGTTCCGGCAAGACCACGCTCGTCCAGTGGCTCGCGATCGCCTGCGCGCGCCAGGGCGCGGACGACGGCATGGCGTACCTCGAGGACCGGATCCCCTTCGTCCTCCCGCTGCGCACCCTGACCCGCCACGGCGAGCGGCTGCCCGCGCCGCGCGACTTCCTCTCCGCCTCCGGCTGCCCGCTCGCCGGGTCCCAGCCGGCCGGCTGGGAGGCCCGGGTCCTGGCGGCGGGCCGCGGCCTGATCCTGGTCGACGGCATCGACGAGATCCCCGACGCCGAACGCCGCCGCACCCGGGCCTGGCTGCGCGACCTGCTCGACGCCCACCCCGGCAACCGCTGGCTGGTGACCTCGCGCCCCTCCGCCGTGCGGGAGGACTGGCTCGCCGAGGAGGGCTTCACCGAGCTGGCCCTGACCCCCATGGGCCCCGCCGACGTCGCCGCCTTCGTCCGGCGCTGGCACGCCGCCGCGGGGCCGGAGACGGCCGCGTACGGGGAGCCGCTGCTCACCGCGGTGCGCGCCAAGCCCGACCTGGGCCGGCTCGCCACCAACCCCCTCATGTGCGGGCTGATCTGCGCCCTCCACCGCGACCGCCGCGGCTACCTCCCGCAGGGCAGGAAGGAGCTGTACGCCGCCGCGCTGTCGATGCTGCTGGTCCGCCGGGACCGCGAACGGGACGTGGCAGCCGTGCCGCTGCGCGAGGAGTCGCAGATCGAACTGCTGCAGCGGCTGGCGCACTGGCTGATCCGCAACGGCCGCACCGAGATGGACCTCGACCGGGCCGAGTCCGTCATCGGCAGGGCGCTGCCCGCCGTCCCCGAGGCCGCCGCGCTCGGCGACGCCGCCGGCGTCCTCACGCACCTCCTCGAACGCAGCGGGGTGCTGCGCCGGCCCGCGCCCGGCACGGTCGACTTCGTGCACCGCACCTTCCAGGACTACCTGGGCGCCCGCGCCGCCGTCGAGGAGGGGGACCTCGGGCTGCTCACCGGCCACGCCGCCGACGACCAGTGGGAGGACGTCCTGCTCATGGCGGTCGCACTCGCCAGGCCGCGCGAGCGCGTCACGATCCTCCAGGACCTCCTCGACCGCGGCGACCGCGCCGCTGACCGGCGCACCCGGGCGCGGCTCCACCTGCTCGCCGCCGCCTGCCTGGAGCACGCCCCCGCCCTCGACCCGGCCGTGCGCGAGGCCGTGGAGCGGCGCGCCGCCGGCCTCGTCCCGCCCGTCGACGCGGCGGAGGCCCGTGCCCTGGCCGAGGCCGGGCCGCTCGTCCTGGACCTGCTCCCCGGCCCCGAAGGGCTCTCCGACGCCGACGCCCTCCACGTCGTCGTCACCGCCTGCCACCTGCCCTCGGACCGGGCAGTCGGCTACCTGGGCCGCTTCGCCGCGCACCGCTGCCTCCGGGTCCGCGCCCAGCTGATGTGGTCCTGGCACCGTTTCGACTGCGTCCCGTACGCGGAGGAGGTCATCGCCCGCCTCGATCCGGACGGCCTGGACTTCACCGTCCGGACCTCCGGCCAGCTCCGCGAACTGCGCCGGCTCGGACTGCGGCCCACGCGCCTGGACCTGCGGGGCGACCTGCCCGTGGACGAACTGGCCGGGTACGTCTCCGGGCTCGCCCTCACCGAGGTCAGGGTGAAGGACTGCGCGCTGCGCGATCTGCGCTTCCTGGCCGGTCAGAGCGGTCTGCGCAAGCTCGCGCTCCTCGGCCCCGGTGTGCCCGCCGACTGGGGGTCGCTCGGCGGGCTGCCCGCGCTGAGGGAGCTGGTGCTGGCCGCCCCGGCCGACGGCCGGTTCGACGTGTCACCGCTCGCCGGCCACCCGGGACCGCTGACCGTGCGGATCCCGCTGCCGGCCGACCGTGTCGTCGGGGCCGACCGGCTGCCGGCGGGCGTGACGCTCGTGCCGGGACCGCCTCAGGGACCGTAACCGCCGCCCCAGTCCCCCCAGCCGCCCCAGCCCCCGCCGCCGGGCCCGTTCCCGTCCCCGCCTCCGTCGTAGTACCGGTCGCAGGGGAGCTCGCTCGGCGACGGGGAGCCCGTGGCCGAAGGGGTCGGGGTCGGGCTCGCGGAGGGGAGTGCGGCCAGCCGGGTGGACTCGGCCGACAGCTCCGAGGTGCCGATGTACGCCACCGACTGGAAGCGGGGCGGGGCGATGGAGGTGTCGAAGGTCCAGCGCTGCACGGGCCGGCCGTCGCGGGGCTTGAGAACGATCGCCGCTCCCCCTTCGCGGCCCTCGGGGGCGACCGCGAGCTGCTGGTTCCAGCGGGGGATGAGGTCGCCGGTCAAGGTGAGGTCGTAGCGCACGTCCTCCGCGCCGGTGACGAAGGAGGACGTGCACAGGCCCAGTTCCAGCGCGGCGCCGCGGTGGGAGTTGAGGCAGTACGAGGGCTGGGCGACGCTTCGCATCAGGCCGTCCGGCTCGTACGACCAGAACTGCGTGGCGCCCGAGTCGCAGGCCGCGGTGGCGGCGTCGGTGCCCAGGACGGTCCGTCGGCCGGAGAGGTCGATGCACAGGTCGTTGTCGTTGTTGCGCAGACGGCCGCGCAACCCGCCGCTGGGAACGGGGTCGGCGGTGACCGTGCCCGAGCCCGGCGCCGTGTCCGAGGTGGTGACCGAGGCCGTGGCGGTGGGGGACGCCGAAGCCCCGGTGGGAAGCGCGCCGGAGGCACGGTCGTCGGTGCCGCCGTCGCCGGCGGTGAGGCCGATGACCAGTGCGGTCACCAGAACGCAGCCGCCGAGCCCCAGCAGGGTCGCGGTGAGCCGCCGGCGGCCGCCGCCCGCGGCCCGGCGCCTGCGGCCGCCGTGGCGCGGTCCCGAGGAACCGCCCCCGGCATCGGTGCCACGCGCCGCCCGGCGGGTGGGACGGGAGTCGAGGTAGCCCCGCGCCTCCCAGACCAGGACCGCCTCGGCGATCAGCGCGCCCAGCCGGTCCCCCGAGTGGTCGAGCTGCTCGGCCGCGTAACGGCAGTGGTCGCACCGGGCAATGTGGCGCTGCAGATCGGGTACGAGCCCGGCGCCCCCGCGGTGGATGGAGATGTCCAGCAGCCGGCTGAACTGCAGACAGGCCTCGTACGGCGCGAGATCGCGGTGCGCCTGGACGCACGCCTCGCGGAAACGGGTGCGGGCGAGCTCGAGCTGGGCCGCGGCCTTCTCCGGTTCGAGGCCGAGCAGACCGGCCGGGACGTCCAGCGGCTCAGCGTCGACCTCGGCGTGCCAGAGCAGGCAGCGGGCGGGCTCGGGCAGCCGCATGAAGGCCCGGAACGCCAGCCGGCGGTTCTCCGGTATCGCGAGGCGGGGGTCTGTCTGGTCGGGGCGGGGGCGCAGACGCCGGTGCAGCCAGGCACGCCTGCGGTCCTCGGCCCACTCCTCCGCGATCTTGTGGACGGTGATCAGCAGTTCGGGGCGCCAGGCGGCCGTGGGCCCGGTCAGCCGCAGGGTGTCGAGGAAGACCCGGGTGAACGCGGCCGACGCGAGGATCCCGGCGGCGTGGCCGGAGACCGTGCACAACTCGGCGTACTCGAAGACCGGCCGCCAATGGCGGGCCAGCAACTCTTCGAACGGCTGATGCGCGGCATTCTTTCCCGAGGAGTTTCCGATCTCCCCGGACAGGGCCTCGTCGGGGACGCCGAACAGTCTGCCGGGATGCGCGGAATTCGGATGGGGGGATTCCTTCAACGAGAGTTTCCTTCCGCGTTCGACCCGCCGGGAAAAGTACGAACCAATCCCCGGCGTGAGACGCAGCTACGTGGGGGGGAGGCGAGGCCGGCGCGCCGGTGGAGGGGCAAGGCGGCCTCTCCTCACTCTCGGCTGATCTAGTCGAATGCCTGCTGGAATGACGGCACGACACCGGCCATGGCACGGAGAAGGAAGGGTCCGTGCTGAACATCGCTCACCTTTCCACAAATGCGACCGGCGGAACAAGGGTGGCTTCATGGGGAACACAAAACGCGACCGACCCCGTCCGCACTAATGTGCGGACGGGGTCGGTCGGCGTTGGATTACTTGCGGTTACGCGTCCTTGCTGAGGTTCGGACCGCCGGCCGCCTCGACCGGCGGCGCGTCGGCGACGGCGACCTTCTCCTCACCGCGGAAGGTGAACTTGGTCTCCTCGCCCTCGCCCTCGGTGCCCACGACCACGATGTGACCGGTGCGCAGCTCGCCGAAGAGGATCTTCTCGGAGAGCACGTCCTCGATCTCGCGCTGAATCGTCCGGCGCAGCGGCCGGGCGCCCAGCACCGGGTCGTAGCCCTTCTTGGCGAGCAGCTTCTTGGCCTCGGGGCTGAGCTCGATGCCCATGTCCTTGTCCCTGAGGCGCTCGTCCACCCGGGCGATCATGAGGTCGACGATCTGAATGATGTCTTCCTCGCTGAGCTGGTGGAAGACCACGATGTCGTCCACACGGTTCAGGAACTCGGGGCGGAAGTGCTGCTTGAGCTCCTCGCCGACCTTGGCCTTCATCCGCTCGTACCCGGTCTTGACGTCACCCGCGGCCGCGAAGCCGAGGTTGAAGCCCTTGGAGATGTCCCGGGTGCCGAGGTTGGTGGTCATGATGATGACCGTGTTCTTGAAGTCCACGACCCGGCCCTGGGAGTCGGTCAGACGACCGTCCTCCAGGATCTGCAGCAGGCTGTTGAAGATGTCCGGGTGGGCCTTCTCGACCTCGTCGAAGAGGACGACCGAGAACGGCTTGCGGCGCACCTTCTCGGTGAGCTGGCCGCCCTCCTCGTAGCCGACGTATCCCGGCGGGGAGCCGAAGAGCCGCGAGACGGTGTGCTTCTCGCTGAACTCGGACATGTCGAGCTGGATCAGCGCGTCCTCGTCGCCGAAGAGGAACTCGGCGAGCGTCTTGGAGAGCTCGGTCTTACCCACGCCGGACGGGCCGGCGAAGATGAACGAGCCACCGGGGCGCTTGGGGTCCTTCAGACCGGCCCGCGTGCGGCGGATGGCCTGCGAGAGGGCCTTGATCGCGTCCTTCTGGCCGATGACGCGCTTGTGCAGCTCGTCCTCCATGCGCAGCAGACGCGAGGACTCCTCCTCGGTGAGCTTGAAGACCGGGATGCCCGTGGCGGTGGCCAGGACCTCGGCGATCAGCTCCTCGTCGACCTCGGCGACGACGTCCATGTCGCCGGCCTTCCACTCCTTCTCCCGCTTGGTCTTCGCGGAAAGCAGCTGCTTCTCCTTGTCGCGGAGAGAGGCGGCCTTCTCGAAGTCCTGGGAGTCGATCGCGGACTCCTTCTCCCGGCGCACGTCGGCGATCTTCTCGTCGAACTCGCGCAGGTCCGGCGGAGCGGTCATCCGGCGGATGCGCATCCGGGAACCGGCCTCGTCGATCAGGTCGATCGCCTTGTCCGGCAGGAAGCGGTCCGAGATGTAGCGGTCGGCGAGGGTCGCCGCGGCCACCAGGGCGGCGTCCGTGATGGACACGCGGTGGTGGGCCTCGTAGCGGTCCCGCAGGCCCTTGAGGATCTCGATGGTGTGCGGCAGCGACGGCTCCGCGACCTGGATCGGCTGGAAGCGGCGCTCCAGGGCCGCGTCCTTCTCCAGGTGCTTGCGGTACTCGTCGAGCGTGGTGGCGCCGATGGTCTGCAGCTCACCGCGGGCGAGCATCGGCTTGAGGATCGAGGCGGCGTCGATCGCGCCCTCGGCGGCGCCCGCACCCACCAGGGTGTGGAGCTCGTCGATGAACAGGATGATGTCGCCGCGGGTGCGGATCTCCTTGAGCACCTTCTTCAGGCGCTCCTCGAAGTCACCGCGGTAGCGGGAGCCCGCGACCAGGGCACCGAGGTCCAGGGTGTAGAGCTGCTTGTCCTTCAGCGTCTCCGGGACCTCGCCCTTGACGATCGCCTGGGCCAGGCCCTCGACGACGGCGGTCTTGCCGACGCCGGGCTCGCCGATGAGGACGGGGTTGTTCTTGGTGCGGCGCGACAGCACCTGCATCACGCGCTCGATCTCCTTCTCGCGCCCGATGACCGGGTCGAGCTTGGTCTCACGAGCCGCCTGAGTGAGGTTGCGGCCGAACTGGTCCAGGACGAGCGAGGTCGAGGGAGTGCCCTCGGCGGGACCGCCTGCCGTGGCGGCCTCCTTGCCCTGGTAGCCGGAGAGCAGCTGGATGACCTGCTGCCGCACCCGGTTCAGATCGGCGCCCAGCTTCACGAGGACCTGGGCGGCGACACCCTCGCCCTCGCGGATCAGGCCGAGCAGGATGTGCTCCGTGCCGATGTAGTTGTGGCCGAGCTGGAGGGCCTCGCGGAGCGACAGCTCCAGGACCTTCTTGGCCCGGGGGGTGAAGGGGATGTGACCGGACGGGGCCTGCTGGCCCTGGCCGATGATCTCCTCGACCTGCTGGCGGACCGCCTCGAGCGAAATCCCGAGGCTCTCCAGGGCCTTAGCGGCGACACCCTCACCCTCGTGGATAAGGCCCAGGAGGATGTGCTCGGTGCCGATGTAGTTGTGGTTGAGCATCCGGGCTTCTTCCTGAGCCAGGACGACAACCCGCCGCGCGCGGTCGGTGAACCTCTCGAACATCGTTAATCGCTCCTCAGAGCGGTCGGGCAGTTAGGGGCGTGTCCCCTCCCTGTCCTTCCGCATGCTAGTCCCGCACAGCGGGGCAGCTCACTTCAACCGTCGACACCTGGCGGGGTCGTTAACCCCCGCGCCGTCGACAACAGCTCCAACCCGATGGTGCGAGACGATGTTCCCGCAGGCCAGGCGGATAGCCCTTTATCCAGTACGCCGAGGGCGAACGCTCCACCTGTCCGACATGGCCGTCGTCCGTTCCCACTAGGTATTTCTTACCCGCCCGCACGGACAGTCCATGCCGGAAGCACGCCCACTGTCTGCTATAGGCGAACAGGCTTGCGTCCCGGGAATTCACGGAGAGTGACCAGCGGCCCCCCCCCGGGCACTCCCGGTGACACGCCGCGTAACCCGGGACCTCCCGGGACCGTTGCGCAGGACATGCAGGCCTCACGGGCCCCGATGGCCCTGGAACACGCGGACGCGCTCGACGTCCCCGCGGAGGCGGGGCACGAGGTGCTCGGCCGCTTCCCGGCACCCCGGACCGGGCCGGTCGCCCTGGCGGGGCACCGGATGCGGTTCTTCGTCGCGCCGGGCAGCGCCGAGGAGCTGCCCGGTCTGCTCGATTGGCTGGAGTGGAGCGGCATCCCGCTCGACCTGATCCCCCTGCGCGGGCGGGACGCCGCCTACGACGACGGCGCGCCGGCGTGGCTCCGGCCGCCCGGTCCGGCTTCGTCGGCGTCAACGGCCAGCACGTCGGCAGCGGCCGGGTCCTCACCGGCCCCTTCGACAGCCACGAGCAGGCCGTCAAGGAGTACGGCGGCC